>JAROAZ010000025.1 GCA_029432775.1 Pontiellaceae bacterium B12227 | reverse complement strand
TTCATCAGGTAGGCATTGGTCAGCACGTTGTAGCTACCGCCGCCCTCCCAGGACATAATCATCGATCCGCCGGAAACGGATGCGCTAACGACCGGCTCAATGGCTCTGGACGTTCCGCTCAGCACAATATCGTCCATCCAGTTGGATTGATTGTATATGTGGTTTCCTCTTTGACCGGAAAAGCCCCAGATAAAGGTGACGGTGGTATCGGTCAGATCCGTCATGCCCGTTAGTGCTACCGTGGCGACACCCTCAGGATCATTCTCATAGCCCGCCGTCGCATCATTCCAGACCGATCCACGGCTGTACTCGTTGGTGGTAGTTCCCTCGATCACCTTCAGGTACCACATCAAACTGCTATCATCATTGACCGTATAATGCCCGTACTGGAAGCTGACCTGAGGCAAGTCCACGATAACATTCGCTGGAATATCCACGGAGAAGGACATGGCATGCAGGCTGTTTGCATCGGCGGCATTTGCCGAGAGCCCGGCACGGGTCGATCCGCCGATCGTGCCGCCGGTCACGCCGGTAGTTGCACTTCTACCTCCGATGGTTCCCTGGTTCCTCGAATCCGTCAGGGTGAATGCACTGGCCGTGACGCCCGCCAGGGTATTACTGTCTGCGCCTGTATAGGAATCGCTCGCCGTTTCGTAGGTACCATCGACAATTTTTCCCGCATCCTCAAAATTATACACAATCGTGTTCAGCTCGCCGTACAGCACCGAAATCGATACCGTTGCAGGTGTACTGGTGGAACTGGCATCATTCACCGTAAAGGTGAAAGAGTCGGCACCCCGGAAGTCGCTGTCCGGCGTATAGGTCAGATCCGGAGCGGTGCCGCTCAATGTGCCGTTGGCCGGACCGGAGGCCACGATGAAGGTCAAGGGGTCTCCCTCTACATCGCTTCCGGTCAGCGTAATATCCACCGGCGTGTATTCCGGGGTTTCTACGCTTTGCGCAATGGCGGTCGGCGTCGTGCTGGCACCACCACGCAGCACCACTTTATCAATCGCCGCCGCAGTGCCCCATGGCGAGGTTGTCCCCGGCCCCCAGGCATAGATGCGGAATTCGGTAGCGGCAGAGAGGGTCTCATACGCCGTACCGGCGAGATCGATGACAAAGCTGTCGTAGATATCGGCTGCTCCACCCACAGTGGTCGCGATGACCGCACTTCCAATCATCGTGCCCGAACCATCGGTTACGGCATATTCATCCACCGAACCGGCATTTCGCTTGATCGCCTTAAATGAGATGCTCGACAACACCAGGGACTGGCCATTCTCCGGAGTCACCGTGAACGACACATAATCGTCTCCGGCGACCGCAGCGGCAAAACTGGCAGTCGGCGCATCATCGACACTGATTCCCATGGCACCCAATTCATCTACACTGCCAAAGGCGACTCCTGTTCCATCCAGACCACTGGTGTCACCAAACCCGGCACTGGGGGCGACAGTCATCGGAGAGCTCAGTGAGCTTGCAGACACACTCGACGCGATCATGCTTGGAGCATTCGGAGACGAACTGGACGCGTTAAAATCGTAACCGACCAACACGTTGCCCTCTGCCTCAGCCGGAGCTTCGAATTCTACGGCGGGAACAATAAAGCGGAAGCGTACGTTATCGGCAGCCGTCGAATCGGCCACAACATCGATTGCGTTCTCACCGGTAATACGCAGGCGCGTTCCGGTCGAAGGATGGTCAATGTAGTACCAGCCGTGCTGGTATGCGGTCAGTTCCCATTTAACACTGTCATCCGCAGAGCCGGCAGCTGCCAGTCCGACAGCAGAACCGTCGCACGAAAGACGGCGACCTGAACTGAGGCCTTCAATATAAATGGACCCGCCAGCAGCTTCGACCAGCATAAACTGTTCGGTCTGGTCTGTATTCAGAATATCGGCGGTGGTCACAGTGCTTAAAGACGGATCATCGATCAGACGCAAATAGATCCCTTTATTGTGAATAATATAGGGTTTGTCATTCACCACCTCATCGACCCCATCCCAGCCGGCGAGCAGCAGGCCACACTCGGTCAGATCTTCGTAGCCGGGGTTTGTTGAATCATTGTTGTAGTGCAGACAAAGCTTCGGGGAATTCATCTCGGTGGGCAATTGACTCGCTGCGCAGGCATCCGTCGTCGTCGGATCTCCGCCCGTTCCAAACTCAAAGATCGACCAGCCCTTGAGATATTCCACGCCTTCGGCACGCCACATGAATTCCGCCAGCCAGTTGTAGACATGGTTGCGGCTCCAGGTAGTTTTATCTCCAGCGAAGTCGCGGACGGCAAACTCGGTCAACATGATATCCTTGCCATATGCATTGTACAGCGTCTGCATGCGGCTGAAGAGCGTGGACGGGCTACCGGTAGAAGCTCCCAGCGGTTCATACTCGTGCATGCCCATATATTCGGAACGGAGCCCCTGCTCCTGAGCGAGCGCTTCATAGTCTTGACGCCAGGTATTATTGAGACCGTCTGGATTGGGTCCCAGAAGAGGAAGACGCATACGCTCCATACGGGGCCATTGATACACGGCAGTTTCTGCCTCCATATTTGCCTGATCCTTGTTATCCGGCTCGTTGAATCCCATTGCAACAGTGCAGTTGGCGCGTCCATACCATCCCGGCTGATAAGGCAGGATACCGGGCGTAGCGGAACTCATGCTGCCGTTTTGCATCGGGTAATACTGACCGTACTCCAGATCATTTTCATTCGACCAGGTCCAGCGGTAGGCCCAGCTGGCTTGGTACATAAAGCTGAAATGGAAATGCGACGCCTGACCTTTTTTCGGGAAATGGGTTTCATAGTTGATTTTCCAATGTTTGGAAAACTCGGAACCGTCGGCGACCTGTACCACATTGGTGCCTTCCAGCCCGAGCACCAGCCCGCTCCAGGCATTCACAATTTTGACATGCTCGCCGTCACCGGCATCTGCCAGACGCCAGCGCTGATGCGGCATGGAGGAATAGTCGCCCTCCACAATCGCCGCGCCTTCGTTGGTCGATGCCAGCGAAACCTCGAAGCAGCGTTCGGTCTCCCTGCTACGCAGACGGAACGTGTCGGTTCCGAAATTATACAGCACCTGGAACTGCGGTTCGCTGGTTGTGATGGCTGATCCATTGGCCGAAGTTGAAAGGTTCCAACCATTGGAACGGTTTTCAATGCTGTGGTAGTCGTTCTCATACTCCATGAAATGGTTGGCCGGCGGCGCTTGGTTCAGCGCATCGGTCCAGAGCGGATATTCGTCGCCGTCGTTTTCAGCAAACACCACCAGCTCGCGGATCACCGCCTGCTTGGAGTCAGTGGTATAGACGCGGACTTTGGCGGCCGCGACCGCCGTATCGAACCAAAGGCTCAGGTTTTCGTTGGTGTTGCCCGATACCGTGCCGCCGGAAAAGGCGACCCAGGCGGAGCCGTTGTGATATTCCACCGTAAAATCTTCCATTACCGTTGCGGGCTGCCCTTCAAAACCGGAATACAGATGGATGCCGCGGATCAGCTCGCTCTGCGAAGTATTATTGTCCTCCGGGAAATGCACTTGAAACTGGTGCGGGCCGGCGGCGTCGGTACTGGCCCAGGCGGAGGAATCGTCGACATAGCCGTCGATCGCCAGCCCGGGATAGTTGACGCCGTCCACGGAGGAATAAGCAAACTGCCGCATTTTCGCAACATTCAGATCCAGATCCATGCCGAACCGAACCGGCAGCCCGTCTGAGGTCGGCGGATAGAGCGCCAACTCCCGGATGCGGGCCGTGACATCGGTCGTGGTTAGGCGGAACCGCTGCGCAGTAACAGGAGCGTCAAACGACAGGTTTTGCTCCCGCAGCCCAATCCCCGAAAAAGAGGTTCCCGCAATATCAGTCCAGCTGGAACCGTTGTAGTATTGCAACACAAAGTCCGAGAGGCCGCCGTTTGACGTGTCCCCGCTGTAGAGGTGTGCACTGCCGATTTCCATCGGCACCGCCAGCTCCACTTCAAACCAGTGCGAGCCGGTACTATCGCTGACCCAGCGGTTTTCCTGCGTCACAAAGCCGTCGTTGCCGTACTGTTTCGGTGTCGAACTGCTGTTGGCCGAATCGGCAGAACGGGATTGGTATTTTGCCAGGTTAAACACGGTGTCCGAGCTGTACACCGTTTCGGGCGGCTCCGGCGCTTCCGGAACCGAGCCTTCAACCACAATTTGATCCGTCCGCTGGGCATTGGAATAGGAAGCCCCGCTCGCACCCCACACATAAATACGGAACTCGACAGAATCCAATCCCTGGAAGGTTGTTCCGAACGATGAACCCGTGGACAGGTCGATAAACGTGCTCTCAAAAGGCGAGAGGCTCTCTGAGGTGGTGGTCGTCATGGAGGCTATCAGCGCATCAGTCGTACTCCAGGCGCTCGCATCCCCGTTCACCTTGGCACAAACGTTCCACTCGTTCGCAACCCTGGCAATAAAATTCGTTCTAACCGCCTTATCAATCGAGAATCCGGTCAGATCAAGCGTCCCGGCCACATCCGCCGTGATGGTAACCGTGTAGTAATCACCGTCAGAAATCGCACCGGCGAGATCCGTTGCGGTACACCCCTCACTCGTAGAGCTAATACAGCCGGCGGCGGTCGAACCAAAAGCGGTTCCGCTGGCCGCGAATCCCGTATTGTCGCCGATGCTCGTCACAATATTATAATTGTTCGCTGCTCCCCCCGCGGCTGTAACCGCACCGGCGCTGGCTCCGGAAGCCACCGTCGTAGCGGATTTACTGCTGCTGAAATCATAGCCGGCAAGGATCGCAGCGTTTGCGCCGCAGGCGAGGCCCAGCCCCAAAAGTATTCCAATCGTTTTTTTCATATCATTCATCCATTCTGTCATTGGCGGGTTCGAGAAAACTTCTTTTACAAAAAAAGACACACCACGTTACCATCTGTTCATCAATTGTCATGTGACGCGATCACGCCACACCGGGCATCACAGGCTAGGGGCCAGGGGCCAGCAAACCTTTCAACAACCATTTCTTTCGTTTTATCCCTACTGTTTTCAAACCACTAATCATCACTAATTGTCACGGGGGTTAAGGGTTCTTACGCACTGGCAGGTCGTAGCTTTTGCCCGCTTCGGTTTTCAGCGTAATCTCTTTTTCGCCATAGCGAACCCGGCATGAACTGCCCCGCTTCGACAGCAGACTTGCCGATGTGAGCGCACCGTTTTTCCAGGTCAGTTCGATCTCAAAACCGCCGCGCGCCATCAATCCTTTAACCGAGCCATCCGCCCAGACCTTCGGCAATGCGGGTAGTAGAACAATCGTCGGAGTTCCCTCATTGGCCTCCTCGTGCGACTGCAGCAGCATTTCGGCAATCCCGGCCGTGGCCCCAAAGTTGCCGTCGATCTGGAACGGAGGATGTACATCCAGCAGATTGGGCAGCGTAGATTTTACAAATAGGGCCTGAATATTTTCGGCACATTTATCACCATCCAGCAGACGGGCAAAAAAGTTAATGGTCCACGCGCGGCTCCAGCCGGTCCCTGCACCGCCGCTGGCCAAACGATGATCAATCGTTTTACGGGCGGCGGCCGCCCATTCCGGCGTGGTACCGGGAGAGATCTGCCAGGAGGGATGCAGCGCATAGAGGTGCGAGATATGCCGGTGATCCGGCATGACTTCCACCAGCCCTTCCTGCCATTCCAGAACACGACCGTCTGCACCGACCTTCACGGGATCGGCCAATCTCGATCGGAGGTCTTTCAGTGTCTGGCGAAATGCCTCGTCTTTGTTCAGGATTTCCGATGTCAGGATGGTATGTGTGAACAGCTCATAGATAATCTGTTGATCCATGGCGGGGCCCATGGACAGGCACGCTTTTTTTGCTCCATCCGGCGCTTTGAAATTGTTCTCCGGTGACGTGGTCGGACCCGATACCAGCTTTCCAGTCTTTGGATCTTCCACCAGGAAATCTACGAAAAATTCGCACGATTCCTTCATCAACGGATAGGCCCGCTCCTCCAGGAATGTGCGATCGCCGCTAAAGAGCCAGTATTCCCAGAACTGACGAATGCACCAGGCCGGGCCTGTGACCCACATGCCATAGCGATTGTTTCCGAACAGCCAGGCATTGCCCCAGATATCGGAAGTGTGCCCCGCCACGAAGCCGTCGCAATCGAACAGGGTGCGGGCCGTTTTGCGACCGCTCGGCACCAGCGATTCAATAAAATCAAAAAAAGGTTCGTGGCATTCGGCCAGGTTGCACGGTTGTGTCATCCAATAGTTCATCTGAATGTTGATGTTAATGTGATAATCGGCATTCCACGGCGGCTTATAGCCTTCGGCCCAGAGGCCCTGCAGATTGGTCGCCATTCCGCCCGGACGGGAACTGGAAATCATCAGATAACGCCCAAAATTGAAGTAAAGCGTAGTGAGCTGAAGATCCGGTGCCCCGCCCTCTTCAAGCGCATCCAACCGTTCGTCAGTGGGCCGCTGTGCCGCATCGTCGCCGCCCAGATCCAGTTTTACTCGACGATATAGGCGCTGGTGTTCCGCCACATGATCTTTCAGGAGATCCGGATATTTTTTACCTGCCGCATCAGCCAATTGTTTCCGGCTGAGCGCCAACGGGTCTGCACCCCGAAAATCGGTCGCCGCCGTAATGAAAACCAGCGCCGAGTCGGCACCCGCAACCTTCAGCTTTCCATTCTCGGCCTTCACCGATCCGCCCTGGGGAATGACTTTCAAGTGCGCCGCATATTGAACGCCCTCTGCCCCCGAAGGCCTGGTTTTCTTTACGGTGCTTTGGCATTTGCCGGACATGACGATCCCGTCGTTGCCTACGGCTTTAATGTCGGCATGAAACTTACGCTGCAACGCGGCATCGAACGCCACCTTGCCGGGTTGATCAGCACTGATGCGCACCACAATGACTTCGTCCACAGGACTGGAAAAAATTTCGCGCAGATAGTTAACCCCATCCACTTCATATTGAACCCGCGCGACTGCCTGATCGAGATCCAGGTCCCGGCGGTAGTTCTTCACTTTTTCCAAAGGTTGGAAGGTCAACTCCAGATCGCCCAGCATTTGATACGTATGGGTGCCCGAAGGAAAACGAGGACTGAGAAACTTGCTTTGGATCAGCTTTTCGGCACCGGCGTAGTTGCCCGCAAAAATCATCTCCCGGGCCTGCTTTATCACGGCGGGACCATTCGGTTTGTAGTAGTCGATCGCCGCTCCCGACCAGAGCGAATCCTCGTTCAACTGGATCCATTCCCGGCTGATGCCGCCATACACCATACCACCCAGACGCCCGTTGCCGATCGGCAGCGCCTCGTTCCAGTTCCGTGCCGGTTGCCGGTACCAAAGCGTGTCCACCGACTCCGGCGCAGTGGCCTGCCCGATCAGCTCGCTAGCCGATTCGGTTATCAGCTTGGCCCGATAATCATTCAGCTTTCGTTTCGCTTCGCCGTAGCCCCACACCTGCACCGTTGTCAGCAGCACGAGACCCGCTCCTAGAATCCGCTTATCCATAAATACTCCTTTTACAACTGGTTATTCTGAAAGTGCTGGCCCTATTTCCGACGCCACCTTCTCCTTTGTCATTGCAGAGGAAAGTTACCAGCGCTTCCGACCCGGCGGGGAGATCCATTTAAAACACCGCCTAGATACCCACTCTGAACCGGACATTCCTTCTCCGATCAGCTATTTTAACCTTTTCCTGAATGACCAGACTGATTTTCCAATTTACGTATTATCATATACAAGAGCCTACTCACTCATCCGTGTAAGTATGGATGTGGATCTTATAGAACAATTGTCCCGGCAGCGTGGACACGGGTTGCAGTAAGACCTTGTCGTACCCATCACCGAGTTCGCTGGCAGGCGCGGGATCCGCGACCTGATAGAATCGGGTGAAATCCGTCCATTCCGTCATATCCTCGGAAACCAGCACCTCAACCCCCAACCCTGCCTTGTTATAGCGGTGATAGCTCAATGCGACATCTGCCGCGTTGGTCGTGAACAGCTGGATCACCGGAAGCGAAGCGTTCGTGCTCGGATCGCTCCCGAGCGACTGTTCAACAAAGTTGATCACGCCGTCGTTATCGCTGTCGTCTCCGCCGCCGTGATCCAGGTTCCCGAAATGATCCATTTCATAGCTGTCCAACAAGTCGTCCTCGTCGCTATCCACATCCGCCCGCGAAGCCGAGTTCACAGACAGGATCAGTTGTAGCGCCTCATTCTGGCTGATGGTGGCTGGATCATCGGTTTCGGAAAAAGCCGCGCCGACTAAAGCCTCCTCGTCGAATGCCACGCGCAACCCGCAGTTGGAGATGGACCCATTGAACCAGCCCTCCACAAGAGACGTTACATCAAACCCTTCATCCGTACCCGGGACTCCGACCGTACCGCTAAAGAATCCGGATGCGTCGATTGCTGTACCGAAGTCACTGTTGTTGCCAAACACCAGCGCATCCGCAACCCCGGTGCTGTCATAGACGGGATAGTTTCCGACGGAACTATCCCAGCCCTCGGTCACGCGAGCCACCTGAAGATCGGCACTGTATTGAGTATTCAGCCGGTTGTTCTGGTGAATGCGCAACCGTGCGCTTGAAAATCCCGCCGGAATCGCACTCAGATCGAAATGGAGAAACAGCTGCGTCTTCCATTGCGGGTTACTGCCAGTCGCGGAGCGCGACCGGACAAACGTGCTGCCCGCTTCAGCCCAACCGCTGGAGGCATCGCCCTCAACCGCCGGGTCATTTGCTGTCCCGTTATATCCAGCCAACTGCACCACGGAGGGGCTGAGTTCAATCTCGACCAGGCCTCCGCTACCGGAACCGGGAACCGATTCCGAGTTGTTAGGGTTGGTAAATACCGAGAGTTCATAGTCATCGCTTGCACCGTCCAAGTCCGTGTCCGCGCTTAGCGGATCGGTGCCCCAAATCAGAACCTCATCGCCGTCGGGCAGGAGATCCGCATCGGAATGTTGATCCATCGGAAGCGTTCCATAGGTACGCACCTCTTGGTAGTCCCCCAACCGATCCCCGTCGGAATCCGGATCGACCGGGCTGGTTCCCGCCTCGTATTCTTCCAGATTCGTTAAACCGTCCGGCTCGAGGTCATCGTCTGCATCCGTTGGATCATCCAGATCGAGATCGTCATACAGCTTTTCATAATAGTTGGCCATACCGTCCCGGTCGCTGTCAAACGGCGGCACATTGCTATCGCCATCCGTTCCATAGGACGTGTTTCCACGAAACTCATTCAACAGGGCATAGAGTTCCGCTTCCTTATCCAGCGCGTCCTGCGTGGGTGATGCCACCGTAAGAAGGTTGGTGCGCTCTCCGGGATCGTTCAGCAAATTGAACAGCTGACGCGGGGTTCCGAAGACCGTTCCGCCCACTCCGCTGACCAAAACATTATCGGCATCGTACGTCTCGGCATAACCGCCGCTACCCGTACCGTCGAGCAGCTTCCATTCTCCGTTTTTATCCACAATGGCCAGCTGTCCGTTCATGGAATGCTGAATAAATCCTTCGCGCCGGGCTGTCGGCATCTCTTCCCCCAAAAGGATCGGCAGAAAGCTCTCGGCATCCGGGGCTTCGTCCGGGGAGAAATCATACCGCAGGTATTCCGCTATCGAAGCAAAGAAATCCCCCTGCCAGCAGGCATGGTCGGTGGTACCGGGCTCGACCACTCCCGGCCACCGAACCAAAAAGGGAACCCGGGTGCCCCCCTCCCAATTATCGCGCTTCAGCCCACGGAATGAACCATTCCCGTCATATCCGGCCGACAGGTTTGCGGTTTGGGCGATCTTTTCTGGACCATTATCACTTGAAATAAAGACCACCGTATTGCTCACCATGCTGTCGTCCGTCAACGGGTTGCCGTCCGGATCGGCCAGTGCATCGAGAATCAGGCCTGTGTAATGATCCGTCTGGGCGAGATAGTCTCCATAACTGTAGGGCGTGCTGCCTGCAAAGTCCGCATCCACCGCCCAGGGTCTGTGAGGCGCCGGCATGGGCACATAGATAAAGAAGGGCGCGCCATCATTCGCCCTGGCCTCAATGAGATCTGCCACCTTGGCCGCCTGAACCTGCAGATAGTCCGAGACGATAAAGTTCGGGTCATACACCCCGTCCCGCACATTATTGACTGCGTCAATGGGCTCGCCCTCCAACAGATCGGCATTGGTTGCCGGGCGCGCCTGGGAGAAATCGACCACGCCGTTGGTCACCAACCCGCCCTTAAACAATACAGTATCATTTTCCAGCCAGACATAAGGTGGCATATCCAGCGAAGCCGGCGTTCCAAAATAGTAATCAAACCCGTTGTGGTATGGAGTGCTTGATACCGCATGCGAAAAATCGATCGAATCACCGGTGATGGTCGTGTTGTTACCATCCAACACGTTTGAGTTGTTTCCCAGATCGCCAATCGGATTACCGGATGGATTATAGAACTGCATGCCGATGTGCCATTTCCCCACCATCGCCGTTTTATAGCCGAATGACCTGAACATTTTTGCAAACGTGAAACGGTCATCTTCAATCAGCGATGGCGTATATCCTCCATTTACACTGGTTTTCAACGACGTGCGCCAGGCATAGCGTCCTGTCATCAGGGCATAACGCGACGGCGTGCACACTGCATCGGCTGAATGGCCCGCCGTAAACCGCATCGCACCTGCTGCAAACGCATCCAGTTTGGGCGTGAGCGAAGAACCCACCGAAGCGTACGCCCCCATATCGCTGTAGCCCATGTCATCATAATAAATCATGATCACATTAGGTCTGCTTGAATCCTCATTGCCGGACCCGGCTCCCTCTGCCGGGAGCACGCTGAGGGTTTCATTGCTGACCGAGAACACCTCGTAGAACGAATAGATACTGTTATCCCCGTTATAGGTCAGATCGTCTCCCGTGTAGAGCGTTTCATAATACACAGCATTCGCCCCGGCGATCGTGAGGATGCCGTCGCTGGTTCCGCCACCGATTTTGTCGGCAAAATCGATTGATCCAAACCCCGGATCAGCTGGATCATGTGTGTCAAAAGTTGGTTTTTGATTTAAAACAGCCACGCCCCCACGGATGGTAATCACTCCAGTGCCTGCATCACGCCCGATGATGAGATCACCCGTCGGAGCCAGCGTCAGCGAACCGTCACGCAGATCTATCGAGCCATTCCCGCCCGTGCCATTTCCAATGATAAAATTGGCTGACGCGGAAACGTTCAAATCGCCTCCATCGATGATCATTGCTCCCGTCGAGAGCTGACCGAGCAGGGAACCCGCTGTGCTCGCGCTTGTTATCGTTACAGAGCCCCCGGCTGTGATCGTGGCTGTATTTCCGTCCCGCTGCAGTAGCCTGTCCCCAGCCCCTATGATTTCAGCCGTAGTGACTGAGCCGGAATAACTGATATCAGCAGCCTGCACGCCGACGGAAAGGACTGAAATCAACCCTGCGATTCCTATTAAATTCTTCATTTCATTTCCTTATCTTTTCCGGTCGGATCCCACTCCACATCGTCCCAGCTTGTGGTGACCAGCCTAATATTCGATGTAAACCCGGAAGAATTGCTGTTCTCCGGACACCGTATTCGTTACGGAAACCAGATCTTCAGCAGTAATCCCGTTGGTGACGTCGATCCATGGGCCATCCACGAGATTCGTAGTCGCCATCACGCCGTAGGGTGCTCCGGGTTGAGCCTGCCAGTTCAACACCATGTCCGTTGCGTCCGATGAAACCTCCGCTCCAACACCGTCAATCGTTGCTCCAAAAAGCGCGGCCTCAATCGCGAAGGCCACCCGTTTCCCCAGGAAAATGGATCCGTCGGACGTAAAATGAACGTCCCCATAGGCCACCTGTATCTCGGGTAATCCTAAAAGAGCATACGAATGCAGGTCATCGATCAACACGCCATTCGTCGTCATGATGGACTCGGCAATGGCGTTGTAGATGAGGTCATCGCCCTCGATCCGTCCCAGTTCACCCTCCGGAACCGGCGTCGTGGTGCGCCACATCAGCGTGGCCCCCGTCTGCTTCATACGCGCCACAATCTGTTCCATGTTGTCCGCATATTCTGCCGTAGTCGTAGTGAGCGTTCCATTCACTTTGTCCCGGTATCCCTGATTGGTCGATTCAGGATTGCGGTAGCAGAGATCCCACAAGCCCCAGTTAAAGTGAATCAGGTCCCATTGGCCGGGGGTCATTGCCAACCAGCTGTCCAGATTATCCAGACCGAACCAGGTATCCTTCCCATTACTGGGAATCCGAAAAACATCCGCCCTTCCCGCCAGGCTTTTGCGAACCTGCACCGTGTAAGCATTCGAAATCGAATCGCCGATCAGCAGGACATTCGGAAGCTCCGGGTCGTCCTCGGGATTGGTAAAAGCATCTTCATATTCCGGCCCCTCAAAGAGCTCGTCGTAGCTTACATTAATCGACACCGTGGCCGGGGCGCTGTTGATCTCCCCATTATGAACGGTAAACGTAAACTGATCCGTGCCCAGATAGCCATCCGTCGGGGTATAGACCCATACATTCGTTGCGCCAGCAAGCGACCCGTTGGTGGGAAAAGATTCCACGCTATAGGTCAGGTTGCTGCCTTCCGAGTCGATGCCGGCCAGCGTGATCTCCACCGGATTGTTCTCCCACGTTCCGACATCCTGTGGATAGGCAACGGGAGCCGCATCTGGATCGCTAAGGTCAGACAGCGATACCGAAGTAATAGAGGGGCTTGCCAAATCGTCCTGGGAAAAAGCCGCAAAATAGAACGCGCTTCTCAAATCCAGGCCGCTCGCTCCTGAGCCGACCGAGCTGCCGTTCAACACAAGGTCATAGTTCCCTGCGGCGTCAACTGTGAGTGTCACAATATTCTCCGCCGTGGTCGAGCTGGTGAAGCCGGACTGCCCCCCAATCAGGCCTACTGCAATGGTGCCCCCATCGCTACGTTCGTTCAAAACCAGTCCCTGCAGCGAGTCTTCTGCCGTCACATTCACCCCGATCGCCTGGTAATCATCTGGACGCGTCCCGTTATCGAGAGCAAACGGGTCCGTATTGATGGCGGCCAGGCCGACCGCATTCATCAGCCCGAATGAGAATCGATTGCCCCCCGTATCGGTTGTGATATCACCGACCGAATAGGTCACGGTTAATTCAAAACCGAACGGCAGGTTAAACGAGTTCAGGGAAGAAACAACGGCCCGTTCATTGGCGGCCCCCGTGTCGGGAGAAAAAGCGAGCTCACCCCCATCGCCCCAAGAGGCCAAGTTGGCCGCTGTTACCGAAAGGCCTCCACCCACACCGGTATTTGCCGACAGACCATCATTGTCAAACATGTCTCCGTAAACAACCGAGTCGCTCCAGATTTTTATCGACACGGAATTGCTGGCGGCATGGCCCAGATCATCCATCACCGTCAGCCATGCTGTGTAGTTAGTGACGGTCGTATAAGTATTGGTGACTCGTACGCCAGCAGCCGTATCGCCATCGCCAAAGTCCCAGAAATAGTTGGTAATGGTTCCGTCGGCCGTACTGCCGGATCCATCAAAAACAACGTCGAGCGGGGCATAGCCGGAGGTCGTGGAAGGCGTGATAACGGCCACGGTTGCCGCCGGGAGTACGCTGAGGGTTTCATTGCTTACCGAGAACACCTCGCTGAACGAATACGTGCTATTATCCCCGTTATACGTAAGATCATCCCCCGTGTAGAGCGATTCATAATACGCATAATCCGCCCCGGCGATCGTGAGGGTGCCGTCGCTGGCTCCGCCACCGATCTTGTCGGCAAAATCGATCGACCCGGCCCCCGGGTCAGCAGGATCATGAATATCGAAAACCGGTTGTGAATTTAAATCAGCCACGCCGCCACGGATGGTAAGCACTCCAGTCCCTGCATCACGCCCGATGGCTAAAGCACCACCCGAATTCAGAGTCAGCGTGCCGGCACGCAGATCAACCGTGCCATTCCCGCCCGTGCCATTCCCTATGAGAAAATTTCCTGTCGTCGAGTAATAGTTTAAATCCCCCCCATCGATGATAACCCCTCCGACAGAGACCTGCCCAACGAAGGCACCGGTGCTCCCGCTTTCTAGCGTTAAAGAGCCCCCGGTCGTGATGGTGGCTGTATTACCGTCCCTCTGCAGCAGCCGATCCCCAGTCCCAATGCTTTGGGTATCACTGATCGTGTCGGAGAAACTGATATTAGCAGCCTGCACTCCGACTGAAAGCACTGAAATCAACCCTACGATTCCTATTAAGTTCTTCATTTCATTTCCTCATATTATCCGCCTATCCCTTTCGGCAGTCAACCGGCCTAGGGATAAATCGAAAAATAAAGCGCCCGCAACGGGGCGCTTTATTCGTACTGATGGTACACTATCAATTAGATCATAAAGCGACGACGGATGAACATGATTCCACCGCCGAATGCAACAACCAGTCCCAGCGTGGCCGGTTCCGGGATGACACTGAGGGTTGATCCGGTTACAGAAAATACAGTATTGAAAGCTGCACTATTGTCCCCGTTATACGTCAGATCATCACCCGAATAAAGCCCTTGATAATATGCCAAGTCTGCACCGGCGATCGTAAGCGTTCCATCGCTGGCCCCGCCACCGATCTTGTCGGCAAAATCTATCGACCCGGCCCCCGGATCCGCTGGGAAATACGTATCGAAAAACGGTTGATCTAAAGCAGCCGTACCACCACGAATGGTAATCACTCCCGTCGAGCCATCACGTGCGAGGGCGATATCCCCAGACGTTGTTAACGACAGCGTACCGTCACGCAGATCAATCGTTCCATCCCCGCCCGTACCATTCCCCAGGATAAAATTGGCGGACGAATTAACATTGAAAGCACCTCCATCGATGATGAATTCGACCGCAGCGAGCTGCCCTACCAAGGAACCCGCTGTGGTCGTGGTGGTGGTTATCGCTAAAGAGCCCCCGGTCGTGATGGTGACTGTCGCGGCGGCATTCTGCAGTAGCCTATCCGCGCCCCCAATGGTTTGGGCATCATTGATGATGGCGCCGTCGGCGTAAGTAATATTCGCCGCCTGCGCGGCTCCCGCCGCCAACAAACCTGCGCTTAATACACATAGTATTTTTTTCATTCTATTTTCCTTTTTGTTTTTTTCCAAGGGGAGGCCCCGCCTCCCCTAAAGTGAATGTCAGGGTTCAATACGCAGCTCAATGAACAGCACGGGTTCACTGCCAATGGCATTGGTGACCGGAGAATCCACACCGGCAGCAGCAATGCCCCAGTTCGGATATACGAGGCTCGCATTGGTCCATACATCGCAGGTTGTCCCGTTTTCCCAGCTCAACACGCCCAGGCCGCCGGGAAGCACGTCGAAGGTGACCTCGCCGATCTCTGTAGGCGCCGTAGGCGTTCCGAGTACATCAAACTCGCGGTAGGTAATCACATCAGTCGGGGTTGCCCCATCGGCATATTCATCGAAGTTGCTGAAGGTGATGGCCTTGACTCCGCTGGCAATCACGTCGTTGCCGGCCTTGGGCGTCATATAGACGGCCGTCCACGAATTGACCGGCGAGGTGTTTGGCTCGTAGGTCCCGCTGCTGACAAGCTCCGTGCTATTGTCCACGTAGGTTACGGTAACGTCATACCCCTGATTGGCACGACCGCCGCCTCCGGTTTCCCAGGCCGCATAGGTGTTAATGTTGGTGATATCATAACCGAACGTATTAACGGATGTATCGAACGTGATGGTGAACGAGTCTTCCGCTTCCAGCGCAACCTGATTGCCGTCGTTTGCAGAGGTCCCAGTGGCACCATCGTTGATATTGGCCACCTGAGCGACGACAATGCCTCCATTGTTGTCATCAATGCTCAGGAACGAGGCCTGGTTGGTATTGGCCAGGTCGTTGGTACTATAAGGCGTAAACGAAGCCGGAAAAGCATCCGAGGCCGTCGTCCCCGATTTCTGGGTAGTAAAGTCCACAAGCCGCACCGGGTACACGTCGATCACAAATGTGTTTGTTGCACTGAATCCGTTGGAGTCTACCACCACCACTTCGGATGTGTAGGTACCGACCACTATATAGGTATTTGAAACGATGGCGCCGTTGTCCGAGTTTCCATCGCCGAATGTCCATGAAACACTGGAAATGGTGCCGGTACCCGATGCTGAACTTCCCGAAGCATCATAAACCACATCCAGCGGCACTTCCCCTTCGATGGGTGTTGCCGATGCCACGAGCTCCAGCGGTTTGAGTTCAGCCGTAATCTCCACGGAATTGCTGGCGGTGTTCCCCAGGTCATCCATCACCGTCAGCCAAGCGGTATAGATGTTGGTGGCCGCATAGGTGTTGGTAACCAGCACTCCGCTATCCGTATTACCATCGCCAAAGTCCCAGAAATAGTTGGTGATGATGCCTGAGGAAATACTGCTGGATCCATCAAAAATAACTTCGAGCGGGGCATAGCCGGAGGTCGTGGAAGGCGAGATCGAGGCCACGGTCGACGGCGGCGCGAGCGCGCTGAGGGTTTCGCCGCTTACAGAGAACACCTCGCTGAACGAATAAGTACTGTTATCCCCATTGTACGTCAGATCGTCCCCCGTGTAGAGCGATTCATAATACGCATAATTCGCCCCGGTGATCGTGAGGGTGCCATCGCTGGTTCCGCCACCGATCTTGTCGGCAAAATCGATCGTCCCGAACCCAGCTCTAGTGGCATGCGTGTCGAAAATCGGTTGATCTAAAGTAGCCACGCCACCACGGATGGTAATCACTCCAGTCCCTGCATCACGCCCGATGGCGAAAGCACCAGTTGTAGTCAACGTCAGAGTGCCGGCACGCAGATCAATTATACCATCCCCGTTAGTGCCATTCCCTATGATAAAATTAGCCGAGCTGTTAACGTCGAAAGCACCCCCGTCGATGATGATTTCTCCAGCAGAGACCTGCCCGACCAAGGAACCCTTTGAGGGATCAGAGGTTGTTATCGTTATAGAGCCCCCGGTCGTGATGGTGGCTGTCTTACCGTCCCTCTGCAACAGCCTATCCACGCCCGCAATGCTTTCGGCGGTAGAAACTGTGCCGGTGTAACTTATATTCGCAGCCTGCGCGGCTCCCGCCGCCATCACCAAGGCCGCCATGACTAATTTGATTTTACCACTCATTCCACTCTCCTTATTCCTGTTTCGTTTCAATTGCCCCCTGGACGACAACCTGATTGCGATTGCACTCCCGCCGGTCAGACTATGGCTTCAAAGGTCAAATCGTCTCATAAAACCTTCAATATGCATAGGTACGCAATCGCGCCCCCCTCGGGAACCAATCTGCTTGCGTAATGATCGTGCACTATGCTTCGATGTTGCCATGAATCTGCGTCGCATCCTATTTTTGCTGGCGGTACTGCTATCCTCCACACACGCCCAAGGCACGGGGCAACCGAACCCCTATGCCGATCTCAAAGAAGAGATCGAAACCACCCGGATCCGGCTTGATGAGCTGCCCTTGCGCCTGATCCGGGAATCCGGCGGCACGCTGGGTTTCGAGGCGACGCGCAAAGGAGACGGTGCCTGGCTGGCGGTTGATCTTCTGGAAACGCGGACCTTCGATACCATTATGCTGATCCCGTCTGTACAGATCAGTGAAAGCAAGGAATCCACGAACTATGGCTTTCCAGACCGGTTGCAGGTCCGAACCTATGCCGACGCCAAAGATAAAACCGGCCAATTGCTGTTCGACTCCGCCACCGCCCCGATTGAGCCGCTCCCCAACCAAAGCCCGGTCATCATCGACTGTCCGGGCACCTCTGCCCGCCAGATCAGGATCATTGCCCATGGCCTGCCGAACTTCCGCGAGGCGCCTCTAAACGTGTTTTCAGTCAGTGAAGTGCTGGTTTTCGACGGCAACCGAAACCTGGCACTAGGCAAACCCGTCACAGGGGCCAGCAGCACAGAACACCGCCCCCTTTGGGGCAGGGAATATTTAACCGATGGCTACATGCCGTTTTCCCAGCCCTGCAGCCGCGAATTCACCGATGGAAGCTACTGCCGGATACATGTTCCCCCCGAAAGCCGCTTCCCCGCATCCATTACACTCGATCTGGGCCGGGAATACCCGTTGGATGAAATTCACCTGTACCCGGTTCATGTCGGGGACAACTTTGCTGTGTTCCACAAAACCGCGCTGGGATTTCCCCGGCAGTTCAGGATCGAGGTCTCCAACGATGCGGCCTTTTCCTCGCCCACCGTCATTTTCAACTCCAGCGCAAAAGACTATCCCTCGCCCGGCCACCGGCTGGCCTGTTTTGCGGCAAACAACGCATCGGGCCGTTATGTACGGATCACCGCGACCAAGCTGCCGCCCCATCCCCAGTCCGAAGGCTCCATCTTTGCGTTTGCGGAAATCGAAGTCATCGCGGAAGGCGCGGTCGTTTCGCGCGGGGCCAAGATTTCGCTCTCGTACAAACACGAAGCTTCCCGGTTCGTTCCGGCCAAGCTGGTGGACGGCATGTCCTCTATCGGCCGCACGCTGCCGATACGCGAATGGCTGACCGACCTGTCCGAACGCAACCGCCTGGAGGTGAAGCTGGAAGCCCTGCAGGCCGAACTGCAGCACCGCTATATCCGGCAATCCCGCATCATCCGGAATCTGGGCTGGAGCATAACCCTCATCTTTCTGTTCTCTGTTGTTCTGGTCCTCCTGCAGCGGCTGACCCGATTGCGCCAAATCTATCGCCTGCGCGAAAACCTCGCCGCCGACCTCCACGACGAAATCGGCGGAACCTTCAGCGGCATCGCCCTCATGAGCGACGAACTCGCCCACGAAGAAGACATGCCCGAAACCCACATCCCCCAGCTTTCGGCCATCGCCGACATCTCGCGTACCAGCGCCAATAATACACGTTCTCTGGTTCGTTTTCTTGAGTCCCGCGGCGTCACCGGTGAACTGCTCGAAAAAATGCAGGAGATGGCGAAACTCATGCTTGCGGAGCATGTCTCCAAGTTTGACATCGAAGGCGAAAAACATATCGCCAAACTCGCACCGAAAGAAAAATGGCATTTACTGCTGTTCTTCAAGGAGGCGTTGACCAACATCGTGAAACATGCCAATGCATCGGAAGTATCAATCCGTCTTCAACTTGCCGCTCAACGGTTGACTCTCACCATTTCAGATGATGGAAAGGGACTAGGCAACACAGGCGGCCGCCAGCCAACCCATCTGGCGATGCGGGCCCAGAAACTGAAGGCCAAACTAAACCTATCCACACCGCCCGGCGGCGGAACGGCCATTACCCTGGAGAAAAAACTATGAGCGCAACCCCAAGCCGCATCATGGTGGTGGAAGACAATGCCATTTTCCGCCACGCCATCGCCTCGGCGCTGAATAAAACAAAAAAATACGAGTCCGTGGCCGAAGCATCCTCCGGCGATGAAGCCTTCCGACTATTGGAAGATGAAACCATCCAACCGGACATCATCCTGCTCGATCTCGAAATGCCCGGCACGCACGGGCTCGATGCCATACCGAGGCTCCTTCAGCTGGCTCCGCAATGCCGCATCATTATCCTGACCCAGTCCGACCGGGAGGGGCATGTGCTCCAGGCCATTACCCGCGGCGCCTCCGGCTACCTGCTCAAAACCGCCACCCGCAAGGAAATCTTCAACAGCATCCAGGAAGTCTGGGAAGGCGGAGCGAGCATCGACCCCAAACTGGCCCATATCGCCCTGCAGCTCATCCGGCGTATCCAGCCCGAAGCGCCCGAAGAGGACGACAACCTGCTCACCGCCAGAGAAGTCGAAGTGCTGCAGATGCTCAGCGAGGGCTATGTCAAAAAAGAGATCGCCAATCAGCTTGGACTTTCGTTGCATGCCATCGATAAACGCATGCGCCGCATCTACAACAAGCTGCAGGTGCAAAACGTCGCCGCCGCCGTCGCCACCGCCCTCCGCAAAGGCTGGATTTAACCCGCGACTCCAGGAAGAAGTGATAAGGAAATAGGTTGCACATCGGGATGCGACAGCCTAAACAATCTGAATGTACCCTTTTGCAAAACCCCTTGCTTTCTGCCTGCTGACGGCGTTCTGCCACGCCGGGACAGACCCGACACCCGACACCCGACCCTCGACACCCTCTCCCCCCACCCTGACGCAGCTCGAAGAGCGGCTGTCTTCGCTCGATGCCGAGCTCGGGCGGCTCGCCCGGTTTACCCCGCGCCGCACCGCCGGCAGTATTGGATGGAGTTCGAGGGGATGGAAAACGCCTGATCATTCTGAATGGGCAGAAATCCGTCTTCCGGAAAACACATCCATTGACCAGATCGTACTGGTTCCGATTCTGTGGAACTACGCCGATACGGGCCCACAGGCATCCGGTTTTCCCGTGGCGTTCGAGGTGATAGCCGGAGCGGAAGAAGACACCGAGGGAAAAGTAATTGCGCGTTTCGGTCCTGAAGAGGCCCTCCTGCCGCGCGTTGCGCCGCTGGTATTTCCCATTCCGCCAACGCCTGTCGCGTGGGTGCGGGTTCAATCAACGCAAATGTCTGTATCTGACATCGACAATCAGTTTACCTTTGGTTTATCAGAAATCATGCTCTTCAGCGGCGACCGCAATGTTGCGCGGAACAAACCCGTCCGTGTTTCATCTTCGCCCCAGAACTGGGGTGGTGAGGCGATCTCCGCACAAGCGCTTACCGACGGGTCCACCCCCTTCCTGATGGATTCCGCCCAGGGAAAAAAAAGCCGCACCTATCTGGCCCGCTTCCCGGCCAAACGAAACTTTCGGTTCATTCTCGATCTGGGGGAGAGCTTTTCGGTGGACGAAATCCGTTACCATAGCGCTGCCGATGTCAGGCAGCATATCCCGCTCCCCAAAAAGGTTGAATACGGGCTCCCGCGGCACCTGGTTGTGGAAGGCGCCAACGAGGCTGATTTTTCCGATGCTGTCACCCTGCTGGACTACCACCTCAGCTCGATTTATGACGCCGGCCCGATTCTTGTACAAGGCGTGCCTGTAACCCGATGCCGCTACATCCGCTTTTCTGTGCCGGATCCCTATAAGGTTCCCGACAATGAAAACCGGTATGTCAACTTTTCCGAACTCGAGATCATTTCCAATGGTCGGAACGTCGCATTGGGAAAGAAGGTCACGTTTCCCCTGAAGGGCATAAGCAACCGCCATACGAAATCCATTACGGACGGAAGCAACAATTTCGGGATAATTCTTCCCATAAGGGAATGGATGAAACAGCTGGCCCGGCGCCACGATCTGGAACGGGAGCGCCCGCTCCTCATGTCGGAGCTCAACTCGCGCTATACCCGCCAGAAACGAAACCTTTTAATCATGTATTGGACGGCCGGGGTGCTGGCCGTCGCCACTGTTTTAACCATCCTTATCGATCGAATACTTCGCATGCGGCATGTGGCCAAAGTGAAACAGCGCTTTGCTGCCGATCTGCACGATGAACTCGGCGCCAATCTCCACTCCATCGGGCTGATCAGCGATGTCGCACAGAACGCCGAATCCAGCGAACAGTGGCAGACACTCAGCCGCCGGATCAGGGATCTGACCGAACGCACCGGAACCGCCGTGCGTCACTGCACCAATCTGCTGGAAGCCGACGACCTCTACATCGGACTTACCACCGATATGAAGCGGGCCGCCCAACGCATCACCACCAACCTGCAGCACGATTTCACGATCGAGGACGAATCGTATCTGGAGCAGCTCCCACCCCGCACGCGCATCGACCTCTTCCTGTTTTACAAGGAAAGCCTGGTCAACATTTGCCGGCACTCCGGGGCCAGCGAGATCAGCACACGGCTCGCTGGTGGACCAAAAGAAACGCTTCTCACCATCTGCGACAACGGGAAAGGCCTCAACGGACAAGTGCCACCTTCCCTGAAGCGGCGCGCACGCCTGCTCCGCGCCAAGCTCACCGCCGAAACCCCTGCAGCAGGCGGAACGTGCATCACCCTGCGGCTACGCCGCCGCACGGCGGGCGTCGCGGGTCGAGTGTCGCGGGTCGGAAAAAACAGATCAGGAGGCATCAAATGAGTCGTAATCGCGTTGAAGATTTCGGGCCTTACCAGGACGCAGTACAACTATTTGTCTGCGTCGTGGAAGATATGGGTATTCTGAAAAAAGATCCTCGATGCTATCGTTTGATTGGGCAGCAGGTAGGAAGTGCTGACTCGATTTGTGCAAATATCGAGGAGGGCTTTGGACGGCTTAGTCGAACCGAATATATCCGTTTTCTAGATATTGCCCGTGGCTCAGCTCGGGAAACCCATGGGCGCTACAAACGCCTCAAACACTGGCTTTCCGCTGAATGTATTGAGATGCGAGTGCAACTAGCAGACAGAATTATCGCCCGGCTCACAAAAACAATCAACACTCTCAGAGCAAACAACGATACCCGCTCTCGGCATTAATCCATCCCCGACACTCGACACACGACCCCCGACACTCGACACACGACCCCCGACACTCGACACAAGGATCCCTATGAAACGAAAAATCAACGTCATGCTGGTGGAAGACCACCCCGAATACCGCGAAAGTGTTGAACTGGTGCTCAGCACAACGGAGGACATCGTGCTCGCCCACCAGTTCGGCACGGCCGACCAGGGGCTGCACTTTCTGGAACAGGACCTACCGGACAATATCCCGGACATCATGCTGCTGGACCTTAACCTGCCGGGGCTGAACGGAATCGAAGCCCTGCCCTTGTTAAAAAAACTGTCCCCGAAAACTCCCATTATTGTCCTGACTCAGTCCGACCGTGAATCGGATGTGCTCGCGGCCATCAGTGCCGGTGCCTCCGGCTATCTGCTGAAAGCCTCTACCGGCGACCAGTTGATCGCCGGAATCCGGACCGTCTTGAAGGGCGGCGCCCCGATCGATCCGAAGGTTGCCCGCTATATGCTGAACATCCTATGCGACGAGCCGCGGAATACAGACAACACGCTTTCGGAACGGGAACTCAGCGTCCTGACCCTACTCGGCGAAGGGTTGGTTAAAAAAGAAATCGCTGCACGGCTCGATATCAGCACCCACACCGTAGACAACTACATGCGCCGCATCTACGAAAAGCTTCAGGTGCCCAACGCCGCAGCTGCCATCTCCAAGGCCTACAAAGTCGGCCTCTTCCCTCGCAACAACTGAAGGGTATGAACCACAGATGAACACAGATAGACACTGATAACAGACAGCTACAGCATTCATCCGCATGATGCTCTATTCACTTTGCAATCGGTATATTCCTCGCAAAGGTGCAGAGATCGCAGAGCAGATAATTAAGTCTCCGCGTACTCTGCGCCTCTGCGAGGGATTAGTTCGCTTCAGCAGGTTCAGATCGGTTTCCAGCTCGAAGCACCATGAGTCGCAGATGAATTAACTCTTGCTGTTTCAGCATCCGTGTTTATTCGCGGCAATTCCTTCCGCTCGGGCAGGATGGTGTGGTTCAAACCATCATTCATCCAGCTTGATCCGCCAGAAGCCCTGATCTTCAGCGGCAGCAACATACACACTGTATGGCGTGGTCGGTAGGAAGGGTAACTGATCGACCGTTTTCCAATCATTGGAAACGTTGAGGTCAGCTGTCCATTCGATACGGTAGCCCTGGCCGGGTGTGCCGCTGAACTGCAGCGCGGCGAGCCCGGCGAAAAAAACGACCCCAGAGTCGAGGACGGCCACCTGATCCGCTGGGTCCGTGCTGACCATGAACTCGAATGCGGCTGTCAGGGCCACCTCGTCGCCGGAGCTGTCTCCATTACTGCCGATCACAAAGCTTATGGTGTCGCCTGCGACCACGGCGACATCGCTTAGATTAAATGTTCCGTTCACCTTCGTGAGCTGTCCGTTCGCGCCCGTGGCCGAGAACAGCTCGGTGTCGTTGACGAAGATCTGGGCGGTCACGGAATCGTCCGACGTTCCGCCGACCAGGTCGCGGAAGCTGCCGCTGATGGTTGCGCGGGTTTTCCCAAGGCAGACATCGTATTCATCGATGGTATAGCGGACGATGACATAGTCATCGGGAACGATCAGAAGATCCGTCCCCGCGACACCGCCATTGGCGGTATTGGCCGCGTCGATGGCGAACGTTCCCGTCGAGGCGCTTCCGATCAGCGCGGCGGAAGCTGTTCCGGCAAAGCCGGTATTGCCCTGCGTTCCGACCGTTGAACCGGAGGTCATGGCCACTTCGACCCCGCCGGCGGGGGCTGTGGATTCCAGATACTGCCAACCATAGGGGAAACCGGATGCGTCAATATATTCATTGGCGGCATCGATGACGCCGTCCATCCCTTCGCGTGTTGCACCCCGCCCCTTTTCGGCAGCGGAGAGCGTATTCCAGTCATATACGTAGCTGTAGTCAGACTCATGATTGACGATGGTCGTCACTTCGGGAAAGAGCGTGCCGGTTCCGCGCTGGCCGCTGCCCCAAACCATGACCCCGGTGTCCGGATCCGGATTCCCGAGTTCGAGGATGATGTTTGCGGCCAGGTTACTCAACGCCGCCACAATATCCGGATTCGCAGACGACACATCCGTGTCCTCATGCACATCATTCGCTAAGTCGTACAGCTGATAGATCGACGGCGGCGGCTTGATCTGATCCCACCAGGGCAGTTGATATTCGGTGCGGGGAATATGCAGTTTCCAATCTCCGGAACGCACGCACTGCAGATTGTCGCCGGTGTAGTAATAGAACGGTTCATCCGCGGCGCGGTCGATTGCCCCGTTAGAAAAAAGCGGTACCAGGCTGGTGCCGTCATAGACCCGGTCGTCCGGAACGTCGGCCCCTACGAGCTCGCTCACGGTCGGGAACAGATCCATGGCCCAGACCTGCGGATCGTCCAGCTCACCGGGCGTTTGGATCTGACCTTTCCAGTAAACGATAAACGGCACTCGGTGCCCGCCCTCCCAGGTAACATATTTAGAACCCCGGAACGGCGCATTGCCATAGCTGGACGGCGGCACCGCGCCGTTATCGGACGAAAAGACAATCATCGTGTTATCCAGAATGCCCTGCGCCTCCAGTTCGGCCACCATCTGCCCGATGCTCCAGTCCACTTCCTTGATGACATCGGACCTCGTCCCGCTGCCGGTGGATCCGTCAAAGGCATTCCCCTCGGTGTACGGGGTGTGCGGATAGTTGTGAGCGTAGTAGATAAAAAACGGCTGATCTTTCGCATCGCGAATATGCTCCCGAAGGCGCCGGGTGTACAGGCCGGTCAGGATCGCTTGCGGGAACGTCGAATAGATGACCTCGTTGTCGTCATAGAGCGCCCCTCCATTGCCCCACGTTCCAAGCCACCGATCAAAGCCCTGGTTAAAGGGAAGAAACACATCCTCCGTGCCCAGGTGCCATTTGCCCACCATATATGTTTTATAGCCGCGCGTTCTGCACTGCTCAGCGATGGTGATCTCATCCGGATCGAGTCCGAGGAACCAGTGGTTCTGCAACGGTTCGTTGACCGCCATGGGAATCCCGCAGCGCGAGGGATAGGCCCCGGTCAAAAATGCGGCCCGCGAAGGCGAACAGACATTGGCAGCCGAAAGGAACGTCGTAAACTGCAACCCGTCCGACGCCAGGGAATCCAGATTGGGAGTATCCAGCTTGATTGCGCCGTAGCAGCTGATATCGCTGTAGCCCATATCGTCCATCAGAACAAAAATAACGTTCGGCCGGTCGGTCGCGGCACGCGGGGCATCCGGCAGCCCGTCCCAGATGCGGATGTCATCGAGCCAGAAGCCCTGATATTCGGTGTTGCTTCCGGTGATCTCCCAGCGCAGCGAGGTCAGGGTCTGTGCGGAGTTAAGGACCGGACCATCCTGCGCGGTCAGACTGGAACCGTTGAAGCTCACCTGCCCGCCGGAAAGGATGATACGGAAGTCCTGCAGCCCCGAAGGAGTCAGGGTCGGGCCGATGTGTTTTAAGGGCGTAAAGCCCATCGACTCGTCGCCGTCTCCTGTGGTCACCGTAATCAGGTCCTGGGCAAGTGTGGAATGCGAAACATATTTTAGGCGAAAGATTTCGTTGGTGCCGTCAAACCCGATCAGCGTGGTGTGTTTATCGTCGGCGGATGAAGCCCGCGTGGCCAGCATCTCAAAATTGATCGCAACGTCGGTTGTGAAAAAATCGAGGCCCTGATCGAGAATCAGCTCCATATAGTCGCCCTGAACCGACGCCCCGTCCATCGCGTAGCGAAAGCCGTCTGCGTTGTTTGCAGAAAACTGGCTCGTGCCGGACAACGAGGCATCCCAGCTGCCGCCGAGGGTCACGGCGTCGAGATCCGCCGTCACGACAACGGCATCGGTCGTCGTCGGGGAAAAATAGACGGTTACGCCGTCGGGAAGTTCGGGTGCAAGCGGAAGCTCACTCACCGGCGGAATATCCGTGGCCACGAGCACCAGCTGGGCCAGACCGGACTGGCGGACATTGTCTGTGAGGGTCACAACCAGCGTTCCGCCGGAGGACATCAGGCTCTTAAACTCAACATGCCCGTTTGCGGCCGTGCCGGCGGAGATCTGGGAGGATGCGCCGACAACGGACCACGTCGTCGAAAAGTTATCAGGGCTCGAGCTGCGGGCCAGCGCTCCGGAAAGGTCGTAATATAGATTGTCATCCAGGCCGGTGAAGGTCAGCGTGATGATGTCGTTGTCCGCCCCCGCAGTATAGGCACTCAGGAATCCGTCCGCATAGACATCCGCATCGGTGGTATTGATATTGATCAGCCCCGCGGTCGACGCAGCATTGCCGGCGTTGTCGAACGGATTGGTCGCCGTCACATCCAGATGAACCCCGACAGCAGAACCGTCCGAAAAGAGCATGAGGTTTGTAAGGGAAAGCAGCCCGCTGTTGATGACGTTATAGTTTCCAATGGTTGGAACCGTTGTGCCGAAGTCCACGCAAATCGCATCGCCCGACTCCATCGACGGCAAGGGTGGCGTGACGGCGGTCAGCGTCAAACCGGCGGCGGTAACGTGCAGCGTATTTCTGGCAACCTTAATCTCCAGATTGCCGCTGCCGTCGGTCGTGAGCCCGCTCAGGGTTCCGTAGCCGACACTGCCGGCCGGAACCGTGGTGAAGCTTTGGCCATCCGCTGACCAGATGGCATCGAAATTGGCATTATCACTATCGAACCCGCCTGTGAGGTCGTAAGCCAGATTGTCGTCCAGGCCCGTGAAGGTAAATACAAAATGGCCGTCGGAATCGAGCGTATATCCTGACGACTGATTTGAAATGAGCCAGTCACTGTAGACGGTGCTGTCCGTCATCAAACCGGCCCCCTCAACACCCGGACTCGCAGTGGCCCGTCCCGTAGCCTGCCCCGTGGCGTTCGACACGCTGAAACCTACTCCAGTCACATCGCTACCGGCGGTGTCGATCAGGGTACCAGGAAATGATTCGACGGCTCCGTCCGCAATCGTCACATCTGAGTAGTTGTTAAAGTTCTGTCCCGCCGCCGGTGCGATTGACCCAAAGTCGATGCCGATGGTCTGCCCCACAGAAATTTCTGCCTGAACGGACAAAACGCTCACCCCGAACCCCAACAACAAACAAATCCACTTTTTCATATTCAACCCTCGTGGCAACGATTCTCTCCGCTAGAACACGGCGCAGAGCACCGTGCTACGTAGAATAATTCTCTGCGCCGTTTCTCCCCCCTAACAAAAAAAAGCCGCCCCATAATAAAACAGGCGGCTTTCCCTTTCGAAAAAATCGAACGCTTACAGCATGAACCGACGGCGGATAAACAGAACCGCTCCACCGAATGCGGCAACCAGCCCCAGCGTCGCCGGTTCCGGAATAGCCGTTAACGACAACTGGCTGACAGCAGCATGCTTATATGCATTATCGGTCAGTGTGATAGTCAACGTGCCATCTGTGGTGGCCAGGCCACTGAAGGATACATAACCACTAGCAATGGTTGCATCAGACAACTCTGATGGATCCGTATCCCCCTGCTCCACCGTCCAGACGGTTTCAAAGTTCTGGTCCTTGGAAGCTATCGTCGAAAACCCGCCAACCAAGCCATAGGTCAGAGAGGTATCCAAACCGGTAAATGTGATGGTGATAGAGTCATCATTGTTGACAGTCGTATCGTTCGCTGCGATGCCATCGGCATACAGATTTGCGTCGGTCGTGTTTAATGCATTACCAGCTGAATGGCTACTTAAGTCCGCAACAGGACTTGCAACAGAACCGATCGCCGTCACGCCGAGTCCCACCCCGGTAGTTGCACCGTCCGACAAGCGGACCGTGTCGGCAACACTCATCTGGGCAGAGTAGATCTGATTATAATTGCCGACTGCGGCATTCGCACCGAAATCAACGTAGATCACATCACCTTCAATGATCGCGGCATTGGCCGCAACCGCAAGCCCCAGCCCCAACATTATTCCTATCGTTTTCTTCATTTATTATCCTTTTTTTGTATTCAAGCAGGAAGAACCTACGCCTACCCATATTTGAACGTCAAAATACCGAAGTTAAAAAAACTGTCATATGGCGTGATCGCGCCACACGGAGGGCCTTGCGGCCCTCTCTGCAATATTTAGTAGCGCAACCGGTAGAACAGTTGGGATTCGCTGCCGATGGCATTGGTAATCGGCGATGTGCCCGACTGCAATGTGCCCCAGCTTCCATACAGGAGGTTCGCATTGGTTTCCACGCTGTAGGTGCCACCGTCGTCCCAGGACAGAACCATGTTGCCCGGAATCATCTCCATGGAGACATCACCGATTTCTGTCGGTGCAACTGAAATCGCAGTCAGCGTCAAAGCAGATACCGCAATATGCGCTGCCCCTCCCTGACCTGTTACAATGATTTCCAGATTGCCGTTGCCGTCGGTGCTGAGCCACTCAAGCGTTTTGTATGATTTATATTCCGGATACATCGTAACGCTTTGCCCGTCTGCCTTCCAGACGGTATTAAAGTTACCGTTATTATGGTCCCATCCGCCAACCAGGTCGTATTTCAGGCTGTCATCCAACCCCGTGAACGTGAAGACAAAGAAGTCGGAGTTCGCGACTACCTCCCTCCCGCTCTTGTCATTGGAAATGAGCCCATCGCCATATACGGTGTCATTCGTGATAATGGTCTCAGCCGGGTTGCCGCCGGCGAGCCCTCCTGTGAAATCCCACGCAATCTGGCCCGTAGCGTTCGATACGGAGAATTCCACGCCGGATACCGGGTTATTCAAGGTATCAACGGGTGATGAAAGAACCACAACCTCCGTATTCGTTATTCCCGGAGTCGTTTCATTGCCGCCAACGGAAAGTTGATTCCAGGTGTTGCCTGGATCTGCCGGTGCAGTTCCTCCGAAGTCGACTCCGATCGTCCACAGCGCAGTAAGCTGCGCAGAATTATCATAGGTGACATCCAACGCCACTTCCGAAGTGTTGGTTACGCCGGATCCTGCTTCAGTCCAGGTGACCGTCAGGGTGGAATTCACAACATCGGTATGTTCCAGCCCACCGGGATCGGTGAAGGTGACCGTGATGTTTGTTGCGGCATTGCCCGTGCCCAGCGTAAAGCCGGTCGGATCTGCGCTGAACCCATTGGTTGCTACAGCCGAAACCACTTCAACATCCATCGCAAGCGTTCCCTCAACAAACGAGGCGGCAACCATGCCGTTGGTGCTGGCATCGCCGGCAGTCAGGGTCAGCGAAAGCGAAGCCGGCAGAGAAAGGCTGCTGGGAACATTGATATAGGTAACATCCAACGCCGCTTGCGAGGTGTTGGTTATACCGGACCCATCCTCGGTCCAGGTAACGACCAGCGTGGAATTCGTGGAATCCCCGTTTTCAAGGCCGATACCGGAGTTATCAAAGGAAACCGTAATATCTTCATTCGGGTTACCCAGACCGATGCTGTTGGTCACAACAGCCGTGAACCCGGCATCCGCCAGAGCGGAAACGATTATAATATCGCCTGACGAGCTTGTCCCGGCTACGTGTGAAGCCGTGATGGTGCCGTTGGTGCTAGAGTCGGGGGCAACCAGATCCAGCGAGAGCGATGTTGGATCCAGCACAAGACTCGAGCCATCGACCGGCACATAAAGAGAGTCAAACGTCACACCGCCCAATCCGGTATGATCAGGATCAGTTCCGGCGGCATCAGGAGGAAGCAAGAGCGTGTAATCGCCATTGCTGTCGATATCAAAAAACACCCAACCCGGGCCAACCGTGTTGGTACTGTTCGACAGATTCGGCAAATTCGTTACGGACACGGAGTCGATGCCATCGGTCAAACTGATGGTAGGTATCTCCCAGCGTTCATTAGGGGGGCCGTCATTCAAGACCGTAACAACACCAAGACGAATGGTCGTCCCTGCGACGATACCGGCAACAGTGAAATCAAGCGCCTCGCCAGGGGTGTTCTGCGTGATTATGATGTTACCACAAATGCCGTCGGTTCCATCACCAATGAGCGGATCGTCGATTGCTTCGTAGTGGGCATATCTACCAATTTTGTTGTTGCAATTGGCACCCATGGTGGCCGTTGAAATATAGCTGGGATATACGTCGGTAACCAACGTGGACTGAATGGCAGAGATCTCGCCTCCTCCAGTCCACTCCGTATTATTGCCAGGAGGAGGAGAAGCGAAGTTGCCGAAAAAAATGTATCCATCCGTACCGAGACCATTGCCGTCAATATCGACGGTAGTTTCGGACATCCAGTCTTTGTTGTTGCTATCGTAGCCATCACCATCGCCATAGAGCGAAATCCCCGCATGAGCCGCGCACGCAAGCCCCAGCCCCATCGATATTGCCAATCCTACTCTTTTCATCTTCAACCTCCTGATTTGCTCAGCTTCACACAACCGGGAAAGCATACGCCTTTCCCACACATATAAATCATGCTGCCATATTCTGAAATTATGTCATGTGGCGCGATCGCGCCACACAGCAACCCACCTCGTCGGTATTCGAGCACAAACCTTTCACGAATATCAGGATATAAATGTGCCACTCCAGGCAATCTTTGCCTATCGCCTGAAAAGAGTATTCTTGACGTATTTTTTAGCTCCCGCCTCCGTAACATGGTGCTCTGCGCCGTGTATTCCTTGTGCGCGAAAAACGGCGCAGAGCAGCGTTCTACATTCCTATCGGTCGGTGCGGCGGCCGCGGACACGGTAGTAGCGGACTTCAGCGGCCGGCGCATTGGTGGAATAGATGTTCTGCGGCAACGTTGCGGCACGATCGACCACCAGTGGAATCCAGGCGTTAACCGCCAGGTTGGTTGAATATTCCAACGTATATTCAGCATTTTCGGCACTCTGCCAGGCAATCGACAGATCCGTGCCGGTTATACTCATATCCTCGATAACGAGACAGGAGGCGGCATTGGTCGGGTTGGTGCCCGCCCAGTACTCATCCTCGTTGCACATGCCATCGCCATCCCAGTCGTCGCCGGCGAGAACCGATGTGCTCGAACCGAAGTGGGCCAATTCCCAGTCGTCGGCCATACCGTCGCTATCCTGATCGATCAGCGAACGCGTATCAAACACGGTGCTTTCATAGGCCGCAACCGTGCCGTCGCCATTGGAAACAAAGACGCGGAAATAGAGCTCCGCCCCTGGAACCAGACCGGTCAATGTGACCGAAAAATCGCCTTCAGATTGCGATGGAAGATCGGTGCTGTACTGCCAGTCTTCGATCACATCGCCGCCATCATACGAACCCCAGCAGACGGTAACGTCCACCACCGTGTTGGAAACCGTGTAGATTACTTCGCCCTGTACAAGAGCGGACACGCCGTCAATACCGTCGACGCCTCTATTGGCCGCCAGCATCAGCGGCTGGGTGTCATAAACTTTGAGTCCCTCGGCAATCGCAGCCTGACTCAATGCCTCAAAATTACGGCGGTCCGTCCAGGTGGCCTCGTGCCAAAGATCGAGAGCCGTCACTTTGTAAAAGTTTTCCATATCCGCGCGCGGCAGGGCGGTGAGCGCATCCTGTCCGGCCTGGATGATGGCCACGGCCTCGTTGTAATCAGCCGATCCGACCGTCATGGCATCCAGACAGGGACTTTTTTCCGGGCGGTCAAAACAAACCTTCGGTCCCGGGTTGGTTCCGTTTTTATAGAAGGTCGTTGCCAGAAAGTTTACACCCGTGAGCGTTTTAAGGCGGGTAAGCTGCGTCGTATTCAGCGGCGCTCGCCCAGCGAGGTTGTCGGGATAGTTCGAGCTGAAGTGCGGATAGTACGGCGCGTTCATGTCGAGCCAGGTGGCGATTCGATCGATATCCTCGGTTGTCATCCCACTGCTGTTATGTCCAGACAGGATTTTGGTCATTAACGGGCTGGCATGCGATCCCCAGCTTTTGGCCTGCTGAATCTCCGCCGGCCCGGCCCCAATGGCTCCTGTATATCCCTTTTTCCACAACTCCATGTAGGAGGCATTGAAAAAGAGCGTTTTATCACCGGCCAGCACCAGTGTGCCGGATGCCGATCCGTCAAAATCGTGGCATGGCATACAGTGGTTATCAAAGACAGGCTGTACTTCGGTCAGATAATTAAAATTGCGCGCCTCGCCATACCAGCCGTCGAGCTGGCTCGGCGCACGCAGGGTGGCCAGCGGCAGCGAGTTGGTTCCATAAGCCGCCGGTGCCAGTGCACGGTCGTCGTGGCAGCCAATGCAGCCCTGGGTTTCGTTGGGCTGGATGATCGTTCCCGTACGCATCGACTGGAGCATCATCTTGTTTTCATCCAATAATTGGAAATAGAGGAACGTGCTCGACGGCGCGTTAAAATGGGCTGAGCCGTCTTCTTCCACCGGAACCGTGCCCAGAATCTTTTTGTTCTGGAAATTGTGCCAGTTCATACCGGGCGATGTACGGCCCTGTGCGCCCCACTGTGCCGACGGCACAAAATCGGTTTTATTGGGTGCTTCAATCACGCGAACATATTTCACGTCTCCGTGTGCAACGCCTTCCATGTGCGTTCCTTCATAGACATCCTGAATGTAGAAACGGCCATCCACTCCGTTGTTCTTGCGGTGAATGGTCACATCGTGCGGCATCGTGCGCGGGGCGAGCGGCATCGGATCGTAGCAACCCCAGGTTCCGCTGCCTTCACTGTAGAGCAGTTCAGAATCCCCTTCGGTATTGAGCAGATACAGTCCCATGTGCGAACTGCCGGCGGTTATTTCGCGCGAACACAGGAAATACTGTCCGCCCACACCGGTGTCGGGATCAACCAGCGGCCAGGGATCCTCGTGCCGGATCGAAGTATTTTTAAACCGGTCAAAATCCTGACCGGCGGTTTTCACCCAGCTCTCCAGCCCTTCCGGCCAGGTGCGCACCACGGGATCCGCGCCATCAACCCCCTTACGGCGGTCGATCATGGCAATCGCCCCCCACGGCACATCGTGACAGGAGCTGAAGGTGCAGATGGTGTACGGTGTTCCGGGAATGACCTGCCCATCGAGCACGCCGCCGGGACTGGTCGTATTATTCCCGTAGTAAATCGCGTGGCCGGTGCCGTCGGGCTCGCAGGTCCAGAGTCCCTGCGCATCGCCGAAGTTGCGGTCCACATATTCCCAACGCGAATACATGATGCGCCCGTCGGGCATCAGGCTCGGATGGTCTTCAAACAGGGTGCTGCGCGCAATCTGCTGAATGTTCGCGCCGTCGGCTTCCATCTTATGAAGGTTGGCCGAGATATGGCGGTTGCATCCGATATATTTAATTTCGCGCGTCGAGGTAAACACAATGTCTCCATCCGGCATATAGATTGGATCCAGATCGTCCGCGTCAACGATGAAGGTCAGCTGTTTCAGTCCGGAGCCGTCGCTGTTGATTTCATAGATGTGGTAGCTGTCGTCTGTATCCTGACGCATGGAAAAAACAATCTTATCGCCGCTGAAGTGGACGTCGGGATCGCGGATATGCCCCACGGAAGTCTCCAGCAGGGTGGTGACCGTTCCGGTTTCGGGATCAAAAATTCTGAGCGCAGCGCCCGGTCGGTAATCCCCGGTATTATACTCATAGTCGCAAGAGGGGAAAAATGTGGCGGTGTTATGATGGTCCCGATCATACTGCTTTCGCGCAATAAACAGGATCGGGTCATTCAGACCGCCGGCCGCCACCGGATCAACCTGCTCTTCGGAGTAGCTTGCAGCCCACGCATCACTCACCGGAATGAATGCCAGCGGGCTGTCGAGCACGCCGTCTTCCATCGTCCAGACCACGTTGGCTTCCGAATCGAGTTCAAACAGCGGCTCGCCTGTTCCGCCATGCCCGAACCAGTTACACATCATTGTATTGCCATCGTCCAGCCGATAGGCTGCGGTTCCAAACGACAGGCCTGCATCGGGAATATCGGCCGAAGCAATATCCCAAATCTCAGCACCCGCCGCATCGAATTCCGTGATCCCCTCCTCATGTCCGACCAGCGTATGGCCGTTGTCGAGGCGCACGCCGCGATAAGCAAATGAGCGCACGGCAAACTCCGCCAGCAGCGCACCGCTTCGGGAATATTCGCGAACCGTATGGTCACCACTTTGCGCCACAAGAAGCGTGTCTTCCGAAGAGAGCGAGATGTTCCGCATGGTGCTGTGTCCCGTGGTCGTTGAAACCGCCGTGAAACGGCTTTCAATCGTGCCGTCGGATCCCACGAAAAGAATTTCATTCGCCGTGCAATCACCCACGATGGTCACATCGCCGTCGCGAACCGCGCCGAATATTTCATTTTCGCTGGCAAACGACCAGACGGTCTCCTTGGCCTGATTCACCTCAACCAGCAGATTGCGGCTGCTCGTCAGCAGGAGATTGCCGTTATCCAGCACCTGCACGGAATACGGATCGACGGCAGGATATTCCCAGACCAGCTCCTGATAGCGGTTAAAGACCATGACCTTATCAAGACCGTCATCGCCGACGACAAAGGCCGATTCCAGCGCCTGCGCCGCCAGGGTGCTGAACAGCATCATTAAACAAAGTAGTTTTTTCATTCTAAACATTCCTCTAAAGGGCAAGTGGCTGGTGTTACTAAAGCGACTTCACATATTCCACGAGATCGTCGATCTCCGTTTCGGACAATCCCGATGTACTGCCATGGGAGAAAACCTCAACCACATCGTCAATGGTTTGCGCGCGTCCGTCATGGAGATAGGGGGCGGTTCGCCACACTTCGATCAGGCTCGGTGTATCAAACGGGCCGGCATCAATGGCCGTTCCGGTTCCGACATCGTGCAGCGACTGGTCGGTTAAGTAGGTGCCGCTGTGGCAGCCGGTACACCGGGCATTGAAGATCGTCTGACCGCGAACCGCTGCGGCGCTCAATTCGCCGTCCACCAGATACGGGCTCGGCACCGGTTGTTCCGCCTTAAGGAACGCGTCGAGGTAGAGATCTTCATCATTTTTCCAATTGATCATATGGCTGAACATGATGCCGGCCCGAACCGAAGTCTCGGCATTGGGCCGCACACCCGTCCAGGTGGTGGGTGCGGTGTAGTGCGCCTGCAGCAGGCTTTTAACATTTTTTGAATTACCGAAGCCGTCGTTCAGCAGATCCCAGTTCAGTCCGTCGATGCGACCGTCGGGATGACAGCTGGTACAGCTCTGCCATTGCTGGGCCGAAAGCGTGGCGTCGTGGAACAGCTGTTTTCCAAACCGGACATCCGACTGGGGCATTACCCAGCCGATGGCAATCTCTTCGGCAGCATACTCCTGCCCCTCGGTCAGATCCGCCACGGAAACGGAATCGCTGAAATAGTTTGCGGTGTAGACCTTCGATCCGACCATCGCCAGATCACGCGGCCCGTTTCCAGGCATTGGAAGTCGGCGTCGCAGGCCGGCCAGATAGCTTAGGTCATCGCATACGTTTTTGGTTGCGGACGACAGCTTGGTCAATAGAGCGGGCCAGTCGATGGCGCTCAGCTCATGCGTCCCCGCATGCGCGATGCAGAGTGTGGCAGCATCGTCCGAGAAGCCGATGCCCCACGGGTTGGCCGCGCCCTCGTCGAGATCATCGATGTCGACCGTGTTGTAGAGCGTGTCGGAAGAGAGATCAATAAGGCTCAAGGCCGACGTATTAACCCAGCCGCGGAAAATCTGGTTGGCCGGAACGCGGTAGCGACCGAGGGCATGGGCCACAACGGCATAACTGCCGTCCGGCGAAACCGCGAGGTCCCGCAGACTGTGCGATCCCGGCGGAAGCAGGATATTGGTCGTGACCAGACCGGTCGCCGTGTCGATGACGCTGACAGAAGCCGCAATGCCGGTCTCGATCGAGGGCTGGTGCGGCAACAGGTTACCGACCAGCAGTTTGGTGCCGTCGGGCGTCAGCACCGCACCGTGCGGTTCGCGCAGCACGGCAATGCGATCCGTATTAGTCCCCGTGCCGAGATCGACCACGGCAACGGTGTTAAAGAACCGCTCGCAGACATACAGCCGGTTACCGGATGCCAGCACCGGCGCAAGCGGTGTATGGCCCACCGGTATGGTTTGCGTTACCAACTTGGAAGCGGTGTCGACCACATAGACCTCGCCGACCGATCCCCCGGCGGTAACGTAGAGCGTACTGCCATCCGCAGAGAGCGCCAGCCCGGATGGATCCTGCGGAAGGTCAATCGAACCCAGCCGAGTCTGCTGCTCAAGATCGACAATCCCGATACGGCCTGCAGTGGATTCGGCCACATAGAGCAAACCGTTGCCGGCATCGGCCACGAGCTCGGACGGGGACAGATAGTTGTTCCGATCATCGGAAAAGATCACACCCCGAACGGAGCCGTTTGCTATAACAGCACCGTCCGCCGAATCAATGTTGAGGTAGAAATCTTCGTCGCCTTCGTCGACCGCATCGCCCCATATGGTGATGGCAATCTGCTTTTCGGTTTCACCCGGCAGGAAGGCAAGTGCTCCGCTTTGGGCATCGTAATCCGCCGAACCGGCCAGCCCGTCGACCGTGGAAAAGGTAAAATTGACCGCCGCCGGATAGGTACGGGACAGGCGCACGGTGAAGAGGGCCAAGGTGGTTCCGGAATTGCCTTCCGCAATCTGAACCGGATCGACCGTCAGCACCGGATAAGACGGCGTAAAACTTTCCAGTTCCGACCAGGTCATGCCGTATTGGTTTGAGGCAGCACAGCGGTAACCGTATGCAGTATCCGTCGTCAGGTTGGTGACCTGTACAGAAAAACCGCCGGGATCCGGCAGGCCGAGATCGATGCTCTGCGCCCAATCTCCAATGTTGTTGGTTCCGCCGTCGCTTTCGCCCCAACAGGCCCATACCTGCGTCGGCGCGCCACCCGTACTGGTCAGCGTACCGGTCAGTGTCGCGGCATTTCCAAGCAGGTTGGATACACCGCTGTCGTTATCGATGTGCGGAAGGAGATCCTCAATCATATCAAACGTCAGACCGACAACTCCTCCACCTTTATCGGTACGCCGCATCGTCTGGATTAAAACAGTCCCGCTGGAAGGCACCGTTACTTCTACATCGAAGAAGACCATTCCCAAATCAGTCGCAGGCAGGCTGGTATATTCAACGGGAGTGCCGCTTTCAAATGAGATCCGCAATCCAAGAGGATCCCAGCGCCCGTCCGCATTCCCTTCATTGCCCCCCATAACACCGACCCGGAATATATTTGGAGCATCGGTCGTAATATCAAAAGAAAGTACATCCTGCCACCCGTCCGCCAATGTCGTTGTAAAAGCCGAAGAGGTCCAGTCCGAGACCGTCGCAGCAATAGGCAGGGTCGGATTATCAAAATCGGTATAAGCATCGAACATCCCGGAGGTGAAGCCGCCCAGTTTCGTGACCGAAGTCACCCATGCCGGCGTAAGGTCAGTCGGGGTGGCGGCCGTTCCATTGCAGACAAACCACGAGCCATCGGTTCCGAAGGCCTGGTCGCCGTCGTCCAGCGTGCCTTTATCCACCGATGTGGAGCGCCAGCCCTGAGACTGCGCCGGAGTTGCATCATAGCCAACGCCATCGCCCACCGCCAAAATGGTCACCGCAGCGCCGTCCGCGGTCAGCGTCATCGCAGAAACGGTCATATGAGCGGTACTGCCATCACCTGTTAATGAAACAACCAGATTTCCGGAACCGTCAGTCGTGAGATTGGTCAGGCTCGCGTACCCTCCGCCGGAACCGTTAACATCTGTTGTAACGGATTGCCCATCTGCCGACCAGGTTGCATCGAAGTTGGCGTTGCCGTTATCCCAGCCTGCAGACAGGTTGTAGGTGAGGCTGTCGTTCAAACCGGTAAAGGTGAAATACATAAAGTCCACGCCCGCAACCGTAGCCCTGCCGGACGCATCGTTACAGATAAGGCCGTCGGCATATACAGAGGAATCGGCAAGAAAACCGCCGTCCCCAATTACACCCCCCGTAATATCCCATGCAATCTGATCGGCATTCGCAACAGAGAATCCAACGTCTGCCACGGCCACGCCCGTAATATCGACCAGGGAAGCCGTTGTGAGAACTGCGTCGGCAGGAACTCCCAGCGTCGTATTATTTCCACCATACGGCCCCATTTGGTTGAAGCTGTACGTACCGGACGGCGCGGTGCCGCCAAAGTCAATACCAATGGTTTGCCCCGGAACCATCACGGCGTTGACCGCACAGGCCACAAGCCCTAAACAGAATGCCGCACATTGTTTCAATCGCATTTGGATTTCACCTCTTGATTCAAAATAAACAGTTTCAGCTGACAGGACAACCGATTGCCACAGATCAACGGATAGAGTACGCCATCTCCTGCAAGCCTGTCATGTGGCGTAATCGCGCCACGCCGGCAAACAGGCCCGACCTTCCTCGCCGCACATAGCCGATGTCCACTCCAAGCCATCAAAAAGGTATCATGTGGCGAAAAAAGCGGTATCGCCGGAAAAGGGTATTTCAGCCACCTTTTTCTGATTTCTAATGCCTGGAAGTTTCCAATGTTCGGAATTTTCCAACCTCTGGAAACGGAATAAAAAAAGCCGCCCGGCATAAGGCGGCTTTTTTCCAATCATTGGAAAGCTATGCGTTATTTCGTGAAGCGGCGTTTGAGAAACAGCAAACCGAGTCCAGTTCCAAAAACCAGAGTCATCGTGACCGGTTCCGGGATAACATTAAGCACCACATCACCCGATCCACCATCGTTCTGGCGAAGTGTTCATCCTATCCCCTCAGCACCCAATCTATCGACTGCGGGAAAACCTGGCGGCCGACCCATCTGGCGATGCGGGCCTAGAAACTGAAAGCCAAACTAAACCTATCCACACCACCGGCGGCGGCTCGGGAACTCGAAGTGCTTCAGATGCTCAGCGAGGGCTATGTCGAAAGAGAGATCGCCGACCAGTTGGGCCTGTCCCTGCGCGCCATCGACAAATGCATGCGCCACATCCACAACAAGCTTCAGGTTCAAAACGTCGCCACCGCCCCCCGTAAAGGCAGGATCTAAGCGGCAAAAAATACCTAAGAATGCAGGAATCAGCTATCTCCAGGCTTTGGCCTCACCTTTTTTGAGCGCAATGGTTTCGCTGAGTTTGCCGTTTGAGTAGACACGGCATTGGCTGTTGCGGGTGGCGCGAATGGAGGCGGTCTTCAGCATTCCGTTCGCCCATTCGATATCGACTTCAAAACCGCCGCGCGCCTTGAGCCCGTTGATTTTTCCGTTCGGCCAGGCCGATGGAAGCGCGGGAAGCAGATGCAGAATGTAAGGCGCTTCCGCCAGCTTTTCATCCGGCACCACCGGAACAAAGTGCTTTGGATTCCCGGCATCTTTTTTATAAGCAACAAACGCGGCCTGTTCGATGGTCGCCGCATCCGGGTTCACACTGCGGAGATGGCTCTGCAGCAACATTTCGCAAACGCCTGCCGCCCCGCCGAAGTTTCCATCAATCTGGAACGGCGGATGGAAGTCGAACAGGTTCGGATAGGCCCGTTTGGACGTCAGGAACTTATAGATTTTATGAGCATGATCCCCGTCGTGCAGGCGCGACCAGAAACAGGTTTTCCATCCTGAACTCCAGCCGGTGGACTCATCACCGCGATGCGCCATCGTCACCAGCGATGCTTCATAAAGCTCCGGTGTAGTGACCGGCGAAATATCGCGTCCCGGATGCAGCGCAATCAGGTGCGAGATATGGCGGTGCTTATCTTTCGGGTTATCCCAGTCCTCCGGCCACTCCTGTAGCTGGCCGTACTGCCCGATCTTCTGGGGGCAGAGTTTCGGAATTATATCCTGCAGGGATTTCCGGAAGGCTTCGTCGCGGCCCAGAACTGTGGAAGCTTCGATGCAGTCCGTGAAGAGATTCAACACCAGCTGCTGGTCCCAGGCCGCGCCATAGGTCTGTTTGTTCAGCTTGCTGAACTCCTTGACGAGAAAGGTGTTTTCCGGCGACCAGGTGGGATAGACCACGAGAGAGCCGTCCTTCCACGGCGCGAGGAACTCGACAAAGAATTCCGCCGAGCCTTTCAGAATGGGATAGATCTCTTCGAGATAGGCCGGGTCCTGGCTGAAGGTATAGTGATCGAACAGGTTCTGACAAAGCCAGTGTCCGGACTGTTGCGCGCGACGGCCGTGGACATTCTGGGCCGTGAAGCCAAACACATTACCGTTCAGCCCCATGCTCCAACCCTTGGAAATCCCGAAGGTTTCGCGGGCGGTATGCGAGCCCGACTCGGCAATCACTTTCATCCACTCGACGAAGGGACGAAACGACTCGGAAAGGTTAGCTGGGTCTGTCATCCAGTAGTTCATCTGCACGTTGATATCGGTGTGGTAGTCGCAGTTCCACGGCGGCTTAAGCGAATCATTCCAGAGCCCCTGCAGGTTCGAGGGAACCGGTGCGCCGCGCGAGCAGCTCAGTTGCAGATAGCGGGTGTAGTTGAAGTAAAGGTTTTCCAGCTCGGTACTCGCCTGCTTGACCAGCTGATCGGTCGTCTTGCCGGATGGCTCGAAATCCAGTTCCAACCGGCAGCGGTTCATCAGTGCAGACACATCGTCTACATGCGTTTTTTTGAGAACACCGTAGCCCGCTGCATTTGCTTTTTCCAATGCCTGGAAACAGTCCGTTTTATAATCGCGCCCCTTGAACGACGGATAGACCGGCAGATAATCGCAATACCCCGCCAGAACAATCGTCACGTCGCTGGCCCCGGAAACCTCTACTGATCCGTCCGGCTGCGCCGTTACGGTTCCGCCCTTCGCATCAACCTCCACGGCCTGCATAAACTTTATATCGTCCTCAACCATCTTGGCTGCACCCGTCAGGACAATCCGATTGCCGGCGGCTTTAACTTCCGCCCCCCGGTGTTTCGTGGTGGCCTTAACGGTCAGGTTGAGTTTTGCACCCTTAGCGGTATAGCGAACTGCTACAACATCGTGCGGATGGCTGCAGAAATATTCGCGGGTAAAGGTTCCTTTGCCGATCGAATAGCTGACATGTCCCAGCCCGGTGCGGGAATCGAGTGAACGGTGGTAGTCCGTAACGGCGGAGGGATCGTGACCGGTGGAAATGAACAGATCGGCAAAGGGTGCATAGTTCCCCAGCGGTTCGCTGCTGCTGACATACTTTGTCGAAAGGCTCTCCAGGCTCCCGTCCTTCGTACCGTATTTTCCGTCACGATAAGCCTGCCGAACCATCTCAAAATCTTTCGGATCAACTTTCCGGGCCGATGACTGGGCCACTTCGTCCTGCCCGCGCTTGGAGTTCATCCACAACGTGATGTCGTTCATCATTAAATGTTCGGAATCAATGCCGCCGGAAAACATGGCGCCGAGCCGGCCGTTGCCCATTGGCAATGCAGTCTGGATGTAGCCAAGCCCTTTCTTTTTTCCTTTACCCGCAGGGTTCTCTTTGGCCGGCGCATCGTATTGCAACACATAGCGTTCGTCGGCCGGAGCAATCGACGCCGAGATCAGGAAAATTCCAAATAGTATTTTAAGTCCGTTGTTGCTCATTTCAATTCATTCCCCGTTTATTACCTGGATTTGCTTGAGATCCGCTGATCGGTTACCGGCGGCATTTTGGCATCCACTGACTTTAGATACTGAGTAAGTTTATCTCGCAGACGATCCACCAGTTCCGGATTCTGCTTCACGAGGTTCGTAGTCTCCATTGGGTCGTCCTTCAGATTAAACAACGCATCCGGAATCGTGCCGTGCCCTTCATAGAGCTTCCAGTCGCCCATGAGAATGGAGCTACCCATATAGTACTTCACATCAGGACGATTGTGCGGATAGTGCCAATACAAGGCATCGCGGTCCAGTTTTTCCGAACCCTGGAAAAGCGGTTTCAGATCCAGCCCCTCCAGCTGCGTGATGCCCTTCGTCGAGCCGCCCGCTGCGTGCACGAAGGTCGGGAAAAAGTCCATGCTGTTCACCGGCTCATCGCTCTGCGTTCCGGGCTGGATAATCCCCGGCCAGCTGACTGCCATCGGCACCCGCAGGCCGCCTTCCAGCATCGACCCCTTTTTATCCGCCAGCCATTCCGTCGCCTTCCACCCGCCGTTATCGGAATAGAAAACTACCATCGTGTTATCAATCGTCCCGGTCGCTTCCAGTGCATCAAGCACCTTGCCCACGGCTCCGTCCATGCTTTCAAGCATGGCCAGATACTTGTCCCCGCCGTTCTTTTTCACCAGTTCGGCAGGTGCCTTGATCGGGGTGTGCACATTATAGGTCCACAGCGACAGGTGAAACGGTTTGTCTTTATTGGCCTTGATAAATTCAACGGCTTCATCGCCCAGCCGATCCGTCAGGTATTCGCCCTTTTTCCGATCCTTGATGGTGCCGTTACGATAGGGATCGAACCACGACTTGGGCTGTCCGTAGGCACAACCGCCAATGTTACTGTCGAACCCATAATGTTCCGGATGGTAGCGGCTGTCTACGATGCCGTCCTTCGTCTTCACCGACCCCTCGCCGGCCAGATGCCATTTCCCGAGAAAGCCGGTCGCATAGCCCTGCTTTTTCAATTCACGCGCATAGCTGGGAAGTTCCAGCGGCAGATGTTTCAGCGTTGCCGCATCGCGGGGACCGCCCTTCGGAGCAGGACGTTCCCTGCCGGCAATTCCCGGGATATGCGTGGTGAGTCCAATCTGCGCCGGCGACATGCCGGTAATCAGCGCCGCACGTGTCGGCGAACAAACGGTCGCCGCAGCATAGGCCTTGTTGAACACCATCCCGCTCTCCGCCAGCCGCTCCAGGTTCGGCGTGTTGATCTTGGGGTTGCTCCCGTCAAAATCGACCCATCCCGGCCCCAGATCATCGGCCACAATAAAAACAATATTAGGCTTATCCGCTTTGGCCTGGTCGATACCAGGTTGCTTCCCGACGCCCTCTGCTGAAAACGCAACTAAACACCCTCCGTAGATAAGCGCAGATAACACACAATACATTTGCTTTGCTTTCATAAACTCAATCTCTCCATAAAAAAATGTCCGCCACTGCTGGGCGAATCCATGCGCGCCATCATCCCGACATGATGAGTACGAATACATATACTAGCATTTTGCAAACCGGGCGGTATCGCCGGAAAAGGGTATTCTAACAGCGAAAAATCATCTCTTTGCGAGTATTACTTCCAGGATTTGGCCAGAGGCAATCATAACCGGCACATCCAGTTCGACTGCGACGCCGCCCGCATGCTGCACCAGCTCGGCCTTCAGCAAACTTTCATCCATCATCACTTTAACGGCGGAGACCTTCAGATCCTGCGTATTCAACTTGATCGATTTCAGCCTAAGACGGCCCCAGTTCACGCTGAGTTCGGCCTTCATTTCGCCTTCACCAAGGGTCTGGCTGAACGTGCCCCACCCTTCGGCGGCGGTGAACGGCGCTCGGAAGTTCTCCGGATGGATGACTGGATCGAAGCCGATCTTCCCGGCCGGCCCATCATAATCGAACCCGCAGGCCGCCAGAAAAACGGCGTAGGACGACATAGCGCGGGCATAATGGTCCGAGCACTCGACTTCGTTATACGGATTGCGCTTTGCAGGCGCGTAGCGGTCGTGAACGGCGCGGGTCGCGGCGAGGCCCTGTGTCACCAGCTCAGGCGTTCCTTCGGCCACCATGTGTGCGGCGGCCTGATATTCAAACCCGGTCATGCATTCATTAAAATAGTCATACTGCCAATGATTCATGAAATCATCTTTCAGCCCGCCGTTGGGCCAGGAGCACATGATCAGTCCGGCATCGCCTTTCCACGCGTAGTACCGCCCCTTGCGGAAGGTTTCGCGGAAACTTCCAATGTCTGGAACAAAGTTGTGTTTCCACAGTGCATTCAGCGCAGACCGGATGTGCTCTTCGTTATAGAGCCGACCGAGCCCCAACTGGTTGGCCCAGAACTGACCGATCACCTGGTCGATATAGATGCCCGTTCCAACGCCGATCGCCTCGGGATGATTCGGGTCCTCTTCCTGGATGTAATATTCGCCGTTGTATAGTTTTTCGATATTCCGGCGGCCTTTGTTGTAAAGATCGCGGCACAGGGCTTCGAATTCTGAATCGCCCATCCGCATGGCCATTTTTTCCCCGGCGCGCAGTGAGGCGATATAGAGCGAGCTGATGGCGTGAACCTTGCCGTACCACGAAGCATCCAGCGTGTTGTGTTGCTGCCCGTGCAGCAGGCCGTCAAAATCGCCGTCATTGCGGTCAAAATCGATCAGGTATTCCAGCGCGAGCTTGATCTTCGGCCAGTAGCTTTTCAGGAAGGTATCATCTTTGCTTAGCAGGTGTTCACGAAACGAGCGCAGTACGGTTCCGCACTGCCCGTCGATGGCAATGCCGCCGTCCTCGCCGGCGTCAATCGTACCGCGGAACGGCACCAGACCGTCGGACTGCTGCGCAAAACCGTAGTCGGTCTTTTCCCGCAGGTTGCGTTCGAGCGCAGGAAACAGACGGGCCGCCGCCTGCGCGTAGTGCCAGACGTGGGTACAAGTGCCGTGGCAAAGCCGAATCCCTTCCCACGCCCAGAACCGGCCGCCGGTTCCATCGGCCAGAATATTACAGTTCGCGGTCTGCAGCGTATCGGCCGTCACAATCGTCCGGTCCAGCAGCCACTGCGGTAACGTGGAATCATTCCAGGTGTTGACCCAAAGTTTTGTCTGCGACGAGAGGCGGTCAAAATGTTCCGCCACATAGGCCGCAACGTCCTCGGCATCCTTGAATCGGGTGGCATACTCGTTTTGTTCAGCGATAGTTCGCCAGCTGTAATCCTCCGCAATCCGCACCACCGGGAAATGCCAGGAGATGAGAAAGGTGAACTCCCGGCTTTCACCCGCTTCCAACTGAACCTGAGTTCCAATGCCTGGAACCCGATCAACCGAGGTCTGTTCCCCCTCACCCAAAAGCGACAGCGCCATCGTGCCTTCATGCACACCGGGCGATTCCCCGACCTCGCCCCACTGCGTAATCGGATCCGGCACCTTCATCGTGCAGGCATGGTTCAGGGTGGTTACTTGGGCGGGGTCACGGACCCCGGCCCTACACCTGTCGGAATAACGTGTAGCCGCGATCCTCGATCGCGGAGCAGCAGTGCTCATATTTTCAAGCCATCCGACCAACTCCGCCGACACCGGCTTGGCTGATTCGTTGGTCAACGTGTAGCTCATCACCGTGACCGGAATGGATGAATCGTCGACGTTTAAAGGAATGAACGGCGAATAGGCATTCAGTTCGGCCCGGATGAGACACGCGGCATCCTGAAAAGAAACCGTCCCCATCGGCCACCGGCCCGTAAACTCGACTCTTTCCCAGTCTGAACTTTCAAACTTTTTCAGGCTCTCGTCCTTAAACCGAATCCCAAAGCCCTGCGAAAAAGCGGGAGGAAAATTTCCAACGGTCGGCGGCTTCATATAATTCGATCCGCACCACACCGGCACATTTTCCACGCCTCGGAAACCGGGGAAGCCCTCGGGTAGCGGAATGGTATTGGGAACAACGCCCTGATGACCGTCACTCCAGATATCCCAGACATAAAGACGTCCGTCGCCGCTCAGATAAACCGTACCGCATCCGATCCCGCCGACCGGCATGCCGATAAACTTCAGCGTATCATCCGCCTTGGAGCCGCGGATGCCCGCATCCAGTTCGTGCCCCCGCTCGGTCAGCGACTTCACCCAGGCCGGGTCCAACTGCTTATCTTCAGGGATCATCTTTCGATACAGCACCCCCGGATCCTCTGAGGGGGTCAGATTCTCTAAACTATGTTTGGTCATTTTACCCATTTCAATTCATCACAATGCCTACTGACTGGCCGGCCTCAATGGTAATCGGAGTGTTGAGTTCGACCGAAACGCCGCCTTCATGAGAAACAAGTTCGGCGCTGATTTTCTTTCCATTAAGCGTCACGTCTATCGATTTGACCTTCAGGTCCATCGGATTCAACTTCAGAGTTTGAAGCTTCAGTTTCCCCCAGTTCACACCGAGCTCGGCTGTCATCTCTTTTTCACCGACGGTCTGGCTGAACGTGCCCCACCCTTCGGCAGCGGTGAACGGCGCACGGAAATCTTCCGGATGAATGACCGGGTCAAAACCGATCAGGCCGGCCGGACCGTCATACGTAAAGCCGCACGCCGCCAGGAACACGGCATAGGACGACATCGCGCGGGCATAGTGGTCCGAGCACTCGATTTCGTTGTAGGGATTGCGCTTTTCCGGAGCATAGCGGTCGTGGATCGCGCGGGTGACAGCCAGCCCCTGCGTAATCAGCTCCGGTGTTCCCTCCGCCACCATGTGCGCGGCGGCCTGATATTCAAACCCGCTCATGCATTCGTTGAAGTAGTCATACTGCCAGTGATTCATAAAATCATCTTTCAGCCCGCCGTTCGGCCAGGAGCACATGATCAGTCCCGCATCGCCTTCCCATGCATAGTACCGCCCTTTGCGGAACGTATCGCGGAAGGACCTCACATCCGGCACAAAGTTATATTTCCATAGCGTGTTCAGAGCCGACTGAATATGCTCTTCGTTATAAAGTCGCCCGAGCCCCAGCTGGTTCGCCCAGAACTGCCCGATCACCTGATCGATATAAACGCCCGGCCCGACACCGATGGCCTCCGGATGTTTTGGATCTTCTTCCTGCACATAGTATTCGCCGTTGTAGAGTTTCCCGATGTTTTTGCTGCCCTTGCTGTAAAGGTCGCGGCAAAGGGTTTCGAATTCGGCATCACCCATCCGTTGGGCCATTTCCTCCCCGGCGCGCAGGGCGGCTATGTAGAGCGAGCTAATTGCGTGAACCTTGCCGTACCACGAAGCATCCAGCGTGTTGTGCTGTTTGCCGTGCAGCATGCCGTCAAAGTCACCATCGTTGCAGTCAAAGTTGATCAGATATTCAAGCGCCAGCTTGATTTTCGGCCAGTTATTTTTAAGGAAGGTATCGTCCGCGCTGGTCAGATGCTCGCGGTAGGAACGCAGCACCGTGCCGGCCTGTCCGTCGATGGCGATGCCGCCGCCTTCGCCAGCTTTAAGCGTGCCGCGATACGGCACCACGCCGTTGGGCTGCAGTGCAAAACCATAGTCGGTCTTTTCGCGCAGGTTGCGTTCGAGCTCGGGAAACAGGCGCGCCATCGCCTGCGCATAGTGCCAGACATGCGTACAGGTGCCATGACAGACCCGAATGCCTTCCCACGCCCAGAAGCGTCCCCCGGCTCCATCCGCTAGAATATTACAGTTGGCCGTCTGCAGCGTGTTCGCTGTGACGATCGTGCGATCCAGCAGCCACTGCGGCAGCGTGGAATCGTTCCAGGTTTTCACCCACAGCTCGGTCTGCGATGATAACCGGTCAAAGTTTTCAGCGACATGCTCCGCCACCGCTGTCGCATCCTTGAAGCGGGCCGAGTATTCGTTTTTATGAGCGATAGTTTTGGGCTTGTAGCTGTCTTTAATGCGAACCACCGGGAAGTTCCATGAAATCAGGAAGGTGTACTCCCGGCTTTCACCCGGCTTCAAAACCACATCGGCGGCAATCCCAGGAATCTGCTCAACCGTAGCTTTCTGCCCGGTGCCCAGATACGACAAAGCCATCGTTCCGCTGTGATCAAACGTGCCTTCACGTTTCATCTTCGCCTTTATTGCGCAATCATGGCTTAACAGGGTTAACCCGGATTTGCTCGCAACCGAACCGGCTTTATCCGAGTCCGGCGGGTTGCTCATATTTTCCAACCAACCGACCAACTCGGCGGAGACCGGTTCGCCAGAGGTATTCGTCAGCGTGTAGCTCATGATCGTCACCGGCATGGATGAATCTTCAAGATTGAGCGGAACAAACGGAGAATAAGCCTTCAGCTCCGCCCGGACAGGGCTCTTGGAATCCTTGTAGGAAACGGTGCCGATCGGCCAGGTTCCGGCAAACTCCACTGCGTCCCAATCCGCAGCCTCAAACTTTTTCAAGGATCCATCCGCAAAGCGAAGGCCGAAGCCCTGCGCAAACGATGGAGGAAAGTCCTCTATCGTTGGCGGTTTCATATAGTTGGCACCACAATGCACCGGCACATCGTTCCGTTTGCGCCAATTGGGAAATCCTTCCGGAAGCGGAATGACTTGCTGCACGACGCCAATATGGCCATCGCTCCAGAGGTCCCAGACATAGAGACGACCGTCGCCATTCAGATAAACCGTGCCGCAGGCAATGCCGCCCACCGGCATGCCGATGTATTTCAGCGAATCGTCATTCTTCGATCCCGTGATTCCACGATCCAGCGCATGGCCGCGCTGCGTCAGCGATTCAACCCAGGCCGGATCGAGTTGCTTGTCCTCCGGAATCGTTTTTCGATATAGTGCCGCAGGGTCGATCGTCGTCAAGCTGTCCGCCGACACCCCGACAACCATTGCCAACATCAAACAAGCCAATCCAACGGTCTTTTTCACGTACACACACCTCACATCTTCGTCGTAGCACGGTGCTCTGCGCCGTGCATAAAGAGCCCGGAGGCCCGTTCTACTTCAACACAACATTCATCGCCTTACCGGCGGCTATGGATACGGGCGCATCAAGTTCGACAGATACGCCGGTTTCACTTTTGATCCATTTTGCTTTCAATACTTTGCCATCATAGGTCACGTCCACACCCGAAACATTCAGATCCAGCGGATTCAAATCGATCGTCTGGAGCTTCAGCTTCCCCCAGTTTACAGCGAGCTCAGCCTTCATCTCGTCAGCCCCGACGGTCTGGCTGAACGTGCCCCACCCTTCGGCGGCGGTGAACGGTGCGCGGAAGTTTTCCGGGTGGATGACCGGATCAAAACCGATCACACCTTCGGGGCCGTTATAGGTGAATCCGCAGGCGGCGAGGAAGCTGCCGTAGGAGGCCATGGCGCGGGCATAGAAGTCGGAAAACTCGATTTCGTTATAGGGATTGCGCTTGGCCGGTGCGTAGCGGTCGTGGATCGTCCGCATGATGGCCAGCCCTTTGGTCAGCAGCTCGGGATCGCGCTCGGCAATCATGTGCGCTGCAACCTGATGTTCGAAGCCGGACATCACTTCGTTAAAGTATCCAAAGGTCCAGAATTCGCGCTGCTTTTCAGTAATGCCGCCATGCGGCCACGAACACATGATGAGCCCGCCGTCGCCTTCCCAGGCATAGAACCGGCCTTTCTTGAACACCTCGCGGAACGGCCCGACGTCACTCAGGTAATTATAGCGCCAAATCGCGTTCAGCGCGGAGCGGATGTGCTCTTCGTTATAGAGGCGACCCAGCCCGACCTGGTTGGCCCAGAACTGACCATAGACCTGATCAATGTAAACTCCGGGACCGACACCGATCGCATCGGCATGGTTCGGGTCTTCGATCTGTATGTAGTATTCGCCATTAAATAGCTTCTCGATGTTCTTACTGCCCATGTCATACGTGTCGCGACAAAGCTTCTGGAACTTCGTGTCGCCCATATCGATGGCCATTTCTTCCCCGGCGCGCAGTGTTGCAAGGTAGAGCGAACAGAGCACATGTACCTTGCCGTACCACTCGGCATCGAGCGTGTTGTGCTGCTCGCCATCCAGCAGTCCGTCATAGGCGTCGTCATTTTTATCGAATTCAATCAGATAGTTGACGGCCTTCTTGATCGACGGCCAGTTGCGCTTCAGGAACTCCTGATCCGCCGACATCTGATGCTCGCGATACGAACGCAGCACCGTGCCGCACTGCCCGTCGATCGCAACCTTGGTTTTGTCCCGCGACGGACGGAACGGAACACCGCCGTCCTTCATCTGATAAAGTCCGAAATCGGTCACCTCGCGGAGATTACGTTCCAATGATGGGAAAAGGCGGGCCATCGCCTGAGCATAGCCCCACACATGCGTGCAGGTGCCCGATCCGGCACCGATTCCTTCCCAGCCCCACAGCCGCTCGCCGGCATACTGCAGGTTGGCCGTCTGCATCGTGCTGGCCGGTGCCATCGCGCGGTCGATAAACCACTGCGGCAGGCTGGTGTCGTTCCAGGTCTTCGCCCAGCGCAGCGTATTAGAAGACAGCCGATCATAGTTGCCCGCAACATAAGCCGCGACCGCCGACGAGTTGCTGAACTTTTTCGTATACGCGTCATGGCTGAAGCGCCAGGTAATCAGGAACGGAATGATTTTACTCTCGCCCGGAGCCAGCTTTTCCGAAACACGGAGGGCGTTGGCTCCGTTTCTCTGAACCGGTTTCGCAGCTCCAACCACGGTCAGCCCCATCGAGCCGCCCTTATTTTTTCCTGCCTTTGGAACATCCAACGAAAACCCGGTTGCATCTTTATATGATTCCGCCTGTAGTTTGGCGTTCTTTCCCGGCAGATCCAACCATCCGTCGAACTCAACCGAAACCGGCTCCGACGAATTGTTAACCAGTGTATAGGCCATCACGGTGGCCGGCAGTTTTGAATCCTCGACATTCAGGGGAATGAACGGCGAATAGGCCGCAAGCTGAACACTGACCGGCGAATCAGAATCTTTATAAGTAACGTTGCCGACAGGCCATTGGCCTTCGAACTCAACCGTTTTCCAATCCCTGGAATCCATCGCAAATTCCGAACCCCCTTTAACCTTCAGGGCAAAGCCGCTCTTCACGGGCGGCGGGAATTTATCGACGGTCGGCGGATTCATGAAGTTCGCGCCGTCATGAATACGGATCGTCTTGCGCAATCCGTTTTTAAAGCCGAGATAGCCATCCGGAAGTTTGACATCCTGGTTAATAATCCCTTTGGGCTGCGCGCCGAAAATATCCCAGGCATACAGCTGTCCCGCCCCATCGATGATCAGCGAGCCGCAGGCGATCCCGCCGACCGGCATGCCGATATATTTGAGTGAATCGTCCTTTTTGGAACCACGAATTGCGGCATCCAGCGGATGCCCCCGCTCCGTCAGTGATTTCACCCAGTCCGGATCCAGCTCTTTTTCAGCCGGCACCATTTTCGCATACAGCTCAGCCGTCTCCATCGGATTTCTCGACGGCTCCGCCGTCTTCTGTGCAGCCGGAGTTGCTGTTGCATCGGCAAGGCTCAGCGTGATCGAAGAAAGATCCCATTGGGACGCCTTCTGCTCATTTCTAAAGCGGAACACGGCATAGCGACTCACCAGCTCATCCGCCGGAAGGCCCATCTGAACGACAAAGGTGTTTCCTTTGGGAGAAACAGGCTGACTGGCCACCGCCTCTGTCGCGCTCCACTCCGCGCCGCTCGTCAGGTTGAGGGCTCCATCACCGTACGTTCCAAGAAACTCAACAATCAGCCCGCTTGGCTTCCCTTGAAAAACCTTCAGGTTGCCGGACAGCGAGATACCGCCCTCGGCGGCCTTCCCGGCGATGTCCGACAGGTCAAAGGTGGTGTACCCAACAAATGCAATCTGGCCGTTATTGTTTTTGCCGGACCGGATCAGGGTTTCGTTCACCTGCGGCTTTCCACTCGAGACAAAAAACGTCCCGGAATCCATTAACGGCACCGCCTGCGCCGCAGCAACAAACACCAAAAGGCACAAGCCCCAAAAACATTTTTCCACTTTCTTCATTACATAACTCCACATTTCCACACATATAAATTCGAGGATATAGGGACAAAAATTTATTTTATATATGCAGGATCAAAAATCTCGTATTTGCGCATGACTGTAAAGTGCAACTATAATCGAAAAGCCTTCTCGGTTCAGCCATATGGTTGGAATACCATGATGCAACGGTAATGACTAATGGGTGCAGTGCTAACCCCGTGCACCATCAACACCACCGAGTCTTATCTACAAAAAAGCCGCCCGGTACCGGGCGGCTTATCCATTCGGAAAATGAATGCTTACACCATCAAGCGACGGCGGATAAACAGAACCGCTCCTCCGAATGCAGCAACCAGTCCCAATGTACCCGGTTCCGGAATAGCTTCCAGCGACATCTGCGAAATTGAAGCGAGACCAGAATCTTCGTAATCAGATACGGTGAATGACAGAACTCCGCCAACTGAGGAGAGACCGGTATATTCAGCGTATGCATCAACAGTATCACCACCTACTAGCGTATATTCATAATCAATTCCCCCCACCGTGTAAACCTGCTGCCATGCTGCCGAGCCATTACCAGCACGAGCCATTCCGCCTGTCAGCGTGTAAGTCAGGCTATCATCGAGACCAGTATAGGTAACCGTGATCAAATCATTTACACCCGAACCACCCGTACTGTTGGCAGCACTGTGATCGAGATAAATAGACACATCGTCTGACCCCAAACTGGTGTCGGTGGGTTCAGTGTTGTTAGTAGCGTCGGCATTCTGTGCAGTAAGAGTCATAGCAACGCCTACACCGGTGCCCGCCCCATCAGACAGTCTTATCGCATCTGCGATGGTAAGAGACGATGTCGATAATTGGTTCCAATTCGCTACGGTCGGTGCAACCGAACCAAAGTCAACTGCGATAACATCGCCTTCAACAATATCAGCTTGCGCGCCGACGGCCAAAGCCAGAACTATTCCGGCCGTTCCTATAATTTTCTTCATTTATTTCTCCTTATTTTATCCGGGGAAGCCCAATGACTTCCCCGATATTTTGTGCATTTATCGTTAGATCGTTTATTTGCTGAGCCTGTAGAACAGTTGCGCTTCGCTGCTGATGGCGTTGGTTGCCGGCGAGGTTGCATCCGACTCCAAGACACCCCAATTCGGGTGCACAAGGTTGGCGTTGGTTTCCACGTCGCAGGTAAAGTCGCCTTCCCAGGACAGCACCACATCGCTGCCGGAAATCCCCATGGTTACGTCGCCGATTTCCACCTGTGTTGTGCTGACAATCAGCGTAGCCGTTCCAATGGGAATATCCCATTGGTTCGGTTCAAATGTTTTCGTGAGACGAAATACCGCATACTGGTTGTCGAAGCTATCACCCTGGATCACAGTCGCATCATAGGATTTGGCCCCTGCAGTTTCCGCACCGCTGAATATGCTGTAGACCGTTGCAGAATTTGCAATGTTCGTCGCGTTTGCATTTGCACCATTGACGCCGGCTACTCCCAGATTAGTGGAGGCGAAAGTGCCGACATATTCGATCGTTAAGTCGGCAGGAGGAGGAGTGTTGTCCTGGACACCCAGTTCAAACTGGAGTGCATAGGCTGAACTCTGAAGTTCTTCTAGAGTATATGCACTGAGGTCGAACATCATCAGACCGACATACGAAAAAGTTTCACCATTATTTGCGCCAAATCGGATCACGGTGGTGGCGATCCGCTTGTCGCTCGCTGAGACTTCGAAGTAGGTTGCGCCGACTGTCACGTCAACGACATCGCCCTTGACATAGTTGACATCCACCGGCACTTCCGAGGTATTAATTACACCGGAACCATCTTCAGTCCATGCAATTACCAGCGTGGATGCGTCTGTATCCCCGGTGTTGACCAAGGTGCCCGTGTTGGTGTAAGTGACCGTGACGTCCCAACTCGTGACGACGGTATCCAGGATAAAGGTCTCGTCATCGACTGAGAAGTTGCCATTCGTCGACGTGATCGAAAGAACCTCAACGTCGCTCGAGAGCGTGCCCTCAACGAACGATGCTACCATCGTGGCGTTGGCACTTGTGTCAGGATTCAGCAGCGTCAGTGATATCGAGTCCGGATTCAACTCAAGGCTGCTCGGCACATTGATGTAGGTGACATCCAGCGGAATACTAGAGGTGGTGACCGTACTTACACCTATTTCAGACCAGGTGACCACCAGCGTGGAGTTCGTGGATTCGCCGTTTGCAAGACCAATACCCGCGTTATCAAAAGTAACCGTAATATCTTCCTCTGTATTGGATAGACCGAGGGTGGTATTGGTTATGGCTGCACTGAAGCCGGCATCCGCGGTATACGTAAGAATTTCAATATCGCTCGAGGAAGACGCTCCTGCGATATAAGAAGCCGTAATGATGTCTTCGACCGTGGCATCTGGAGCAATCAGATCGAGCGAGATCGATGTCGGTGCCAGCTCGAGCGAGGGCGAACCGGGTGGTGGCACTGCAGTCAGTGTCATCTGCGAAATTGAAGCGAGATCAGAATCCGTGTAATCAGATACGGTGAATGTCAGCACTCCGCCACTTGAGGAAAGACCGGTATATTCAGCGTATGCATCAACACCTGAACTATCTGTATAATCATAAGCAATTCCCCCCACCGTGTACGTCTGCTCGAATCCAGCAGGACCAAGAATACGAGCCATTCCGCCTGTAAGCGTGTAACTCAGACTATCATCCAGTCCGGTATACGTCACCGTGATCAAATCATTTACACCCGAAGCACCCGTACTGTTGGCAGCAAGATGATCGTCATAAATAGAAGCATCTGTTGAACCCAAACCGGCGCTCGGAGCAGCGTTTTTTATATAGTCACCATTAGGGGAAGTGAGCGTAACAGTCACGCCTACCCCCGTGAGGTTACCATCAGACAATCGTTTTAAATCAGCGATTGAAAGAGTCGATGTCGATATCTGGTTCCAATTCGCCACGGCCGGTGCTGTTGCACCAAAGTCAATCGCGATAGCATCGCCTTCAATAATTGCAGCATGTGCGCCGACTGCCAACGCCAGAACCATTCCGGCCATTCCTACTGTTTTTTTCATCATATCTCCCTTTCTCCTGTCTATGTATACACTCAAAGCATTGCTGCTTTTCCGAAACATAGGGCTAATTTACCCTTTTGGAAAAATCCGTCTATCAGGTGTTTCCCTGATGCCTGGAGACTATTTGACTCAATCCGTTCCAATCGGCTTCATCGCGCATTCTCCCCGATCAGGGCTCCATCACCGATGTCGGCCCGGGCTAATTCAATGTATTCGAGCAGGTTGCTGACGACGGACGGGTTGGCGGCAGCGACATCGTTCGTTTCCCCGATATCGGCATCGAGGTCAAAGAGCAGCGGCGAGGGAATATCGAACAAGTCCCCATCCCGGTAATACTTCGCCCAGGTGGAGTCGGCATCCCGGGCTACGTGCAGTTTCCACTTCCCGACTCGAACCGCATGGAGGTCATTCCGGACATAATAGAAGAAGGCTTCCCTTGAAGTTGCGGCCCCGGGAACTCCGTGCATCAGAGGGGTAATATCAACACCGTCGATCACACGGTCGGACGGAACAGTCGCCCCGGCCAGTTTTGCGAGGGACGGCATAATGTCCTGAGTGGAGATGATTTCATCACACATCGTTCCGGCGGGAATCCGTCCGGGCGCGCGCATGACGCAGGGAACGCGGAACCCGCCCTCCCAGCTCGTAACCTTGTCGCCGCGCAGCGGCAGGGCCGACCCGCCCATGGCCTCCGCTTCGGCAACGCCGCCATACTCGCTGACGTGCGAGCTGCTGTTCCCCAGATACCACGGCCCGTTGTCGCTCATGTAGATCACGTAGGTGTTCGAGTCGAGACCTTCCGCGACCAGCGTATCGAGGATACGGCCGACGTTCCAGTCGAGCTCCTCGATCACGTCGCCGTAGAGCCCGCCCGCCGACGTGCCCTCGAAGTCGTCGGAAACCGCCAGATCCACATGGGGCATCGTATGGGCCAGATAGACGAAGAACGGTCGTTCCTTATTGTTTTGAATAAACGCGATGGCCGCATCGGTATAGCGCTTCGTCAACTGGCTCATGTCGGCGCCTGTTTCAATACGGGTCGTGTTTTCGATGATATTTACCGTCCCGTCATTGCTCCCGGAGGTGCCCAGAAAATAATCGAAGCCCTGGGCGAGCGGGAGATAGTCCGGGTCATACGTGGTCTGGGAGTGGCCGCCCAAATCCCATTTACCAAAAACAGCGGTCGTATACCCGACCTCCTTGAGAATCTCTGCAAGGGTCACTTCGGTGTGAGCCAGTCGGCAATGTACGACGGATCTGGCATCAGGCGTTGCCGTTCGCAATGGATAGCAGCCGGTCATAAGTGAATCCCGCGACGGTCCGCAGACGGTCTGCGCATAAAACCCGGTGAAACGCATTCCTTCACTCGCCATGGTATCAATTCGCGGCGTCAGAATATCCGGCGATCCGAAGCAACCGAGATCCTGATACCCCTGATCATCGGCAAAAACAATGATGAAGTTCGGCTGGCGGTTCAGGCGGAAAAATGAGCTTCCATCCCCGTCGGGATCCACGTTCCCGCTTCCGGAGAGTCGTACGGTTTCATTGCCGACACCTTCAACCTCAAAATCGACCGCGGAAAACCGCTGCAGATCATCCGACTGCTGTACCACATAATTCGTCCCGGCGTGCTCCAGGTTCAAGGCCACATTACTTTCGCTCCCCACCGTAATGTCCACAATGTTCGGCACAACGATCACGTCATTGGTGCTTCCTTCCACCGCTGTAACCATCAGGGTCGACAGGACGGGCACCTTCGACCCCGGCTTCGCGGCGATTTCCAGAACACCACCGTGGGACCGGGCTCCTTCAATACGGGCGATCCGGGGATCCGCAGAGGCCGTAACGGGGTTGAACATGTTCGTCCGTGTTCCCGCCTGAAGGAATGTCGTATCGGTATTTGCATTGTTCGTGAAGCCGCCGATCACCCCTTCGATGTCGTAAACCAGCGAATCATCCAGTCCATAGAACATCACGGTCCAGGTATCGGTGTCCCCGGCCCAGTCGGTCACATTGGACAGATCATAATCGGCGGAAAGCCCGGCAAGGGAATCATTGGGGCCATCACTCTTGTAGAACGACGCGCCGGTCACCTTCACGGAGATCCCGGTCACCGAGTGTCCATCGGAGAGCCGCTCCGGCGAACTGTACGTGCCGTTGGCGGAAATATCATTAAAATGGTTGGCGGGCGGGGTATCACCGAAATCCAGGGCAATGGTCCAGAATTTGGCAAGATCCTCATCATAGGTAACATCCAGCGTAAAAGTTTCGGCATTTGTCACGGAGGAGCCTGCCTCAGTCCAGGTGACCTCAAGCGTAGAATTTGTTGATTCCCCGTTGGCAAGGCCGATGCCGGAGTTATCAAAGGTAACCGTAATATCTTCCTCGGTATCGACCAGCCCCATAGTGGTATTGGTTATGGCGGCACTGAAGCCGGCATCCGCCGTATACGTAAGTATTTCAATATCGTTCAAAGAAGCCGCTCCTGCGATATAAGAAACTGTAATGATACCGTCGACCGTGGTATCAGGAGCAACCAGATCCAACGAGAGCTCACTTGGCGCCAGACTGAGGGTAGCCTGGAGCTCCCCAACTGCAGTCAGTGTCATCTGCGAAATTGAAGCGAGATCAGTGTCCGTATAATCAGATACGGTAAATGTCAGTACTCCGCCACTTGAGGTGAGACCGGTATATTCAGCGTATGCATCAACACCTGAAGCACCTGTATAATCATACTCAACTCCCCCCACCCAGTACGTCTGCTCGAATGCAGTCGTGCCACCACTACGAGCCATTCCACCTGTAAGCGTGTAACTTAGGCTGTCATCCAGACCAGTATAAGTAACCGTGATCAAATCAGGACCAGTTAGGTTATTGGCAGCAAGGTGATCGTTATAAATAGAAGCATCAGTTGAACCTAAACCGGGGTCGCCAGGAGCAGCGTTGTTTATATAGTCACCATTCGTTCCAGTGAGAGTAACAGTAACGCCTACCCCCGTGGGGTTACCATCAGACAATCTTTGCAAATCACCGATTGAAAGAGTCGATGTTGATATTTGGTTCCAATTCGCCACGGCCGGTGCTGTCGCACCAAAGTCAATCGCGACAACATCGCCGACAATAATTGCAGCACGCGCACCGACGGCTAAAGCCAGTATCATTCCAGCCATTCCTACTGTTTTTTTCATAATGAGTTACCTCTTCTTATTGCTATTTTGCGGTTCCTGCCAAGACAAAGCCGGTTAGGGCATACGCTTTCATTGAGCGTCCGGAACAACCGTTGATCCGTTTATGTTTCTACTTCCCCGCTTGAAATGCACGGTCCATTCAACAGCGCCGTTCTCCTTCGCAAGCAGGGTCAGTTTACCCATCCCCGTCTTTTCATCCACGAGCTTGAACTTCGCTGTGGCTCCGGAAGCTGAAACGCGGTCGACCTCTTTCCCATTAAGCGCAAGGGTCACGGTATAGGCTTCGTCTTTGATTACTTTCGAGGTCGCAGAGAGGGTGTTGCTTTCTCCATTCCACTGCGGAACTTTTTCAAAATCGACATACCCCTGCATAATATGGCGGTCGGTTGAAATGAACTGGGGATTCGGCTGAACGGCGTGAACGGACATCATACGGGTCTCACCGGGTCTGAGGGTCTGTTCGAGGGTGGCCTGGCCGGAGAGTTTGCCGACGAATGCATCGTTCCAGAAGTCATAGACATAATACGCTGTTGCCGGATCAAGCCCAAGGCCGCCATCGTCGATGGAGTCCGCCAGTGAAACAGTAATGGTAGATGCAACAGGAAGCGTTTGTGCCGCACCTGCCAGCTTCTTGGTTACGGGCCATACGGTTGCCGGGGCCGGCTTCTGCTTTCTCTTTAATTTCTTGTTTGGGGGCTCCCTCGGAATCGAGTTCCATTGCGCTTTGACTTTGTTTTTGTCTTTTTCGATCCGGGTGTTGTAAAACGCAACCAGATGCCAGGAAGGTGATACTTCAAAGTTAAAAATCTCCGGATACTCTTTTCCGCTGAAGGCATCGATCGGTTTCGCACTCTGCTCCGCGGTGTAGAGCGGAATGATACGGGTCAGATCATAACGCATCTCGTCGGTCATTTTCTCAATGTATTTGCCGATTTCAATGCGTCCATTGGTCAGGTAGGTCATCGTATACATCGTCCGCCAACCATCGCTGTTGTAAGGGAATGCATGGAACGGATTAATCACATCGTTCACATATTTGGTGACCACCCGGTTTTTGTACCAGCGCAGGCCGCACTTTCTGGCCATGACCGGGTAGAACCGATCCGTATCCTGCTCTGTTCGATGCGTCGTGACCGCTCCCAGACCGATGTCGCCGTGCAGCGGCAAACGTTCATGGATGTCGGAATTCCATCCCAAACCTTCATGGGCTAATTCATAAATCCTACGGTACGCGCTGCTTGTGGTCGTGTATGGATCTTCCATCCCCCCGTCATAGGCCCACCCGATGTCCGGGTAGTCAAACTTCATTCCCCTTACCCCGCCTTTTTTGAGGTTGCTGTAGACCTCCTGCATGTGCTCGACGAAACCGGGATCCGTAAAGTCATACGACCAGAAAGTGTCCCCCTTGTAATAGTCAATCTTACCCTTGGAGCGTTCCTTACTCACCTCGTTAAACAACATGTGCCCGGGGAAAGCCTCTGCATAATCGAGAGAGCGGCGTGCCGTCTGGCAGTAGATGAGGGGGATTCCACCTTGTCTGAGCACTTCATTGCCCCACGTTTCAATGGTATCGAACGGTTTTACAAGCCTGCCGCCTTCATACATTTGCCAGTGTTTGTCATCCCACCAACCCTGCTGGTTGTTTGGAACAGCATAATCGTCCGGTTCAAGCCGGATGGCCAGGGGAGCATAGTTCAAAAACCCGGTATCCTTTGCCTTCTGAAGGGCCTCCAGCGTTCCGGCAGACGTGTTTCTAAACTCATCGCCTCCGAATGCACGCCACATACAATACCAAAAGTTCAGGCCTGGCGCGGTTAAGGTGTCCAGCTTGATGTTGTTCGCGGCTTTCAGGGCCAGACCGTAGTTTTCAAGAATGTCGAAACGTGATGCGGGTGTGAAATCGATATACATCCGGTCGTTGTCAAAAATACAGGTACTGTTGGGATCAACCCGTTTCCCATATGGATCATCTCCCCGGAGTTTGACCTCAAGCTTATCCGCCCGCCTTTTTACCTCGCAACGCTTCGTAAAATCGCGGTAGCTCAAGCCGCCGACCAAAAGATTGTTTTTTTCAGAACCTTTTTCTCCAAATGAGACCAGAACATTGTTGAAGCAAGAAAGTTCCTTTGCCTGATCTCCGGTCAGAACCCGGCTGTTATATTCGCCGCTTTCACCATCAAGAAGCATGAAGTCCACGAACTCCGAACCTTGATAGGCCGTACCGGTCAGCGGTGAAAACGTTTTGATCTGCAATCGCTGATTCAATGTGTTTGCGACACCGTTGCAGGCCGTAATAAACCCCTCCCCCTCGTAGAGCCCCAGTTGGAGAATCAGTGATGGTGCACCGGCTTTGGTTCCTGTCACCTCAAGCGCTATTCCATTCCCTAAAGAATCCGACAGCTCCTTCTTCTGCCACGTAAAGGTATAGCCATCGATAGAATTCCACTCTTCAACCGACCACGATACGTTCGACAAACATTCAATATGATCTTTTTTCCGAATGGCAGAATACGTTCCCGCTTTCAGCGAAACCCGGACCAGGACCTGCTCATTTTCAATAACCGCTTCGGCATCCGTCGCACGCGTCTGTACCGCATCAGCCTGAATCGCTAATGATAACAAAAACGCTCCGGCCAAACCCGTTATCCACTTTCCCATACTCATCCCCAACCGTCTTTTCACATCAGACCTTATCCTCTCCGGACTCATTGTGCTTTGCCCCACTCTACTTCTTCTGCTGCTGTTTACCCTTACCTGCCGCAGACCATTTAATCTTCGGGGACGGCGTATGCGCTTTTTTGAAGATGGCTCTAAACAGATCGACCACCTCGGGATATTGGGCAGCCACATTGTTTTTCTCTCCGATATCCGCATGAATATCGAACAGCATAATAGGATCACCACCACTACCCACATTCAGTTGCACCGCTTTCCACTTTTGGGTCAATGCGGCACGCCTGCCACCCTGTTCATAAAACTCCCAGTAGAGATAATCGTGCTGCGCCTGTCCGCTCTGTTCCAGCAGGGTTGGTAAAAAGCTGAGCCCGTCGATATTTTCCGGCGCGTTTGCCCCCGTCAATTCGCACAGGGTCGGCATGACATCCCAAAAAGCGGATAGATGATCCGACTCGCTGCCGGCGGCAATATGTCCCGGCCACCAGGCAATCATCGGAACCCGGACGCCCCCCTCAAACATATCGCGTTTTCCGCCGCGCAGCGGTCCATTGGAGCCAAAATATTCGGGCAATTGCCCGCCTTCACTATGCGGTCCGTTATCGGACGAAATCATAATCAGCGTATTGTCCGCCAGGCCCAGTTCCTCCAGTTTCCGACGGATCTCACCGACCTCCCAGTCGAGACGGCTCACCATCCCAGCAAAAGTTGCCTTGGGCTCCTTGGTCGGACCATACTGTGCGTTGCGGCCTCCACCGCCCCCGCCCTTGAACGGCGGAACCTCGTCCACCTTTTCTCGGTATTTCGCAATCCACTCTTCGGGCGCAACCATGGTCGCATGCGGAATCAATGCGGCATAGTGAAGGAAGAACGGCTGACCGTCCTTCTTGCGCGCATCCAGATAGCCCAGGATTTCTTTCATGAACTCGTCATGGATATAGGTATCGCCCGTGTGCCTTTTATTGTTCGGGAAAAGAATCTTTTTGTCGTTCCGATAAACCACCTTCGGGAAATAGTGGTGTGCTAAGGCATGGCTGTTGAATCCGTAAAAATAATCAAACCCTTTTTCGTTAGGCTGGCCGGCCGATACCGTGCAACCCGTTCCAGCCTTTCCGATCATCGCCGTGTGATAGCCTTCGTTCTTCAGTACCCGAGCAATCGTAATATCCTTACCATCCGCACGCAGTTGCACCTTTCCGTTGGAACGAACCCACACATGGCCCGTATGCTGTCCGGTCATCAGGCAGGCGCGTGACGGCGCACAGACCGTACTGCCGGAATGGTGGTTTGTAAACTTCATACCCTCCCGGCACAGCTTGTCGATATGGGGCGTCTGAATGACCTCCTGCCCGTAGCAGCCCAGATCACCGAAGCCCATATCATCGGCTAAAATATAGATAATATTGGGCGCTTCGGCAGCGAATGAGCATAGTGCAGCAAGCGCAAAGGCAATCAGTATTTGTATTCTGTGTTTCATCATTATCTGCGGGAATTCTCCCCGGTGACATCGTGATAGCCGATATCCTCTTTGGCAAAGTCTAGATCCTCCAGCAGCTCGGCCACCACTTCCGGATATTGCGAAGCCACATTCGTGGTTTCGCCAATATCATCATCAAGGTTGTAGAGGGTGAGTTCCTCGATGTAGGAGCGGTCATCTTCGGGCACGTGGATTGGCCAATTGACCCATGGATCATTTTCAACCATGTCCTGATCATCTGCGGAATGCACGAGATGAAGTTTCCACTTCCCACGGCGTACGGCCCGCAATGATTCATGCTGGTAAAAGAAAAACGGACGATCCAGCTCGGTTTGCGTGCCGTGGAAAACATCCGAGAGATCGACCCCGTCGATCACGCGGTCGTCCGGAACATCGGCCCCGGCCAGCCGGGCAATAGTTGGAAACAGATCCAGGTTTGCGCAGACCAGGTCTGAGGTGGTTCCGGCAGGAACCCGCCCCGGTGCGCGAATAATAAACGGGACGCGCAGGCCCCCGTCATAGGCGCTGGTTTTTGCACTGCGTAGCGGATCAGCGAATCCGGCATTGGGCAGCTTGACCCACCATGGGCCGTTATCACTCGTGAAAATGACATACGTGAGCTCATCGATCCCGGCCTCCTTTACCGCATCCAGAACGCGACCGGTATGATAGTCCAGTTCTTCAATGACGTCCCCATAGAGCCCGCCATCCGATGTACCCAAAAAGTCTGCGGAAGCCGCGATCGGCGTATGCGGCATCGGGTGAGCAAGATAATAGAAAAAGGGACGGTCTTTATTGGCATGAATAAACTGAATGGCGTCATCCGAAAACCGCCGGGTAATAGAAGATCGGGTCGGGTTGTTAAGGATATCGGTCTCTGCTTCGTAGATTGGATTCGCATCACTCGTGGGCGACCAAAACGTCTCTTCAAAACCCTGGTTGTGCGGGCCGAGCCCAATCCGATAGGTTCCGGCGGGCGAGCGCCCGGACAGATCCCACTTGCCCGACATTCCCGTCTTATATCCGAGCGGTTTGAGTATTTCAGGAATTGTGATTTCGTTTAAAGACAACGCCGGATGCACCATCGATCCGTCATCATCTTCGTGCCGCTCCACCCGCATGGGATAGCAGCCTGTCATGATTGACGCGCGGGACGGTCCGCAAACGGTCTGGGCATAAAAGCTTGTAAACTTCATGCCCTCCGCCGCCATCTGGTCGATATTCGGCGTTTTGATATTGGGTGAACCGAAACACCCAAGATCCTGATAGCCCTGATCATCCGTGAAGATGATGACAAAGTTCGGCTGGCGTTCCAGGCGGAAAAAGGCGCTGCCATCCCCGTCAGCATCCACGTTACCGCTGCCGGAAACCCTCACGGAATCACTGCCCTCGACATCGAAAACAACCGTGGAAAACTGCTGGAGATCGTCCGACTGCTGCACAACATAATTGGTTCCGACAGGCTCCAGACTCAAAACCACATTACTTTCGCTCCCTACCGTGATCTCCACAATATTCGGCACGGCAATCACATCATTGGTGGTATTGCCGCCTTCCACCGCGGTAATCATCAGGGTCGACAAAACGGGATACTGCGAGTTCGGAGCCACGAAGATCTCCAGAACACCGCCGAAGGATTGGGCTCCTTCAATACGGGCGATCCGCGGATCCGCAGAGGCCGTGTCGGGATTAAACATATCAGTTAACGAGCCGACCTGCATATAGGTCATATCCGTAAGGTCATTGTTCGTAAACCCACCGATCACCCCCTCGATATTGTAGGCCATTGAATCATCCAGTCCATAGAACATCACGGTCCATGTATCACTGTCTCCGGCCCAGTCGGTCACATTCGAAACATCGTAATCGCTCGCAAGCCCGGTCAGGGAGTCGTTGGGCCCGTCCACATAAAACGACGGCCCGTCAACGATCACCGATACCCCGGTCACCGAACTTCCGTCGGAGAGCCGCACCAACGAGCTGTAGCTGCCGTTGGCGGAAATATCGTTAAAATGGTTGGCAGGCGGGACATTCCCAAAATCAAGCGCAAGGGTCCAAAAATCGGCAGTATCCTCATCATAGGTGAGATCCAGCGCAATATTTTCGGTATTCGTCACAGAAGATCCCGCTTCGGTCCAGGTAACCACCAGTGTGGAGTTTGTGGATTCCCCGATTTCCAGGCCGATTCCAGCATTATCGAAAGTGACCGTAAACTCTTCCTCGGTGTCGGCCGGCCCCAGGGTGGGATTGGCTGCGACGGCACTGAAGCCGGCATCCGCCACCAGCGAAATGATTTCAATGTTGTTCGAGGACACCGCCCCTGCGGTATAGGAAGCTGTAATGATGCCGTCGACCGCAGTATCAGGAGCAACCAGATCCAGCGAAAGCGCGCCCGGTGCCAGACTGAGGGTGGCTCCGTCCGGGAGCACCTGAACTGCAGTCAGTTTCATCTGTGAAATTGAAGCGAGATCAGAATCCGTGTAATCAGATACGGTAAATGTCAGCACGCCGCCACTTGAGGAGAGACCGGTATATTCAGCGTATGCATCAACACCTGAAGTGCCTGTATAATCATAATCAATTCCCCCAACCGTGTACGTCTGCTCGAAGGGAGTCGTATTACCGCTGCGAGCCATTCCGCCAGTAAGCGTGTAACTCAGGCTGTCATCCAGACCGGCATACGTCACCGTGATCAAATCAGAACCACTTAGGTTATTGGCAGCAAGGTGATCGTTATAAATAGAAGCATCGGTTGAACCCTGGCCGGCACCAGGCGCAACGTTGTTTACATAGTCCCCATTCGTTTCCGTGAGAGTCACAGTAACGCCTACACCGGTGAGGGCTCCATCAGACAGTCGTTGTAAATCACTGATCGAAAGAGTCGACGTCGATATTTGGTTCCAATTCGCTTCGGCCGGTGCGATCGCACCAAAGTCGATCGCGATCACATCGCCTCCAATCATTGCAGCACGCGCGCCGACTGCTAAAGCCAGAACCATTCCGGCCATTCCGAATATTTTTTTCATAATGAATGACTTTCTCTTATTGCTATCTTTGGGAAATTGATGATCTCCGCCACATGAGCCGCCCCGGCCCCGGCATAATTTCCTTGGGTTTCTTCAGTTTACAGGCTCATCAGAAGTGCCCCTGCTTTTCGACTCACATAAGGAATGTATCCTTATTGAGCAAATACGCCTATCAGGTGTTTCCCTGATGCCGTTCCGGTTCCATTTCATAGATGAACGAATAGGTCAGAGAATCCGACTTAACATTGCCATGACAAGGAGGATCTTATTCTGATACAAGAGCAACATGTACCGATTCCCGAGTATTCTAATCGCGACCCTGACACTGGCCCTCAATCGCCCCGCCGAAACCTTTGCGACCACAAACCACCTTGATTATGGCGAATACTCCACCTTTGAACTCAAAACCCGCCTGGCCGAAATCGATGCGGAGCTCACCGGGCTCGCTCAGTTTACTCCGCGCACCGGAACCGGCACGGCAGGATGGATTTCAACGAGAAAGGGGAGCCGCGACCGTCCTGAATGGGTGGAAATCGATCTCCCCGAAAACACACCCATTGACCAAGTCGTGTTGGTTCCACTGCTCTGGAACGATGCACAAAAAGGGATTCAGGCAGACGGATTTCCCGAAAAGTTTGAGGTGCTTATCGGAACCAAAGACCGATCCGAAATCGAGGTGGTTGCCCAGTTTGGTCCTGAAGATCATCTCCTGCCGCGCACGGCCCCCTTGGTGATTCCCATTCGCGACAAAACGGCAGCATGGATGCGCATCAAAGCCACCCGCCTCACGTCAGATATCCGGGAGGGAAACTATTTATTCTGTCTTTCGGAGATTATGGTATTCAGCGGCGATCGCAATATCGCGCTCAACCAACCCGTTCGAGTTTCCTCCGAGGTCGGAGGCAGAGGCTGGGGCGTGGATGCAATCAACAAGAAAACTCTGACGGATGGATTTACCCCCTTCCTGATGGATGCGTCCACCGGAACCGACAGCAATCCTCACCTGGCCTTTATTCCTGAAGAAAAAATGTATTCCTTCACACTCGATCTCGGAAATACCTACCCGGTTGATGAAATCCGATTCCACAGCGCGGATATGAGCGAATATGTTCCGCAGCTCTGCGACAGTGATTACGGAGTTCCCTACCACCTTGTGATAGAAGGTGCCAACCAGCCCAACTTTTCCGATGCCGTTCCGTTGCTGGATTATCGGCGTAAATCCATCTATGAATCGGGAGCCATACTCATTCGGCATGTCCCTGAAACGCGATGCCGCCATATCCGCCTTTCCGTGCCCGAACCTTACCAAACCGCCGACACGAGCGCACATAAGCGCCGGAGCTTCGGCCTTGCCGAGCTTGAGATCATTTCAAATGGACGCAATGTAGCACAGGGCGTCAAACCGGTTTATCCGCGTTCAAAAAATTATGGTTTCAAACATGACGCCATCACTGATGGGAGTAACCACTATGGAGAAATCCTTCCCATCCGCGAATGGATGAAGCAGCTGGCCCGCCGCCATACCCTGGAACGGGAGCGCCCCCTGATCACAACAGAGTTGGAGCTACGATACGAACATCAGCAGATCACGATTCGTCGCATGGCCTGGCTGGCGACCCTGCTGGCCGTCGGCATCATCATCAGTATTCTCATCGGCTGGATCGTTCAAATGCGCGCGGTCTTGAATATCCGCGAACGCATCGCCGCCAATCTTCACGACGAACTCGGTGCCAACCTGCATGCCATCGGACTGCTGGGCGATATGGCAAAAAACAAAGTGGATGCGCGCGACACCCTGCTCGGCATTCTCGAGCGGATCCGGCAGCTCACCGAACGCAGCGGCAAGGCCGCGCGTCACTGTGCCAACCTACTTGAAGCTAAAGAGCTGTGCGCCGACCTTACGGAAGAAATGCAGCGCTCGTCCGAACGGCTTCTGGCCGATGCCGAACACGACCTCGTATTCGAGGGAGAAGAATTTATTCATCGGCTTTCGCCGCGCAAACGCATCGACCTCTTTCTTTTCTACAAGGAATGCCTAACTAATATCGTCCGCCATTCGCACGCCACGCGCATCACCACCCATATGATCGGTTCCCCAAAGCAAATCCGCCTCATCATCGCCGACAACGGGCAAGGCGTGCTCGAGATCCCCCACTCCCTAAAACGCCGGGCACATCTGCTGCACGCCAGACTTGGAATAGAAAATCCGCCTGAGGGAGGAACCTGCATTACCCTGAAACTCAAAACAAAAATATTTGGAGTCTTTAGATGATCCCCTACCAAATAGTTAAACGCAAAGCCGCAAAGGGCGCAGAGTCGCGCAAAGCTTTGCGAACCTTTTCTCACTCAGCGCCTTTGCGTTAAAATGCGTATAAAATCATGAATACAAAAATCAAAATCATGCTGGTCGAAGACAATCCTGAATTCCGGGATGTCGTGGCATTCACCCTGAGCGACGAACCGGACATCGAGCTCCAAAGCCAGTTCGGCACGGCCGACTTCGCACTGCGCAGTCTGCAGGATCGATCGACTAGAAAAGTGCCCGATCTGATCCTGCTCGACCTAAATCTTCCCGGAACACCCGGCCTCGAGGCGATTCCCTGGTTTAAAGAGGCGGTGCCCGATGCGGAAATCATTATCCTGACCCAGTCCGACCGTGAAGCTGATGTGTTGACGGCGATCCACTCAGGAGCAAGCGGTTACCTCCTCAAAGAATCGACCTTGGATCAAATCACGGTAGGTATTCGGACGGTGATGAACGGCGGCGCGTCACTCGACCCCTCCATGGCTAAATATCTCATAAACCATCACAAAAAGCAGCCGACCCCTAAAGCGGAACAAGAGCTGCTCTCACCCCGGCAACTGGAAATCCTGACCTGCATTGCAGACGGGAAGATGCAGAAAGAAATCGCCGACGAACTCAACATCAGCACAAAAACGGTCGAGACCCACATCCGCCACATCTACGAAAAGCTCAACGTCCAGAACGCCCCGGCCGCCATCTCCAAAGCCTACAAGGCAGGTCTCTTCCCAAGGGACGGCTAAGAAAAAGATCTCTCCGCCTTCATCGAATCACTCCTTCGGACATTAGGTATTAGGGACTAGGCGTTAATTATTGGGAGTTGCCAGTCCCCCTAGGCCTAAAGCCTAGCCTCTAATAGCTATATTGCTCCAGGATTTGCGCATCGAACTCAAAGTGGTCTGCTGTGATATGGCCCCAGCCGGCCGTGGCGTTGTCGACCACCTTGATAAACATCTTTTGGCCGGAGTAAGGCGCAAGATCCCAACTCATATGCTGCATCTCCTGATTGTTGACGCCGTGAGCCTTCAGAACTTCCTTCCCGGCTTCCGTACACAGAGCAACATAGGTCTGCGGACCTTTCCCGCCGCCAACGCGGAAGGTCATGCTGCCCCCTTCAGCAATAAACAGCGGCGAAACAATCACACCGATCTGCTTATCGTTGCCCTTTTCGGCTCCGGCCGCTGATTCGAGTGTCGTCAGATAAAAGGTTCCCTGCTTGTTATAGACGCCCTTGTTGGCAAAAAACATTTCACGGTTCCCGACCACATGACCGAAACTGCCTTCAACGACTTTCCAGGGCTCCAGATTTCCGGACTCAAAATCGAACGACGCACTCCGTTTGCCGGCGGGTGCCGGATTTTTTTTTGCCTCAGAGGTCTTCTTTGCGGGGGCGCTTTTCTTCCGCATGGTACCGTCGTTCTGCGCTACCGGGCGAAGCGCTTTCAGCTCGGTGGCCATCTCCTGAACCACTTCCGGATATTGGTTAAACAGGTTCTTTGTCTGGTTGGGATCGGCCTCCAGATCATAGAGCTGGGCGCGCGGGGCATTCGGCTTGATCTTACCGTTTACGATATCGCTGTTAGGCGTGTGAACCAGCTTGGTAACCGCCGCGCCGCCCCATGCGTGCTGGCCGGGCTTGGAGCCGCCGAAGCCGCCGTCGCTTTTTGCCGGGATATACATCCATTTTCCTTTGCGAAGCGCCATGTGTGACGCTTTGCGGCACGTGACAGCCATTTCGCTCCGAAGCGGCTGATCCGGGTTCCCGGTCAGTGCCGGCAGCATGTTGATGCTGTCCTGCTGCTCAGCGGGACTCAACTCGTATCCCGAGACCGCGGCAAAGGTCGCCTTCAGGTCGACACTCATGAGCATCTGGTCAGAGACGCTGCCCGCCTCGACTTTCCCGGGCCACCAGGCGATGAACGGCACGCGGTGTCCGCCCTCCCAGATTCCGAATTTGGAACCGAGAAGTCTTCCGTTAATGCTGTGCCCCAGCTCCGCAGCGGCACGGCCGCCGTGATTAAACATGCCGCCGTTATCGCTGGTGAAGATCACCAGCGTATTGTCGGCCGCACCGACTTCCTCGAGGGTTTTCATTACCTCGCCAACGATCCAGTCGAGCTCATGCACAAAGTCGCCGTAGACGCCGCACTGGCTGGTTCCCTGAAAACGCTTGGCAGGTGTGAACGGATGATGCACGGCTGTCGTCGCAAAATACATGAAGAACGGTTTCCCATCACGACCCTTGATCCAATCGGTCGCCTTTTCGGTCAGCTTGGTTCCGACCTCGTAATCGTTGAACAGTTTGTGCGCTTTGACGGCACCGCCAAAATGATTCGGCGTTCGCTGAGCGGCCTCTTTGGGGATCGGGGTGATGGGTGTGACTTGCCCCGGCTTTGCCTTGCTGCCGAGATAGATCAGCGGGTCATTCGGATCGCTTCCGACGACGCGATCATTTTCGACATACACATAAGGCGGGCAGCTGTTTACCACCGGCATCCCGAAGTAGTAATCAAAACCGAGATCCTGTGGGCCGGGGCGAAGCGGCTCTTTCCAGTCGTTTTTACCTGTTCCAAAGCCCAGATGCCATTTTCCGATTACCGCCGTGTCGTAGCCCTGGCTTTTGAACACATCGGCAATGGTCTGCATATCCGTATTGATCAGCAAAGCCGCGTCGATCGCGGTCGGCTTCCAGATGCCTTGGCCACCATCCGCCTTGTAGGGATATTGCCCGGTCAACAACCCGTAGCGCGAAGGCGTACAGACCGCCGAGGCAGAATGCGCATCCGTAAAACGGCGGCCTTCGGTGGCCAGTTTATCAATGTTCGGTGTTTGCAGTTTCGTGGCGCCATAACAGCCGACATCGCCGTAACCGAGATCATCGGCAAAAATTAATACCACGTTGGGCGGTTGCTGCGACGCATCACCAAAGCATGAAATGCCCCCCAACAGAGCCAACCCAATAAATTTACTCAATTTCATAATTTCACCTCGTTTCCAATTATCTAAAGTAATTACTCCGCAACCATCGTTAGCGGCTGCGGATTTTCAACAGAACCCGCAGGCCGGACGTTCTCTTCCATCTCTTTTTCCCAATCCTGCATGACAGCTTTAAGTTGCTGAACGATTTCAGGGTGATCGGCAGCGACATTCTTCTTCTCGCCGACATCTTCGTCCAGGTTATAGAGCGCTTCTTTTCCATCGATGACGCGGAGCTTCCACGACTTCCACCGGACGCCCTCAAGCACACCCCAATGGGCATAGAAAAAATATTCGTGAGGGCTCTCCGCACCGTCCACCAGTGTCGGCAGCATATCTTTGCCGTCAATCACCAGACCCTCCGGCAGTTTCGCACCTGCAAGTTTGGCAAAGGTGGGCAGCACATCCATCGCGGTTAACACCTTATCGTTTTCGCTGCCCGCGGGAATTTTCTTCGGCCAACGGATCACAGTCGGTACGCGCTGCCCGCCTTCCAGTGTTTTACCTTTTTTCCCGCTCAACGGCTTGGCCGAACCTTTGGCCGGTCCATTGTCGCTGGTAAAGAGCACGATGGTATTTTCATCAATGCCCTGTTCCTTCAGCGCCTTGAGGATTTCGCCGACCGACCAGTCCAGCTCATAGATTGCGGATGAAAAAAGCCGCATATTTTTCTTCACAGATTTCGGCATCTTCGAGGCATATTCCTTTTTGATCTCAGGCGAAGCGGCAAGAGGGCCGTGGGGCAAGGGATGTGCAACGTACAGGAAAAAGTTTTCGTCCTTATTCCGCTGAATAAAGTCGACCGCGCGTTCGGTAATACGCCGGGTCAGGTAGTTCGCATCGGGATCCATCTCAATCACGGTTTCTCCCTCCAGCAGAGGAAGTGACGGAAACTTGAATATCTTATTCCTCGGATGCTTCGGATGGATGTCGTGGCTGTAGGGCAGCCCGAAGAATTCTTCAAAACCCTGGCGCGTCGGCAGAAACTGCGGCTGGTCGCCAAGATGCCACTTACCAAACATGCCGGTCTTGTAACCTGCCGATTGCGCCACCTCGGCAATAGTCAACTCCTTGGGGTTAAGCCCGCGCCCATCTCCCGCCAGACAGACCGGAAAAGGTTTTTCATTAATTTCCTTCACAGTGATCGACGACGGCACATCCATATCAATCCGCGCCGGATAGCAGCCCGTCATCAGCGCCGCGCGAGACGGCGTACACAGCGGCGCCGCGACATAGAAGCTGGTAAGCCGCGCCCCTTCTTCAGCCATTTGGTCGATGTTCGGCGTAAACACATGCTTCCCGCCAAAGCAGCTCAGATCGGCATAGCCCTGATCGTCCGTGAAGATGATGACGAAGTTGGGTTTGTCGGAAGCGAATGAGAGAGTCGCTGAAAACAAAGCAGCGATGAGTAATGTTTTTATCTTTTTCACAATCTATTCCTTCTTGTCATCTGCGGGAATTCTCCCCGATCACATCGTGGTAGCCGATATCCACTTTGGCAAAGTCGAGATCTTCCAACAGCTCGGCAACCACTTCCGGATACTGCGCCGCCACATTCGTGGTTTCTCCAATATCGTCGTCGAGGTTGTAGAGGGTGAGTTCTTCAATATAGGGACGGTCTTCGGGGGGCACGTGGGATTGCCATTGCACCCCTTCCTTGGTGCGATCCAAATCGGAATGCATAAGATGGAGCTTCCACTTTCCACGGCGTACGGCCCGCAATGCCTCATGCTGGTAAAAGAAAAACGGACGATCCAGCTCCGTCTGTGTGCCGTGAATAATCCCGGAAATATCCAGCCCGTCAATCACGCGGTCATCCGGCAACTTGGCACCTGCGAGTTTTCCAATGGTTGGAAACAGATCCATGTTTACGCAGACGAGATCCGAAACGGTTCCGGCAGGAACCTTCCCCGGCGCACGGATGATGAACGGGACGCGGAGGCCTCCATCATAGGTGCTGGTTTTGGCACTGCGAAGCGGCTCGCAGTGCCCGGCCTGATTCTTCCTGATCCACCAGGGGCCGTTATCACTGGTAAAGATAATATAGGTGCTGTCATCCAGACCGAGCTCCTTCACTTTGTCCAACAGGCGGCCGGTATGAAAGTCCAGTTCCTCAATGACGTCACCATACAGTCCGGCTCTCGATTTTCCTTTGAATCTGGGAGTGGTCTTCAAGGGAGTGTGAGGCATGGGATGCGCGAGGTAGAAGAAAAACGGTTCGTCCCTATGTTCCTCGATGAACTCTATCGCCTTGTTCGTGAAAAGCTCGGTCGGCGATGGCTTGTTGGCGTTCTTCAGGGATACCTTCGCCTTATCATATAGCGGTTGGCACTTACTGTTCTGTCCCCACAGCGTGCTGTCGAATCCCTGGTTGTGCGGGCCGAACCCAACGCGGAACGTTAACTTTCCTCTGCCGGAAAGATCCCATTTTCCAGCCATGCCGGTTTTGTATCCCCGCTCCTTCAGGATTTCCGCAAGGGTGATTTCCTTCAACGACATTGCCGGGTGCACCATACGGCCATCATCATGTTCGGCCCGTTCAATGCGCATCGGATAACACCCCGTCATCAGCGCCGCCCGGGATGGTCCGCAAACGGTCTGGGCATAGAAGCTGGTAAAGCGCATGCCCTCTTTCGCCATCTGATCAATGTTAGGGGTTCTGATATTCGGGGAACCGTAACACCCAAGATCCTGATAACCCTGGTCATCGGTGAAGATGATCACGAAGTTGGGCCTGTCCACCTTCGCATTGCCGTTTTGCTTCCGGAGTTTGCCGGCCTCATTGCGTGCAGCGTGGACCGGATCACTCCGTTTGATCGCAGCAGCGACGGTTTTCGCAATCACGCCTGCGCCTACGGCATTGGGATGTATCCCGTCAGAGAACAGCTCCCTCTTATTGCTCAGTACCGTATTTAAATCGATGATTTCAACGCCTGCCTGTTCGGCCACTTGAGTAACCAGAGGAATGATTTCATTTTTAACAACATCATCCGTCATCCCTTTACGTGAGGTATAAATCGGTGCAGAAGTGCAAATCCAGACCGTGGGTTTGCTGTTTAGCTCTTGGAACGAACGGATCAACTCCACATAATCGGGAACAAACTCCGATCTATGCTTTCCAATATTTTCGGGGCGGGAATCATTTGTACCCAGCTTGATAATCACTATATCCGGATTAAATTTGAGCGCAGCTTTATACTGTTTTGCCTTCCAGTACGGGGCATGGCCCTTTTTCAACGCCGTGGCTCCATTCTTACCAAAGTTTCCAATAATCCACTGTTCACCCAACCGCTTTTGAAGCTGCGCCGGATAACTCTGCTGCTCCCGGTTCTCGATCCCAAAGCCATAGGTAATGCTATCCCCCACGCAGGCGACGCGAATCCGTGGCTCCGCAAAACATGCCGCCCCCCCCAGCAGAACCAATCCCAATATTTTTTTTAAATTCATCATCATTTCCAAACGTAGCACGGTGCTCCGCGCCGTGTGTTAAACGGCCCGGAGGATCGTTCTACGCTATTACTGTACCTGGATGTCCAGTTGCTGGCCGGCTTGGAGGGTCAGCGGTTTCTGCAACTTGAGGATAACGTCTCCGTCCTTCGTAGAAAAACTCGAAGCAACCGGCTTTCCGGCGAGGGTTAGCTGAGCGGATTCGGCATTCGATGCAGCAAGCACGATTTCGGTAAGGCGCAGCTGGCCGTCCTTCAAGTCGATGGATGCGTTGAGTTTGTTTTCTTCCAAGGTTTGGAAAAACAGCCCATAGCCTTCCGCTCCGGTGAAGAAGCTGGCGTGGTTTTCCGGTTGCCAGATCGGACGGAAACCGATGCGGCCGGCGGGGCCGTCGTAGATGAAGCCCTGTAGCACCAGCAGCGCCGACCAGGAACTCAGGGAGCGGCCGTAATATTTTCCGCATTCGTCGTCGCCGAACGGATTGCCGGAGTAGCCCCAGGCGGCCACGCCCAGATCGGTGACCCCTTCGGAGCGCAGGCGGCCGTCGTAGCGGTCATAGATTGTTTTGAAAATAACCAGCCCCTCATCCTGCAGGCCGTTCTGCATCATGGTCGCCGCGGCAGCATATTCAAAGCCGGTCATCACTTCGTCGCCGTATTTCATACCGGGGATCGGCTGTGGATTTTTCGGCCAGGTGATCATTTTGATGCCGCCGTCCGCCGTTTCATAATACTGGCGCGGCTTGAGCGAGTGACCATGCGAGTCGGCAAGGTAGTTGTATTTAAACAGCGACTCCATCGCCGTGCGGGAACGGTCCTGCGGGAAGCTGGGATCGATACCAACCTGCACAGCCCACCAGTCGCCGAGCAGCTGATCGATATGGCAGCCGTCGAGATAGTCCTGTTCGCGCTGCACACCGACTTCCTGAATATAGTATTCGCCATTCCACAGGCGTTCGTTCTGCATCTTTTGGCCCGAAGCCCGGATCTTGCGGTATTCGGATGCCGTTTTAGAATCGCCGGCAATGTCGGCGATACGGGCCGCGGCTTCGAGGGCGGAGAGATAGATGCTTCCGATCCAGGAAGAGCATCCCCACATTTTTCCGTCGAGGGTGTTGTGCTGGCGGTTCTGCAGGAAGCCGTCATGGTTGGGGTCCCAATGCTCCATACCGAATTCCATCGCCTTCTTCACCTTCGGCCATTTTGCTTTCACCCATTCGTCGTCCGCGCTGCAGAGATGCTCGCGATAGATATTGAGGATGGTCCCGAAAAATCCGTCCGCCGCCGCCTCGCCGCCGCCATGCCGGTTGGGGAACAGGCCGGTCGGCTTTTGCTGGGCAAAATCCTGATGGCGCATCAAACGCCCAAGCTCGGGGAAGAGGCGTGCGTGGCCCTGTGCATACTGCCAGACATGCGTGCAGTTGCCGCCGCAACTGCCCATATTCTGCCGACTGCCCTCCCAGGCCCCGAAGTAATCGTCAGCCGCCCACCAGCAGGTCTGGCTGCGCAGCACCGCCAACGGCGAGCTGAAGCGATCCAGCAGCCAGCGCGGAAGGTCGGAAGCATAAAGTGTGTCGTGATACAAGCGGGTGCGTGCCGTCAGGCCATCCAGATTTTCTGTAAGATAATCGGCGATACCCATCGCGCTCGGCCACCAGGTGGTGTACTTCTGGCCGGCGTGCGACCACGGGCCGCTGGCCGGCTCCCCTTCCATGGCTTTAGAGCGTTTGCCGGAGCCGTGCTTCGGGCTTTTGAAATACCAGGTCAGGGCATAAGTAACCGACTTGGTTTCGCCCGGCGCCAGTTCCAGCGGAGCAGACAGTGCACCGTCCAGCGTTTTGCCCTTCGCTGAAGGCCCCGCCGTTTCCAAACCTTGGAAAGCGCCAGCTTTGGCGAAAGAATTTTTCAGGGATTCCGGCGAGTCGAAGGCCGCCACTCCGGATGCACCGTTGGCCAGGGTCATCAGCACCATATCTGCGCCGGAAGCCTGCTTCATCATGTGCAGCATAGTCGCCTCACCCTTGCGCACAACCTTGTTCAGGTTCTGCCCAAACGCATTGCCCTTTTTGGCCTCATACCCCAGCGCATTGCGCTGGGCGGCCAGAACGTCAACCGTCACCGGCGACGTCGAGGTGTTCTTCGCGGTGACCGTATAAATGGCACAGGGAATGGCTGAGTTTTTGAGATCCATCGGAATGAGCGGATTAAACACCTCCAGTTCCACTTCGACGGGAAGCTCCGGCTCTTCAAAACGATAGTTGGCGAAGGGGTACTCGCCTTCAAACTTCAGCGACGGCATCGCCGCAAACGGCCCGACCGCCGAGGTCTGCAGTGCACGAACAACCGGCTGGCCGCCTTTGGTCTGCGCCCGAACCGCCAGGAAGCTGTTGGCGACGCGCTTTTCTTCAAAGTTTTTGGCGATCTGCCAGATCGCCGGCTCGGCCTTGCCGTTAAACTGAATAGAGCCTGATCCGATGCCACCGACCTGGAAGGCAATCGCACTGAGGTTTTCACCCTCATAAATGCGGGGCTCACCTTTGGCCGTCAGCGCCGGATCCTTCAGCATGGTCGCCAGTTTGCGCTCGCGAACGGCATCGCGTTCCGCGGCGACCTTGGCGACGATCTCGCCGGTGGCCGCCAATTGTTTCTCCAACCCGGCAGCTTTAATGTGTTCCTGAATCTGGGCCTGTGTCAGGCCTTCACCGTACACGGCGACTTCATCCAGCAGAACCGCTCCGGTTGCCAGCCCTTTGAAGGGGGTTGTACCAAAGGTCATGATGCTGTTTTTCGGGCCGTTGCGTGTGAACTCAAACGCTCCGCCCGTCAGGGCACATTCGTAGCCGTCAATATAGGCGCGCAGGTCGAGGTCATAACTGGTGATCGCCAGATGATACCAACGGCCGACTTCGACCGGCTGATCAGTGGGCAGATTAATCGTCGTCAACACACTTGGATTCTGGCCTCCGCGATAAAGGAGTGCCGACAGATCGTTTTTGACACCGGCGAGATAGCGGACCTTTTGACCCGTGGTCTGACCAATCAGCACCACATCCTGCTTTCCGGTCGGCGCAGACACCACTTTGAAAAACAGTTCAAGCGTAACCCGCGAGCCCTTTTTGCCCATCAACCAGTCCGCCTTCGGCAGGGATACCGGAGAAGCAGCATCGACTTTCAGCGCTTTGCCGAGCACGCCGTCGGCATAGGAAACAGCACCGCCGGATTTGGCATTCGCCTTGCCTTTGGAAACGGAGAGATCGCCGTCAAACTGCCAATGTGCACGCAAGGATGGATGCGACTTCAGCGCTTTCGCATAGGTGTCGCTGTTGCCTGCTGCCTGCACCGGAGCCAGAACTGTGACAAGAACCCCTAACATTACCAAACCGATATTTTTTTTCATTTTCATCATTACTCCTGCTTCCTGCCTTTGAAACCTGCGGCGAAGCTGCTCTGGAATGCGGTGACGGTGTCACCGCTTTTAAAGCGCCGACGCTGTCGGCGCACTCCAAAGCGCTTCGCGCCGTTTATTTAGATTTCTTGCGCGTGGATTTTTGCGCTCCTTTAAATTCAGTTTTTGCGCGTCCTTTTTCCTCATCCGACAGCTGGTCCCAATACAGCACATGGTTTCCAATGACTGGAACTTCCGGGAACAGCGATCCGGTCGCGCGCTGTTCGGATCCGCGTGTACCGAACTCCCCGAGCTTCGGACGGGCGGCCTCGGCCAGATGCATCATTTCGGAAACCCGCTCCGGGTGTGCGGCCGCTACATCATTCATTTCTGCCGCATCGTCTTTAAGGTTGTAGAGCCGCGGTGTTGCAATCGGCTTTTGCTTCTTCATTGACCAAAAAGGGAACTGCTTCTTTTCGCGCGGCAGGTGGAGTTTCCAGTCGCCAACGCGCACGCACTGCAGGTTTTCACAGTTGTAGTAATAGAACGGCTCGTCTGCAGAGCGGGCAATCGCGTCACCCTTAAACAACGGCGTGAGGCTGACGCCGTCATATTTCCGATCACTTGGAAGCGGCGCACCTATCAGCTCGCTGAACGTCGGGAACAGATCCATCGCAATCACGGGTACGTCCGAGACCGCCGGCTGAATCTTTCCCTTCCAATAGATAATGAATGGAACGCGGTGGCCGCCTTCCATCGAAACATATTTAGTGCCGCTGTAGGGCTGGGCATATCGCTGTTTTACGGGGCCGTTATCTGAACTGAAAACAATCACCGTGTTTTCGAGAATGCCGTTGACCTCAAGCGCCTTCAGGATTTCACCGATACCCCAGTCCGCTTCCTGAATGATATCGCCGCGCACCCCGTCCTGGGATGATTTCTTAAAATCAGGCCCCGCTTTATACGGCGTGTGCGGATAGTTGTGCGCGAAGTAGATGAAGAACGGCTGCTCTTTGAAGTCTTCGATGTGCTTCACCATGCGCTCCGTATAGAGCTTCGTTAATTGCTCCAGAGGCGTACTTTGATAGATCACCTCCCGGCCATCATAGAATGCAGAATTGTGCCCCATGTTGTCCGGTGCGCCGTAATAGTGATCGAAGCCCTGATGGAAATAAGAGAATTTTTCTTCCTTGCCCAGATGCCATTTCCCGACCATCGCCGTAACATAGCCCTGTGTTTTAAACTGCTCGGCAATGGTGATTTCATCCGGGTTCAAACCGAGGAACCAGTGCGCCTCACGGTTCTGGTTGATCCCCATATAGAGTCCGCAGCGCTGCGGATAGGCCCCGGTGAGAAACGACGCACGCGACGGAGAACAGATGGAGGCCGCCGTGTGAAAATCGGTAAACCTGATTCCCTCTGCCGCCATACGGTCAATGTTCGGCGTACTGACTTTGGTTGCGCCATAGCAGCTCACATCGCTGTAGCCCATGTCATCCATCAGGATAAAAATAACATTCGTCTTTTGTGCCGCATTCGCGACAAAAGCCACCATACAAAACAAACCAATTATTTTTCTCATATCTCTCTTCCCTTTCACAAACTGTAGCCGTGATCCTTGATCGCGGAGGCGGGGTCAAGGCCCCCGCCCTACCAAACCTTGGCACCTATTTTACTTCTTCTTTTTCTTTGGGAAAATCGTCTCAGCATAGCCGGGTTCGCCCGACAAAAGCCGCCGTTTTGCACCGAATGTACGGGCGTTGGCACCGAACGTATCGTGGTCGCCGAGATCCTGCCGTGCCCACGCCGCCAGCTTCATCAGCTCAGCGACCTTTTCCGGATGCTGTGAAGAGACATCGGTGGTTTCGCCTATATCGTCCTCAAGGTTAAAGAGCTGCGGCTTTTGAATCCGGGCCGCATCGGCTTTGGCAATATGGTTTCTCCATTTATACGCGATGCTGGCCTCAACCGGCTCCGTATGCGGCAGCATCAGCTTCCATTTTCCGGAACGCACCGCGCGTAGGCAGTCGTGCTGGTAAAAATAATAGGTGCGATCAATGGCCTTCACTTCACCGCTCATCAGCGCCGCAATATCGACCCCGTCAATCATGCGATCCGTCGGCGCTTTACCGCCGGCCAGTCTGGCGATCGTCGGCATCAGATCAATGGTGGCCGCCACGGCATCGCACTCGGTTCCGGCAGGAATTCTTCCGGGCGCCCGCATAATGCACGGAACGCGCAGGCCGCCCTCCCAGCAGGAGGTTTTGCCACTGCGCAACGGATCGGCATGGCCGCTGTGGTTCTTGCGAATGAGCCACGGGCCGTTGTCGCTGGTAAAAATGATATACGTGTTGTCGTCGAGCCCCAGTTCCTTCACCCGATCGAGCACGCGCCCGACGTTAAAGTCGAGCTCCTCGATCACATCGCCATACAGGCCGCCTGCTGATTTCCCCTTAAATGCCGCAGACGCGGCGAGTTTCGTGTGCGGCATGGTGTGCGCGAGATAGACAAAGAAGGGTGCATCTTTCTTTGATTCAATAAAGGCAATTGCTTCATCCGTATAGCGCCGGGTCAAGGTGGCCATGTTGGCCTTCTGCTCAATCTCCTTCGTACCCCGGATCAGGTTGACAACCTTATCGTTACTTCCCGGCGTACCGAAATAAACATCAAATCCCTGATGCGGCGGCAGCAGTTCCTCTTTGTACGCAGCCGGATTGTGCCCCGCCAGATCCCACTTGCCGAATGCGCCGGTTGCATAGCCCAGCTCTTTGAGTATTTCGGCGATGGTGATTTCATCAGTATGCATTTCGGGATGGATCGAGTTGGGATCGTCCTGTCGGGCAAAGCGAATCGGATAGCACCCCGTCATCAATGCACCGCGCGAAGGCCCGCAGACCGTCTGGGCATAAAAGCCGGTGAAGCGCATGCCCTCCTTCGCCATTTGATCAATCCGTGGCGTTTTAATATCCGGCGAGCCGAAACACCCCAGATCCTGATAACCCTGATCATCGGTGAAGATAATAATAAAGTTTGGCCGAACCGATTCAGCACAACTCAGCCCGATAAGCCCAAATACAAATCCAGCAATCAATCCGTTTCTCATTTGTTTCCTCTTTCCGACCACTCGATATCAACGCGGTGTATATAGGGCAGTTCCTTGCCTTTGTGCTTACCGATTTCTACGCCCCATTGGATGGGTTTTCCGGCTCCGCTGTTAGTAAAGGCCTCGGGACGGTACGCGCCTCCGGCCCGCGGTCCATCCACGGCATCGTGGGTTTTGATGAAATGAACCCCGTCTTCCGCATACTGAACCGTATTGATAAGGTCCGCCGGCCCGGTAACGCCGATCATGGCGGCAACGCCCTTCCCCTGCGGCCAGGCCAGCACGGCATGATTGCCGGGAATCACCGGATTTTCCGGATGTTTGATATAGGGACCTTCCGGCTTTTCAGCAATCGCCAATCCCATTTGGGTATAATGCGCACTTTTCCCCAGCGGACGCCCTTTGTAGTAGAGCCAGTACTTGCCGTCGCGAACCATCAGGCAGGAATCATCGACCAGATGGCTGTCAAAATCTGCCGAATTGTCGCTGTTCTTCAGCACCGGGTTGGTGGCGAGCTTTTCCCACGGGCCGTCCGGCGAATCGGACACCGCAATGCCTATTTTCGAATCCGGCCGGACCTTCATGTGTTTCGAGATCGCGGTGTAAAACAGCCAGTAGCGCCCTTCGGCCACGAGAATGTTGGGCGTAAACACACTGGCCTCGTCCCAGGCACCGGCTCCGCCCCGCCCGACGGCTTCGCCTTTTTCGGCCCAGTTCACACCGTCCGGCGACGTGGCATACCAGACCGTGGCGTTGTAACCGGTCTTTACCGGACCTCGCGAATACCAGACATAATACAGATCCCCGACCTTAATCACATCACTCGGGTCACGCCGTGAAACGCCTGTCTCCAATCCGATACCGGTCAGGGCCGAACGAATCGTCGTTGCAGTGCCGCAAGCCGGGCCGTCGGCAACTGCCGAAGACCCCATAATGAGCAAAACAAGAAGGATGCAGTTACAGCTTTTCATAACGCGAATACCTATTCCGACCACTCGATGTCGAAACGCTGAATACACAGCAGTTTCCCGGCTTTTCCGATTTCAACCCCCCAGCCGGGGGCCTCGCCTTTGTTGCTGTCCGTGAAGGCTTCGGGGCGATAGGTTCCGCCGGCAAAGGCCTCCTCGGACAGATCATGCGTTTTGCTGAAGTTGATCCCGTCCTCAGCATACTGGATGGTGCGTACAAGATTCTTCGGCCCGACTTTCCCAATCATGGCACATACCCCGGAACCCTGCGGCCAGACCACCACTTCGTGGTTTCCGGGAATCACCGGATTCGCTTCATGCCGAATATAAGGCCCGCCCGGTTTATCCGCAATTGCCAGTCCCATCTGGGTTTCTCGAGAGCTCTTACCCAACTGACGCCCTTTGTAGTAGAGCCAGTATTTTCCATCACGTACGATCAGGCAGGAATCGTCGACCAGATGGCTGTCGAAGTCTTCCGGGTTGTCGCTGTTCTTCAGCACCGGGTTGGTGCCGAGTTTTTCCCACGGTCCGTCCGGCGAATCGGACACCGCCATACCGATTTTAGAATCCGGTCGCACCTTCATGTGTTTCGAGATCCCAGTATAGAAGAGCCAGTACCTGCCTTCGGCGACCAGGATATTGGGTGTGAAGACGCTGGCTTCGTCCCATGCGCCCTCCTCGGAACTCTTCCCGACCGCCTCGCCCTTTTCCGTCCAGTTGACACCGTTTGGAGAAGTCGCATACCAGACCGTGGCGTTATAGCCCGTTTTGACGGGCCCCCTTGAATACCAGACATAATACAGATCCCCGACCTTGATCACATCGCTCGGATCGCGCCGCGAAATCTTCTTGTCAGGTCCAATCCCGGTCAACGTCGTGCGCGAAAACGTGGCAGTGCCAACCGGCTGTTCGTCTGCACGCACCGATAAAACACAGGCCGAAATCAGTGAAGTCAGAATGAGTGGCTTCATTTTCATTACTTATTCTTCCTTTTCTTTGCTACACCGCTGGCCGGTCTATATGTGGCCAACAGAGCCTGCATTTCCTTCACTACTTCAGGGAATTCGTTGTAAAGGTTTCTGGTCTGGTTGACATCCGCTTTGAGATCGTAGAGCTGCGCAGGCGGCGCGCCCTTCTTGATTTTTCCGTTTTCAATATCGCTGTTTACGCTGCCGACAAACGATGCGCATGCGGGACCGCCGGCGCCGTGAGTGCCGGGCTTTCCTTTAAACCCGCCGGCCCCCTTCGCCGGAATGTAGACCCACTTCCCTTTACGAATGGAAACATGGCTCGACTGGCGCGGCATGAGCACCAGCTCTTCGCGCAACGGCGCCTCCGGTTCTCCGGTCAGCGCCGGCAGGACATTGATGCTGTCCGCCAGCTGTTTTTCGGCTACCTGCTGCCCGGTGAGAGCCGCAAACGTGGCCAGCATATCCACTCCGCTGATCAGTTGATCAGACACCGTTTTCGGTTCAATATGCCCCGGCCATTTGGCAATGAACGGCACGCGCTGGCCGCCCTCCCAGACGCCAAACTTAAATCCGAGCAGGTCTCCGTTCTGGCGATGGCCCGCCGCAAAGGCATCCTGCCCGCCACGATTAAACATGCCGCCGTTATCACTGGTCACAATGATCAGCGTATTTTCCGACAGCCCGTTCTTTTCCAAACATTGGACCAGCTCGCCGACCATCCAGTCGAACTCATGAATAAAGTCGCCATAGAGCCCGCACTGGCTGGTTCCTTTAAACTGCGGCGCCGGAGTGAACGGGTGGTGAATGTTGGTCGTTGGAAAATAGAGGAAGAAGGGAGCAGAAGTGTCGGGTGTCGAGTGTCGGGTGTTGCGATCACCAACCTGCTTATTTATCCAATCAACTGCCTTTTCTACCAACAGAGGTCCCGTTTTTTCGTCGTCATAGATAGCGTGCGCCTTTTTCGCGCCTCCCACCTTGTTCTCTGATTTTTTACCGGCGACCTCGGGATACGTCGTCGTTACCGAGAACGGCTTCTTAAAGGTGATTGGATCGTTCGGGTCGTAGCCAACGATTGAATCATTCTCCACATAGACATAGGGATAGCCGCTGTTTACCTTGGGCACACCGAAATAATAATCGAACCCGAGTTCCAGCGGCCCGGGACGCAACGGCTGGTTCCAGTCGGTCTTGCCGGAGCCAAAGCCCAGATGCCATTTACCAACCGCCGCGGTGGCATATCCTTTGTTTTTAAAGAGCTGGCCCAACGTCAGTTTATCCGTATCAATCAACAGCGACTGGAAATGACCGCACGGCCCCCAGATACCTTTGCCGCCCTGCGCGCGAAACGGATATTCACCCGTCAGCAGGCCATAGCGCGACGGCGTGCAGACCGCCGACGCCGAATGAGCATCGGTGAAGCGCCGCCCTTCGCTCGCCAGCTTATCGATGTTCGGCGTCTGAACTTTGGCTGCGCCGTAGCAGCCGAGGTCGCCATAGCCAAGGTCATCGGCAAAAATAAGCACGACGTTGGGCAATGTTTCAGCCCTGACCCCCAGTCCCGAAAAAATGAACAGGCAGATCAGGCCTGCTGTGAAAAAACTCCTATTGCTCATTAGTTTTTCTCCTGGGGATTCACCAGGCCATGGGGGCGCTGATCCGAACCGGTGACATTGATATCGCCGAGTTCTTTTCGGATGCGTTCCGCCACCTTTGTCAATTCAGAGACCACCTCCGGGTGTTGCGCGATCACGTTCTTTTTCTCGCCGATATCGGACTCCAGATTAAAAAGCATCGGCATCTTCAACGTCGTATAGATTCGCTGTCCGCTGTCCTTCTTAGCCCAATACGGCTGGTCTGCAGGTGTACGTGGAAAATGCAGCTTCCACTGCTCGTTCCGTACCGCCTGAAGATTCAGGCCATTGTAATAATAAAAATAGTTGTGCGGGCTCTGGTCGGTTTTTCCCGTCAGCACATCGATGATATTTTTTCCATCCATCGTGCGGTCCGTCGGGACATCAACGCCTGCCACATGGCAGAAGAGCGGCAACAGGTCCAGACTGGAAATCAAGGTATCCGAAACCTGCCCGGCCGGAATTGTCCCGGGCCAGCGGAAAATCCCTGGAACCCGGTGACCGCCCTCCATCGTGACATACTTTCCGCCGCTCAAAGGTTTCGCGGAACCATCTCGAGCGGGCCCGTTATCCGACAGAAATACGATCAGCGTATTGTCACGGATGCCGACCTCGTTCACCGCATCCATCACCCGTCCGATGCTGTGGTCAAGTTCCAGCACAAAATCGCAGTAGATCCCGGCACGACCCTTTGTCTCGGAAGTGCCCTTAAACGGTTTACTGGGCAGAAGCGGACCATGTGCAATGTGATGGGCAAAGTAGATAAAGAACGGCTTGTCGTGGTCCTGTTTGATAAAATCGACGATCTCATCGGTGTAGAGCTTCGTTACCTTTTCAAAGGGAACATCCGTTTCCACCACCTCACGGTTACGGTAGATGGTGCGTTCATCTACACGATCTTTCGGGGTGGCATAATTGCTGTACAGTCCAAGGTATTCATCAAACCCGGCATCGAGCGGATGGGATCCTTCCACATGGAATCCAAGATGCCACTTGCCGACCATCTTCGTGGTATAGCCCGCGGACTTTAAAAGCTCCGGCATGGTGATCTCATCCGGTGCAATTCCATACGCTGCGTATTTTGCAGTTGGATGCCTTGAAATAGGATGCCCGCAGCGCATGGGATAGCGTCCGGTCATTAATGCTGCGCGCGACGGCCCGCACACATTGGCGGCGACCAGGCAGTCGGTCGCGCGCAAACCTTCTTCGGCCAACCGGTCGATTTCCGGCGAGGCAACCTTCGCCCCGTAACACCTCAGATCGCCGTAACCCAAATCATCCGCAAAAATCAGGATGATGTTGGGCTGCCCCCTGCCCCATGCTGAGCAACTCAAAAGCAGGGCCACTGCAAAAAACTCTATCCATCGTTTATGTTTCATACAACCGCTCTATTTTTTCTTTTTCTTTTCCTTATGAGCTTTCAACAGAGGATCGCCCAGCGATGTACTTAATTGGGTCAGCGCCCCGCGCATCTGAGTCAACTTTGCGGCATATTCCGGATTGGCTGCCAGATCGTTCATTTCGTTCGGATCTTTTTTCAGATTAAAGAGACGTTCAACATGGGCGGTGGGATAGGAAATAAACTTCCAGTCGCCCTGAGTAATCATGCGCTGCTTATTCATATACGCACCGTAAATCTCCGGATAGTGCTCGGCTGATTCACCGCGCAGCAGCGGCAGCAGGCTTTTGAAATCAACCCCCTCCGACGAGGCACCGGCGAGCTCCAGCGAGGTCGCCATGACATCCTGCAGATAAATCGGCGCGTCAATTTTCATCCCCGGTTTCACATCCGGCCCGACAACCAGAAAAGGCACACGCACACTGTGGTCATACATGTTCTGCTTGCCGCTAAAGCCATGATGGCCACAAGCCAGCCCGTGGTCGGCCGTGAAAACAATATAGGTGTTATCGGCTTTTCCTGATTTTTCCAAGGCCTGGAAAATCCGGCCGATCTGGTCATCCATGTGGGTGATGATGGCAAAATATTCCTGGCGGTGGACCTTTACGGCAAATTCGGTACGCGGATAGGGCATCAGCTTTTCATCGCGCAGGCTCAATCCGCAAATCTTGTCGGCATACGGATATTGGGACAGGAAGTTTTCCGGCAGCTTAATGCGATCAAGCGGATAACGGTCGATGTATTCCTTCGGCGACTGGCGGGGATCGTGCGAAGCATTGAAGGCCAGGTACATGAAGAACGGTTTGTCGTCCTCCGCCGCCGCTGCCAGATAATCCACAGCGTCGTTGGCAAGCACCTCGCTCCAGTGGGTGCCGCCTTCCCAGAATCCGCCGTTGGTGACGTCCCAGGGTTTCCAGCCGTTCTTATAATCATCTTCATCCACCGGACGGCCATACCCATAGCGTTTGGGCTTAGTGCCGTCGGCCGATCCTTTGCGCCAGAAGTCGTTCGGCATTCCGCCGCGGACATTCTTTGCGACATTAAAAAGAGGTTCCGCATCCGCTCCGGGCACGTGCCATTTGCCGGACATATAGGTCTGGTAACCCGCATCCTGCATACGCTGCGACCACATGCGGTTTTCAGAAACACCAGCTTTGACGCCCGATTGCGCCTGCCAGACAAAGCGTCCGCAATTGAGCATGGAACGGCTGGCCGCGCAAACCGCCCCGCCCCAGGCCCCCATGTTGTAGGCATGTGTGAAGCTGGCTCCGTTTTCGACCAGCTTGTCGAGGTTCGGTGTGTCGATATCCAGCATGCCGGCCGCGCCGATCGTCTCATAGCTCATGTCATCCGCAAAAATAAACAGCACGTTGGGCTGTTCATGATCCTGCGCCCACACCGGGCTCACCAACATCAGGCACGCAAGCGCCGCTGCAAATTTCCGCTTATCCATTTTCATATTCAGTTTTCTCTCGTTGTTAAAGACTTGGGGTTTTCTGCCACACCCGCAGGGCGGCTGTTTTGCTCCAGCTCTGCTTTGAAAGTTCCAGCATAAGAACGAAGACGCTCGGTGACTTCGGGGTTGGACGCCAGCACATTGACCTGCTCGCCCGGGTCCGCATCCAGATCAAACAGTGCCATAATCGGCGAGCTGGATCCTTTGCCCCGCCTCTTACCGGCATTGCCCTTTGTTTTGCCGAAATGAAGTTTCCACTTGCCGGACCGCACCGCTTTGAGCGCATCGCCTTTGTAATAGAAAAAGGCCTCATGCGGGCTGGCCGCCCCCTCGGTCAATACAAGCAGAATATCTTTTCCGTCGATCACGCGATCGCCCGGCAGATCCGCTCCGGCGAGTTTTCCAAAGGTTGGAAACAGGTCCAAGGCCGTCACGACTTCACCGATGGTCTGTCCAGCCGGAATGGTTCCGGGCCAGCGAATGATGCCCGGCACACGCATGCCGCCTTCATAGGAACTGCCCTTTTTACCCGTCAGCGGAGTCGTCTTCCCGACAGACGGTCCGTTGTCCGACGTAAAGACCACCACGGTATTTTCATCGATGCCGTTCTTTTTCAAAGCATCGAGAATCTGCCCCACTGACCAGTCGATTTCATTGATCGCATAGTTGTAAATTTTGTCGCGCGTTAAATAGTCGATACGCGTCTCATCCTTCAGCCTGGCTTTGATCTCATCTGGAACGTCCTCCATAAATGGTGGCGACATGTGGATGGGCCGGTGCGGGATCGGATGCGGCACATAGAGAAAAAACGGTTCCTCTTTATGCTGATTGATAAAGCCGACTGCCCGCTCGGTGATGCGCTTTGTCAGATAATCCGCATCGGGTTCTTCTTCGATCACCGTCTCCATTTCCATCAGCGGCAGCGGCGGAAAATGATGCTTTTTATCGTTCCCATGGAACGGATGAATATCATGGCTGTAGGGAATGCCGAAAAATTCATCGAACCCCTGACGGGTCGGAAAAAACTGCAACTGATCGCCGAGGTGCCACTTGCCGAATATGCCGGTGGCATAGCCCGCCGACTTCAGCAGCTCGGCGATCGTGATTTCATCCGGGTTCAGCCCGTTTTTATCGCCGGCAAGAAAAACACCACCTGCCAGGCCGATGCGCCGCGGATAGCAACCCGTCATCAGCGCCGAGCGGGACGGCGTACAGACTGATCCGGCCACATAAAAGCTGGTCAGCCTGGCGCCCTCTTCCGCCATCCGGTCGATCCGGGGCGTCTTCACGTGATCCCCGCCAAAACAGCCCAGATCGGCATAGCCCTGATCATCCGTCAGAATAATGACTACGTTGGGCTGTGCCGCACGAACTGCAACTGCCCCCAAACAGGCAGCCGCAAACAAATGCATGAGACTAGTTTTTTTCAAATACAATTTTCCCCGCACAGCTTTGCAACAGAAATTCAGGCAAAATGATTTAGAGCAAAATAATTCGGGGCGGAGTGGGTTATTAATCATTTTGCTCATAATTATTTTGCCAACCATCCTCCCGCAGAGCCAACTTACAAGGGACTAAAAAGCCTCCTTGATGACTTCCAGTTTTGCACCGAGCAGTTTCCGAGCAATCGGATCGAGCTCGGCTTCCGAACCCTGGATATGGAACGTACGCTGTACGTGCTGCATCGTCTCACCGGGCTTGAGGGCGGCAGCAGGCGATGAGGTTTCGAGCTCATAGAACGGACCCAGCGGATCGGCGCCCGGCTCGGGTGACCCATCGTTATAGGAATTGATGACGTCGCCGGCATACGGCTCCTTCTGCAGCTCCCACATGGAGTTTACAAAACCGTTCGGCGCATCCTGCACGTTGTAGGTGACAATGTTAAGCACCTGCCCTGTAGCATCGTAACTGCCGGCAATGCCTTTAGAGCGCTGCGGGCTGATGCCGATTTTACCGCGCCGCGTACCGTCGCCTTTGAAAAAGAGCTTCTGACGCTCTACACGAAGGTAGTCCTCCGGAATCGCACCGAAATAGGTGTCGTTCACCCGCGGGCCGAGCGTTTTTTCTCCCCCCATTTTGAAAGGAATGACGACGGTGGTTTCGGGCGACGGGTTGTACATCCCGAGGACCCAGATCGAGAGCAGGCCGGTTTCCGGTTTCCAGACATTGGAACCGGCATTGGTGATCCGGTTGTCGGTTTCATAGCCGACCAATCGCAGCCCCTCGCCCAGTTCAACACCCAGCATTTCGGAGGCGTTCGCCTTATCCAGCAGCTTCACGGTGCGCTCGATGCCCACGTTAAACCTGGCGCCGCTATAGTTGATCAGTTCAGCGCTGTGTTTGAATGTGGCCGACGATTCGGATTGATTCACCAGCTCAAACGCTTCGGTATCGATCACCGCCGGCGTCTTCCAGTGGGAGAATTCAAATTTGTCGCCGGGCTTGAAATAGAGTGCATACTGCCCGCCTTCCGGCCCGAGCCAGAAGCGTTCCTCTCCACCGAAAATATAGATATGCGCTTCCAGTTTTCCCGCGGCCTCTTCTTCGGACATGATGCCTTTTTCAATGACAGGACGGTTGATCCAACCGAAGCTCGGCCCCACCTTGCGATCGAAGGTGCTGGTCATCACGCGGCCCTGATAGTCCGGAGCCACGGCCACCGCCGCGTCGCCGTCTTTCAACACCACAATCGGCGTGTGCTGCTTCATGAAGGTTACATCGTCGGCAAATTCGCCTGTACCCGCAGTCTCATTCGTTACGCAACCGGACACTAAACATACCGCCGCGATTCCCACTCCTGCTGCCATTTTCAATTTTGTCATCTTATTTCCCTTCCTTCAGGTCAACCCGTCCGATAAACGGCAACGCCTTTTTTTCTTTCCCGATTTCAACGCCCCATTCGGGCATCGTTCCCTCACTGCTGTCGGTAAATGCCTCGGGGCGATAGGTTCCGCCTGCCCACGGGCCTTTTTTCACCTTATGGGTCTTCGTAAAATGTACTCCATCATCAGCATAGAGAACCGAATTGACGATATCCTTCGGTCCGGTGGTGCCGATCATGGCGGCCACGCCCTTGCCCTGCGGCCAGACCAACACTTCGTGGTTGCCCGGAATCACCGGATTCGCTTCATGCCTGACATAGGGTCCTTCCGGTTTATCGGCAATCGCCAACCCCATCTGGGTGAATTTCGGACTTTTACCCAGCTGACGGCCTTTGTAGTAGAACCAGTATTTTCCATCGCGCACAATCAGGCAGGCATCGTCAACCAGATGACTGTCGAAGTCCTCGGGATTTTCGCTGTTTTTCAGTGCCGGATTGGTGGCGAGCTTTTTCCAGGGGCCGTCGGGCGAATCAGACACCGCAATGCCGATTTTCGAGTCCGGATTAAAGGGCTTTTTATAATAGTCGTTGGAAGTTCCGGTGTAGAACAGCCAGTATTTCCCCTCGGCCACAAGAATGTTCGGCGTAAAGACACTCGCGCCCTCCCAGGTTCCCGGTTTGCCCTTGTCTACCGACATCCCCTTCTCCGTCCAGTTAACGCCATCCGTAGAGGTCGCATACCATACCGTTGCATCGTATCCGGGGGAGATCGGCCCCTTCGAATACCAGACATAGAAAAGGTCACCGACCTTAATCACATCGCTCGGATCCCGGCGCATCACGTCCTTTTCCTGCCCGATACCCTTCAGCTCAGAATGGGTTACTTCAACCGTTTTTATCTCCGCCTGTGCCGCAGCAACCCCGCACAAGCAACCCGTCAATCCGACCAACAAAATCAAACCAAACTTATCCATAGTTCTCCTTTCATGAAAACCACTCATTAAACCCGTTCCAACCAGATATTTACCAAACAAATAAGCTACTATTCTATTATTCCTTCACATATAGATGCTATCGCCGGAAAAGGGTATTATCCTCCGACTGAGCCTCTATATTACCAGCACCACGAGGAACACACGGCATAGTCCCCTCGAAAGAGGGTACTCTAACAGGACACGACCTTTAAAACCGATGTATATGAAACATCGCGTTCTAAACCGTCATGCCTTTCCGGGACAGCCTCGTATTCACTCATATGATGCTTTGTTAACAACCAAATTGATTGGCCTTTTTCTACAAGCCAGAAAACATAGTATGCGTTTTCTGCAAACTTGTCATGTGACGTAATCGCGCCTCACGGGGCCAAACAGGCCTCTGACCTTTTTCTGCATAAAGCAGAGCTTCGATATCTGGACAACTTCTATGCCAAACCATTAAATTTATCATAAGAGAAAAGAGTATATGGTCGGGAAAGAGCATTTTGAGCAGTGCTCTTGATCAGATAACAGGATGGACAGGATGACGTTCTCCCGATCTTGACAACCGGAGGTCGATTCCCTTTACAATAGTTCATCATGACGAAAGCTCAACAGTCCCCAAAGCAGATCCGCATCTGCTTAATTGAAGATCACCCCGATTTCCGCGAGGCACTCTGCGAAGCCCTTGAAACAACGGATCGGTTCGAAATCTGCGCGACCCTATCGAATGCAGAGGATGCCTTTGAATACCTGAAGGAATCAGAACCACCGGAAATTCTGATACTGGATCTGGGCCTGCCGGGTATGGACGGGCTCGATGCCATTCCATTGATCCGCCAATCCGTGCCGGCCACCAAAATCCTGGTTTTGACCGTATTCGACAATAAAGCCCGGGTTTTCCAGGCACTGGGAGCCGGAGCAATGGGCTATCTAATCAAGTCCGACGGGCTCAAGGCCATCGTGCAAGGGATCGAGGATGCCTGCCACGGCATCGCACCGCTCAGCGCGGAAATTGCAAAAATGGTGTTCGACACCTTTTCCACCTTCAAACCGGCCTCCCCCGAAGAGGATCTTTCCGAACGCGAAGCGGAAGTGCTCAAGCTGTTGGCCGAAGGGATGAGCCGGAAGGAAGTTGCCGAAAAACTGTTCGTCAGCAAACACACCGTCAGCACCCACATCCGTAACATCTACCAAAAACTTCAGGTGCATAATGTGTCGGGGGCCATCAGCAAAGCCACTTCGATGGGAATTATTTGAACTCCGGAATAGCGAACAGAGAATTTCGAATGCTGAAGATATGTACTTTAAATGGAGTATTCCTGATTTCAGGTTTTCTTATCGTATCCGTGCAGGCGGAGACGCTGGAGCAACGAGTTGCGCGCGGCTTCGTCAAGGGATACAAGCAGAACGAGGCGCGGCTTGCCGAGATCGGCAAGGAACTTGAAGTCCTCCCCCAGCCCTATCTGCGCGAGCCTACCGGAACCGGCGGCTATCTCGCCCACGGCAGGGAAAGCGCCACCAACGAGGTGGTTCTGAGGTTCCGCTGGGGCAGCCCGGTCGAGCTCGATGCCGTGGCCCTCTTCCCCTTGCGGCTTTTCATGGACGAGGTCTATGGCGAAAACCTCTATTGGCCAGGCACCATTAACATAAAAGCCGTGGTTGATGGAAAACATAAGACCATCGCCCTAAGTACAGACAACCAACCTCTTTTCTGTCAATCCCTGCCCCAGCTGATGCATTTCGATCCGGTAAAAACCGACATGCTCATCATCCGATGTACTGACCTCCCACAACATCCCCATGAAAAATGGTATTCCGCCGGATTCGCCGAAGTCTGCATCTTTTCCGGTGCGGCCAATGTGGCACCGCAGGCCACGCTGAGGACCACCCAGAGTCGGCAAGGGTACTATGTATTGGCTCAGGAATTCCTGACTGACTTGCAGACCCCGCTGGGGCTCCCCGAACTTAGCGACCGGCAGGGCGGCCAACTCTTTATAAAAAAAATCTTATCGAGACGGCCGGGGACAAAAAAAACCTATGCCTTGACCCTGCGCTATCCCCACCCCATCTCCATTGATGCTGTACGGATTGATCCGGCCGTCGAGCATTCCTATGGGCAAGGATTTCCGGTGCGTTTCACCATTGATCTACTCGATGGTGACGGCCGCATTATACGGAGCGACAGAAGGTACGAAAAATTCCCCCTGCGCAACCCCGGACTGAACCCCCACTTTTCCTATTTTCCCGAAACAACCGCCCATGCTGTGCGCCTTAATATCCTGCAGCCATCACAACCGATTCCGAAAGCAGCAGAGACTATAGTTTTCAGTGAAATTACAGCGATGCTCCAAGGCAAAATACAGCCTCGTGCAACCATCCTCGAAGAACTGTTCCAAAACAAAACGATACGCGTTACACAGGGTGCCCCGCTGAATACCGTTCCCAAAAAAATGCTGGCATCCGCCAATGATGGTCTGACGCAATCAGGACCGATACTTCCGCTGCGGGAATGGATCGAAGGCCTCGCCTATCGCCAACAAGTACTGGAGGAGCAGTTGGTCCTGCATAAGCTTCAGCAAAGAAGCCTGGTGGATGTCGGAAAAACGCTCATCTACGGAAGCCTGACCCTGCTTCTCTTGGTAATCGGAAGCGCGATAACCATCATCGTGCGCAACCGCATACGTATGCGCAGGGAAATCCGGCTTGCCCGTGCAAAAATGGCCAGCGATCTGCATGACGACGTCGGCAGCAATCTGGGCGCGATCGTTCTTCATGTCGAAAAGTTGCAGGAGCAGGTCGATACACCGCCGGAACAGAAGCGCCTTCAGTCCATCTACCGGCTCACCCGGGAAAGTGTATTCGGGCTGCGGGAAGTACTGCGCACCACTGCCCCCGAAGTCGGGCGCGCCCAGGATATCATTGCCTATATGCGGGAGCTGACCGGCCTTCTCCTCGGCAAGACCGATTTCACGTTTAAGGCCGATCCATCCATCAATCAGGTACTACAGAACAACGCCACCTTGTGCAAAGGCCTTCTGCCCTTCTACAAAGAAGTAATCCACAATGCAAAAACCCATTCGCAATGCACACACGTTGATATTTCATTCCGTCGGGAAGAAAAAATTCTGGTTCTCAACATCAAAGACAACGGCTTAGGCATCGACGAAGAAACACTGAATAAACCCCGCACCCTGCGCACGCTCAAGCAACGAGCAGACTGGCTCCATGCCCAGCTGAACATTGAATCCATTCCCGGAACAGGAACGGCACTCACACTTTCCGTGGATCAGACATAATCCACGTGATATGTCCGCAGGCTTAGATTTTGCTCAAGACCAGTCTGACCGGAAAACTTCGTTAATTGTTACCTGCTTCAACCCACGGTTCCGGCGGTGTCGGCAGGCAACGGTTGCACTCATCATCGAAATACCATCCCACCCGTATCCTTCGCAGATTTTCAAGGTTCTCATACAGTTTTTCACTAGGAGTATTGTAGGCAATGATTTCGCCCCGGCTGTCCTTGATGACCACCAAATAGCCCCCATATCGTTTTCCACGCCGTTCATTATTAATGGTGTAATCTAGCAGCTCCACCGGAGGGCCGCTGAATACAAACGAATAATCATTGTCTCTGGTCAGCGTGAAGCTGGCTGTTTGATGGTCGAGCAAAACGTTCCTGTTTCCGCCGATTTCATCACCGACCGCAAAGTATTCTGCCGTCAATTGATGCCCATAGGGCCGCCTGGATGTTTGTTTAATCCGGGCAGAAAATGTATAGAAGTTACCGCGGACCGGCGGATCAATCCCCCTCACCGTTCCCCCGAATTTCCGGGGTTTGGTGGTCTTGGCAAAGTTGATATCCAGATCAGGAGGCATGGCCAGAGAAGCATACAGACGGTCCCCCTCGGAAAGTTTTTCTGCCGGAATCTTAAGCTGTCTTCCCTTCGCATTCTTCAGAATAATGTTGCCGCTCATTACACTCAGCAGCTCTGCTTCGGCCGTCTTTCCATCCGTCATTGTCCACAAACGCAAGACGGTCTCTTCGGTGTTCGGCGCCGACTTTTCTTCCACCACCTGATCTTGCTGAATGATTGCCGTTGACGGACGCGATTCTGAATGAAAGTCATTAAACACAGGGCCGTTGGTAAGAGTGCATTCATCCTCAGCCAGGAAGCGGGAAATTTCAGTAATCGAATCCCAGGAAAAATTTTCTGTTTTAAACGCTGGCAGAAGCGGTCCGCCCGTTCGGGCGTTCGGATAGTCCTCGCCCTCCACCTCGACAAGCAGCATGCACGCAACCTGACCTCCATGCCACTCGCCATAGAGCACCTTCATATCCAACGGCTCTCCCGCTTTGAGCTCAATCCAGTCACCGACCACCATGCGCTGGTTTCCCAGAATATGAGTCCGGTCTCCCCCGGCAGTGCTCGACCACCAATCAAACCAGGGGTGATGAATCTGCCATGCATTCATCAACACCTCTTCTCCATCGACATTGATGAAGACATAGGCATCGCCGATGGCCCAGAAACGAAACTTAATGTCGGTTGAATGAACCAGTTGGCCTTCATACTTAATGAACAGATAATAATCTTCCAGATCCGGAACACCGAACACTCCGGGCGCCATTGCCGTAGGAATCGGAGGCACCATAAAATGAGTGGTGTAGAGTTTTTTCGGCGACCGGTAATAACGCGAAAGCACCGATTCCCGCCACCCACTCAGCACATATTTTCTAAGGATGTCCCTGAACTCGTCCGGTCCCATCGAGGCTGCCCCCCCACCGCGCGTATGCAACAGGGAATAAACAACTCCTTCAAAATCATTGCCGATTGTCTGTGCTCCTCCGAAAACACTGATCTCGCTCAAGTCCGGCGCGATATCGAACCCTCCGACATCACTTCCACTTAGACCTTCTCCAATTCCGGCCATCTCCGGCAACTGAATATCCGGCATATTCGCCCGTTTTACTTTCGTGACAATGCGACTCGACGCCTTGGGCTTGGCGCTTTTCTTTACTTTCACCTTCGGTTTTTTCAGTTTCATCTTGGGCCGTTCTACCGGCCGGGGGGGAACAAATTTTTTCTCTTCCTTCTGGTGCACGGTAAAAACAACCAACAACCCGGCCAGCAGAAAAGCTCCTGCGTGAAACAGCAAGCTGATCACAAAACCGCTGGGCGCACCTTTCACAACGCTCTTTGCCTTCATCTCCCTCATTGCCCTCCTTAAAAAAACTGAATCAGCACATGCAGCAGGATATTATTTCTTCTTTTTCTTCCGTTTCTTATTCTTTGTCTTGCGCGCAGGCGTGGTATTTGCGACTGGAGCCTGCAGTTGAACCAGCCATTCATCCGACAGGAACTTTCTGTCGCTCGCATACTTGGCGACCATCTCTCCATCCGCTCGAAGCAGAAGAACATAGCCTCCGTAAATCTCGCCGCTGATGTTTTTCTTGGAGGAGGAGCTACTGTTATTATTCCGTCCGCTGCTGTTCTTGCTGCTTTTCGATTCCGACCAGGAAAGGGAACTGGATGTGACCGGGTGTACCACCCGTTTCATACCTGCAATGGTAAGCGTTGTTTTATCTTTTTCGCTCAGTACAGGATCCCCTTTCTTTCCTGCAGCATCCAGTCGACGCTTCAGAAAATACCATTCCAGATCGAATGTCCCCGTGTGCTTTCCCGTATTCGCAACGGTTACCTCTAAATTATAGAATTGAACTTCCGACTTGGTTTTTGTGCTGCTGTTGGCCGACTCATTTTTGGAGGAGTCCCGGTCTTTCTCCAGCTCCCCCTTGACCGAAATCCGCGCCGCATATCGCTTGGCGGGAACGGCTCCTGCCACCACGGCCAATCCCACCACCCCAACAACTATCATTCTGGCATTCATCTATTATCCCCTATTCCGGTCTTTTTCCACCCATGAACATCCTGGGGGTTAATCTTCCGGCCCCGAGACACCCCGCTTTTTCGCAACACTCTAATTCTGATATTGGCTCCTGTAGTCCTTATACATAGCCCGCTCTTCATCCGTCATATATTTGGATATATCATTAATCGTGGAACCATCGCCTCGGAAGGCCTTGATGACCGGACCAAACTGGTTATTAAGGACAACGCCCGCATTCAGTTTTCCATGCTGCAGCACAACAACATTCATGGACGGCCAGCTATTTTTATCGGGCCCGTAGATATCGCGAATCATTGCCCGATATCCCGAAGAAAGTTTCGCGGGATTGCCTTTAGAACCTCCGCCCCATGCATCGATATAGTTGGTGGTCAGGATGAAGATGGTGTCGGGTTTCTGTGTCTGCAACGCCCAGGTCACGCCCCGGTTCCAATGCTTGTATGCCTTGCCTGGCCCGAGATACTTATTGTTGATGGCCGCCGGCACTTCATAGGGATAGATCCATTTGGGCGCGTAAAACCATAGTTTATTCACGATCTTCGGATATTTTGCACGAGCCGCCTTGATGGCCCCGTTTTTTGAACTTTTATCAAAACAGTGGCCGTATTTTCCCACCAGCGGATTAACCGGTTCCATCCAGTCCATCACCTTCTTTTTATTTTCCGGTGTGGCCAGCATCATCTTCGGGGCCATCGCCCAGGTATCATTCGCCCAGTAGGCCGCCACATTGAAAAGAGCCGGTCCCGGCAAGCCGTCAATCAACTCTTCAAGCCGTTTACGGATCGTATAGCCTGTCATGCGCTGATAGGGATTATTTCCGATAGTAGCCGGACCGAAGTGAACAATAAAAACCACTTTTTCCCCTTTACCCTTTGCTCCGAAAAAATCGATTTCCGGCATGGTAAAACCAAGACTTCCACCGCCGTCACCGAAACCACCACCCATGCCGCCTTTCACACCCGTAATCTCAGGCATCTTGATATCCGGAATCTTCGTCAATTTCGGCTGCACGACGATCCGCTTGCGCAATTTCGGCTTCTGCGTCTTTTTCTTTTTAATATTTACAGGCACCTGCAGTTTCTTGAGCGGCACCTTGGGCCGACTCACCGGCTTTGCTTCAAAAACCTGATCTTCTTTGGTAATCACCGTCACCGCAACGAACGAAATTGCAATGATAATCAACACCGCGTGAATGCCCAAACTTACGAGCATTGCGCTCGATTTGGCATGCTTCGCCATATACCCCTTTTTCTTTTTCTCTGTAGCCATTCGTTTCTTCCTCATGCCATTTAGTAATTAGATAATGTAGCGTTTCATGTGTACGTGCGGTATCGCCGGAAAAGGGTATTTATAACTACTTACACGCTATTCCGCGAAGATTCGGACCCGTATTGGTGCCCATCACCGGAACAGCCAGGACTTGCGGGCAACAATCGCACAACTACCATATCGTCCCATGCTTATACTCAATAGCGCAAACCGATTTTTGAAAGATCGATCGGGATAATGCCCATTTCTAGTGCCGGGGCGCCCGGCTTGAAGCTAAAATCGCCGTTTTCCGGATCAACGAAAAGCGGGTCGACTGCCCGGCTGTGCTGATCCACCCCATCGGCCTGATTTTTACGAAGCAGATCTTCCCCCAGTTCGGGGTTCGCCGTTGAATAGTATATATTGTAATCCGCATCGGCATCTGCAACCCGCGCGATTTTGCGTCCCCGGCGATCCTCGGAAGCATTTTTATTTCCTGACGCCAATTCACTGATAAATTCGGTATCCGGCTTGTGCGAATAGAAAATGTTCCGCTTGATGGTTCCGCCGGTCAAGGGGCCTTCCCGTACAGACAGATAATACCCGCGCGGCGGCGCAATGACATCGGCAACAATGTTGTTTTCCACCCGCGTATTCAGCTTGGCCATAATCCCTTGCGAGGTGCATTTGTAGATCAGATTTTCAGCAATCAACGTGTCCATCTGCCCTCCGTCCGTTCGCACCGCGCACTGCATGATCATCGGTGTTACGAGATGGTGGATATAGTTGCGGCGGATCACGTTCCCGGCTCCCGCCCCGCGGATGTAGATCGCGTTGCCGTCGCCAAGCCGTTGCATGGCATGATGGATCTCGTTGTATTCAATCAGGTTGTCATGCGTATGCAGATAGGGCCGCACCTCTTCCAGGGATTTACCCTTGAAGCTCTTGGGACTTCCCCCGATTTCGTGCCAGCGGATGGTACGGGTCAGCTCGCGGCCACCCTTCCCAAAAAATTCGGTCATGCAGCCGGAGATGATCAGTGCCGTATAATCGGTGTGATGGATCAGGTTGTTCGCCACCCGATTTTCGCCGCTCTGCCACAACATGATGCCCGGCGAGTGCCAATAGATCTGTCCCGTGTGGTGGACATGGTTGTTGTAGACGAGGTTGTTTTTATTCACGTCTTTCGTTCCGGGGCCATAGCCGCAGAGCAGAATCCCTGCGCCGCCCATCTGCTCGATATGATTGCCGGAGATTTTGTTTTCCTGGCCATGCAGATCCACCCGGATTGCGCCGCTGCCGCTGTGCAGGAAATGACATGCTTCAATCGTGCATTTTTCGGTACCACGCAGACGCACCAGCGCATTGGGCTTATCCAGAAAATCCCAGTCATGCTGCAGGCCGGCATCGTCCTCGGCAACCTGATAGCGCTCACCATGCTTGAACGTGAGACCGCGGAAAATCAGGTTGCGCACCGGAATATCTTTCGGCCCTTCCTTATCAACCTTACCTTCCACCCGAATGAGTTCGAGTAATTGCGGCGCCACGACCGGTGTCTTGCCTCGCGGCCAGAGATAGACCGTGCCCTTCTTTGTATCGAGCACCCACTCGCCCGACTCGTCGAGTTCTTCCAGCACGTTCTCCACCCAGCAGGAAGGAATTTTATCCGCCTTCAGAAAATGCAGCGGATTCATGGCATAGGTCGAATCGATGGACGTGTGAACTATCTGTTGTTTTTCATCGACCGAAGCGATCGGAAGAATATTCACGATCCAGGCGTGGTGAGGGCGTACGATAATCTCTGCCTCCTGCGCATTTTTCCAATCCTTGAAATATTCCTTTGGAATACGAACCCTGTTACGTCCGCCTCCTTCCTCAGGAATAAAGCCCTCGGACTGCGCACGCGGCAGCAGGCCTTCGTCGTTGTAAAGCGTACGGAAGCTCCCCGAAACCTTCGCTTCCCATACCTTCCCTTGCGCAGCTGAAGGCAAACCCGGCAGAAGGCCTTTCACTTTTTTCCACCCCTTGATTTCCCGGCCCGAACTAAACACCGGCGTTTCGCCGGGATAGGCCGCATAGGCGATCGTTGAATTGTTCTCCCCCGAATCCTTCAGGCCGAATACCACGGTTTCATCCAGCCGGTAGGTTCCGCCGCGAACCAGCACCACGATGTCCCCTGTTTTCTTTCTCTTCAAGATGCGGACGGCATCGCGTGCGCGTTCAAGCGTGGCGAATGGAGAAGACAGCGTCCCCGCCCCGGCATCGGATCCTTCGGGCGACACATAAAAATCCGCCTTCGGAGTTTCAGCGCAACCATCGCGTCCGGCCAGCAGGAGCGCAGCAAGCAGTATCAAACTAAAGATCTTCATCATATTCATCCCAACATGCTACTCAAACCGCGGAAACTGCCTATCCCTATTATTTGGGACTCACCGAAAGTCAGGGCAGCAACCGGATTGCCGTGGCCCCAGTGCGGCTCTCGCGCCCGTCCACCCGCACGGCCGTGACTTTGAACGTGATCTGCTCAAGCTGTTTGAGATCGGACGCTTTGTAGGCAAACTTCGTATCCTTCACTCCTGAAGCGATCTGCTCATAGTCCGGAGCATTACCCACCGCGCGGTACAGATTATAGGTTTTGGCATCTGCACTGCCGGTCCACCTCAACCCGATCTGAGATTTAAGATCCTTGGCAATCGTCAGATCCGACGGTGCCGCCACAGGCGTGTAGGCCGGAATTCCGGTAACAACATAGGTCTGGCCTTTCGTGGTCTCGATGCCGATCAGGTCCGTGCCTTTGGCCTCAAAGTTGACCATCTGCCCATCGGCCGTTTTAACTACTGCCTTAGCTACATTCGGGTATCTCAGCTTCAGAATACCGCCCGCTTTGGAACGTACTTCCAGCCGGTTTGCCTCCCCCTTCGACCATTCAGCAGAAACTTCGAAATTACCCCGGGCCAACAGACCGCGGTAGCTCCCGTCCGACCAAGCCGCAGGTAATGCGGGGAACGGGGCTACAACATGATCCTGGCTCTGCATGAGCAACTCGGCAACTCCGGCCGTCGCACCATAGTTTGCATCCGCCTGGAACAGCGGACCGCCCCGGTGGTCGTTGAACAGGTTGTGCAGGTAGTTTCCGCCCAGCAAATCCTGAAAGAAGAGATAGGCCTCATCGCCGTCATGCACCCGGGCCCAAAAGGCGACCCGCTCGGCCCGCGCCCAGCCGATATTGGATTTGCGGGTGCGCAAGGTCAGTGTTTTCTCAACCGCATCAAGCCAGGCCGGCGTCGAGTCGTTAATCAACTGGCCCGGGTACTCCCCGAGCAGCATGGACGTGTGCCGATGGTGGGGATCGAGCGCCTTGTGAGCGTCGCAATAGAATTCTTCATTGCGGAATTCCTTGATCTGACCCGACTTCCCGATCTGGATCGGATCCAGCAGCGGGAGCTGTTTCCTGTACTTCGCTAAAAGCGGATCAGAGCGTCCCAGAATTTTGGCTGCTGTTAAGGTGTTGTGATGGTTTTCGTAGAACATTTGCTGGTCGAACGTAGTACCCGTGGTGTTGCGGAACTTTTGTTCCGGCGACGAAGAGGGCTTCGCCAACAAAGCACCATCAATGTCCTGAACAAACCGGGAGACAAAGTTGGCCTGTTCATACATCACGGGATAAACCGTGTCAGCCAGCAGGACTTCATCGCGGGTATAATCATAATAATCCCAGAACATCTGCGCAATCCACGAGCCGGTACCGAAGCCCGCAACGGGCGACTTTCCGGTTACATTGTACGGATTAGTCCAGAACGGGCCGGACCAGCCGTTGTCGCCGTTTGGTTCGAGCTGCGACGGGTTGTATTGCTTGATGTATTGGGTCGCGTACTGCCGCTGCTGATGCACGAAGATATTGAAGAAGTCGGCATAGGACTCGAACAGCTCCGGCAGGTTGGCGCAGAAAGCCGGCGCGTAGGCCATCTGCACGTTGGTGTCGTGCAAATACTGAGACGACCACGGCGGCCGTGCATAGACGTTCCAGATTCCCTGAAGGTGTGGAGGCAGCGTGCCCTTCCTTGAAGAGCAGATCAGCATGTAGCGTCCGTACTGGAATGCGAGTTCCTCCAGATAGCGGCTTGAGGCCCCATCGGGGTAGGCATCGACCAGCTTATCGGTGGTGATCGCCGGTTGCGTTGCACCGAGATCAAGGCTCACCCGGTCGTAGAGTTCGGTGTAGTCGGCCTGGTGGTTTGCCAGTAACTCGTCATAGGTCTTCGCCGACGCATCGGCAATGATTCCGGAAACCTTGGCGTGCGGATGCGGGAACCCTTTAAGCTTATCAGCGGCATTTGCGGTCAGGAATACCTGAGGATCAAGTTGGTAGTTGGTTCCGACCGCGATCAGGATCACCGCACTGTCCGCATTCGAAACGGAAACCGTGCCCCCGGAGGCTTTCATTTTTCCACCTTGGGGAATGACCTTGAATTGACCCTCAAACTGGATCTTATAGTACGTCATCATACCGGAAAGCGTAACGGTATCACCCTTCGCCGAGACGGATCCCGTTTTCCCTTCGCCCAGAAAGGGAATGGTCGGGCGCAGGGTGAACGACAGCTGTCCGGCCTTCGATGCATTCAGGCGGATCACCATAACTTTGTCAGGATAGCTCGTAAAATATTCACGGATGAACTGCACCCCGCCCTGCTCATATTTCACGCGCGAGACGCCTTCGTTCAGGTTCAGCTCCCGCTCGTAGCTACTGATCTGGTTGTGGTCGAAATCAATATAGACCTCGGCAAAGTTATTTACGCCACGGCGCTTAAATCCCGCATTCTTAGCGGCCCAGTCGTAAAGGCTGTTTTCGGTGATCTGGATTCGCTCAGAATCCGTGCGTCCAAACACATTAATCCCCATGTAGCCATTACCCATCGGAATGGAAGCGTTCGCCCAGCCGAGATCGCTGTCCGGGGCCGGCGCGTCATACCAGAGCCGCATTGGCTTGCCGGGCTGATTGGCGATTAAGCCACTACCCTGTTCCGCCGCCGAAGTCACCTGTGCGAATCCTGTCCATACGGATACCGCAACGGCCAGTGTCATTAAGTTTCGTACCAACATACTACCTCCGGAAAATTTACTTTGATTCAAGATTCTTATCGATCACACCGCGCGTCTGTTCAACCATATTGATCGTACCGTCTTCATTAAACGAAACGGTGTCAAAGCAGATCGAACGGTTGGAATTTCTCCCGCCGGAAAGCGCGCCGTTATGATAAAACACATACCACTGCCCTTTGTATTCAACGATAGAGCCATGCATCGTTAAAACATCAGTGGCCTCCATGAATACGCCTTTAGGCTCCCATGGGCCTAAAGGGCTGTCACTCATCGAATACTGCATCCGGTTGCGAGGTTTCGTGTGGTCCGGATAGATCATGTAATAGATCCCGTTCCGCTTAAAAACAAACGGTCCTTCGCGATGTTCATCGACACCGACCTGTTGAACCATCTCCCCTTCGATCTCCATCATGTTATCCTTGAGCTTCGCGGCGTAGCATTTGGCTTTCACCACGGCATAAAGATAAATCTGCCCGTCATCGTCCATAAAAACACATGGATCGCAGAAGGTCCTGCAGCCTTGAATGATTCCCTGTAGCTCAAAGCCGGAAGCCGGTTCTTTGCTGGTCGCAACACCGAGCTCCCATACATTTTTGGGATCCCGGTGCGGGAAAACAAAATAATAGGTCCCGTCTTTGTAGAGACAGTCCGGCGCCCACATATTTCCACCCTTTGGAGTCCCCCACTCGACATCACGTGAATGCAGGATCTCTCCGTGATCGGTCCAATTGAGCATGTCGTCCGTCGAAAAGACATGATACCCATCCATCGATCGATAGCCCTTTCCTTTAATGTCGGTGGATGGATAGACATACAGACGACCATCTTCCCAGACATGGGCCGAGGCATCGGCGGTAAACATGTGCTTAATGAACGGGTTGGAAGCCCGCTCCGCTGCGTGCAGTGCTCCGGCAGAACACATTAATAATACGAAAAACAGCTTCTTCATTTCTTTCTCCTTCATCTTAATCACGTTCTGTAAAGCGAACGCCTTCTATTTTCTCTCTATTACACTGTGTTTATTGGGTTTGAGGCCTTCGATGCCTACTCCCCCGTTTTATCCGG
>JAROAZ010000024.1 GCA_029432775.1 Pontiellaceae bacterium B12227 | reverse complement strand
CTGCGGTACTGCTCGTACCTCTGCCATCCTGTCGACTACGCGACAATTGTACCGCAGGCGTCCCGCCTGCCCCGTTGATCGGAAATTCCATGAATAATCTCTTAAGTCAGCGCCATTTGTACGGAGTGTGGTTTTTAATCATTTTGCTCGTACTTCTTTGGCATACTCACGGTCCAGATCAGAGCGAACCCTTCAAACTCCGGTTACTTCCCCCTCGTTCGAAATCGGGCATCGTGCTAAGTAAATGCGTATGAATATCCTACTAGAGCACATGCTGACTGTCTTTCTTGGCTACTTCGCCATCATGAACCCGATTGCCAATACAGCGGCATTTATCGGCCTGACGTGCGATGAACCACAGGTGGAACGCAGCCGAATTGCCCTGCGGGCGGTAACGATTGCCTTTGTAATTATTCTTGCCTTTGCGCTGCTGGGAAAAGCCATCTTCCATATGTTCGGCATCTCCCTGCCCGCTCTGCGCATTACCGGCGGCATTCTTGTTTTCCTGGTGGGCTATCATATGCTGCAGGGACACAGTTCCAACCTCCAGAAGAGTCATGAAGAAAGTGACGTTGACATTTCCATCTCCCCGCTGGCCACGCCCCTGCTCGCTGGGCCCGGCACCATTGCCACCACCATGAACTTTGCAGCAAAACCCGGTAGCGGAGAAATCCTCATAACCATTGCCATGTTTGCCCTGCTTTGTGTGATCACCTTTGTCTTTTTTATATACAGCGAAAAGATCGTGGGTTTCTTCGGCCAGCGCGGCCTGAAGATTATCACCCGGATGATGGGGCTGATCCTTGCCGTCATGGGAACCCAGATGTTCCTGCACGGGCTCGGCGGAGCAATTGATGCCTACCTCGGAAAATAACGTGCCCAGCCAGCATAGCCAGAACCGGATTTAAACAGAAGGACGCCAAGAGAGCGAAGTACGGAACCTATTTTCTTTACTGGGCTTGCGACCTTGGTGCCAAAAGATCCTGCCAAAAACAGATTCGTGTCCTTCGTATCAAAGTGGTAGAAATGCGGCAGTCCCAATGGAGAACATTTTATGGAAAAACGAAGTATTACGATTGAATACTGCACTAAGTGCAAATTTATGATGCGGTCCGCCTGGATTGCGCAGGAGCTGCTGCAATCGTTTGAAGGCGACATCGACGAAGCGGTACTCAAGCCGAGCGAGATTCCCGGCATCTGGCGCATTTATGCCAACAATCAACAGGTATGGGATCGCAAGACCGAACGTGGTCTGCCGGAAATGAAAGATCTGAAACGCCGCGTGCGCGACATCATTGCGCCCGATAAGAATCTCGGCCACGCCGAAACCATCGAACCCAAACCGGAGGCTTAGCCACAGACAAACACTGGTTAACGCGGAATAGAATCTGAGTTGATCCGTGTTCTTCCGTGGCTCATTCAACATGAATCAAACCACCATCCTACTGATCGTTCTCTGCCTGGCGCTGGGGCTCCACTATGTTTCACAGAAGGTCCTGCTTAAAAAAGGCTGGGAGTCGGACGATCCCAAGAAATATATTAACCGGTTCATGATCAACGGCGCCGGCCTGATTGTGATTTCTATTGCAGCCCTCGTTGCCGCCAAGCCGCCCTACGGCCTCTTCGGCATCCTGGTCTTCATCGAAGGTGCGGTCTGCGTCACCTTCGGCCGCAAGCTCAGCAAAAAACCTAAAGCATGACGAGTACCGATTGAGACGTGACTCACGGCGGCATAACAATCACGTCTCACGATTCAATCGTCACGCTCTCCATCACGTCACACAGATCATCGTGGATGACGAGCTGGGCTTCGCTGTCCAACGTCGTCGGGTCGCGGTTGATAATCACTAATTTTGCATTCCAGGGCCGGTAGCCCGGCAGGCTTGCGGCTGGGTAAACCGTCAGCGAGGTTCCCAGCACCAGCACCAGATCCGCCTCGCTCATGGCTTTGACCGATTCGGTCCAGTCGTATTCCGGCAGCATCTCCCCGAAAAAAGTAATGTTCGGCTTATACACTCCGCCGCAGATGCAGCGCGGCACGTCCCCTTTTCCAATGATTGGAAAGAGTTCTTCCGTTTCAATCTGTGCGCCGCATGTCTGGCACGTGCTGTGAATATGGTTGCCATGAATCGTATACACCGGATCGGAGCCGGCCCGCTGGTGATAGTCGTCCACATTCTGCGTTATAACCGTGACGTTCTTCATGGCCGCCAGTGCCCGGTGCGCTGCATTGGGTTGTGCATCGCGCACCTGCGGATAAAACTTCCGGGCGAACAGGTAGAAAAACTCCGGAGTGCGATCAAACTTGCGCAGATCAAAAACGTTATCGTTCTGCCCATTGGAATAGATACCGCTGGCCGACCGGAAATCCGGAATGCCCGACGCCGTCGAAATCCCCGCGCCCGTCAGCGCCACAACCGAGCGGGCCTCCTTGAGCCATTCCCTTAACTGTCCAATTGAATTCATCGTCCACAGATTACACAGATTTCCCGGATTAGACAGCAGGTAAAAAATCTATGTAATCCGTGAAATCTGTGGATAATATTCCGTCATGAATTTTGAGTTTAAACCAATCGGGATGATCCGTTCGTGTTATACGGATAAGTTCGGCATACCGCGTCAGCCGGGACTCGTGAAAAGCGCAAGAGCCACGCTGGAGCTGCTGCCGCCTTTTAATCAGCCGGAAGCCTTCCGGGGACTTGCAGCATTTTCCCACGTCTGGATCACCTTTGTTTTCCATGCCACAGCTACCAGTACCTGGAAAGCAACCGTCCGGCCGCCACGACTCGGCGGCAATGAACGCGTCGGGGTGTTTGCCTCACGCTCCAACTTCCGCCCCAACCCGATCGGACTGTCCGTGGTTGAGCTGCAAGAGGTGAATGGAACCGTCCTGACGCTCGGCGGCGGCGATTTCCTGGACGGAACACCGGTGCTGGACATTAAACCCTACATCCCCTACTCCGACAGCCTGCCTGAGGCTCGGGGCGCTTTTGCAGCTGAACCTCCAAGACCAGGAAACTCCGTCGAGTTTACTCCGGACGTGGAAGCAAAGTTCCAAACATTGGAAACCGCGGCTCGGCCGAATTTGCGGCAGTTGATTTCTGATATGCTGGCGTTCAATCCGCGACCGGCCTATCAGAACAATGACCCCGACCGTATTTTCGGAACAACGGTCTTTGATCTGGAAGTGAAGTGGAAGCAGGCCGGTCACGTTGTGTCTATTATCTCCATATCCTGAGCAAAGTGCGCCGATGTGCTTATCTACACTCGTATGGTCGAATAGTACAAGACTCCCCACTGCCCGTCTTGGTAGCTTATCGTTATGAATATGAAACATATGACTTGTATCCTGATTGGGTGTGCGGGGGTCGTGCTGAGCACGCCTGCCGCTGCAGAGGACTTTACTCCGCTGTTTAATGGCAGCGACCTCGCTGGTTGGTGGGGCTGTAAAACGGAAGATCCCGCCATCTGGATGGCTCTGCCGGCAGATATGCTGACCGCAAAAAAGCAGGCGAGCCAGAAAGATATTCACGCGCACTGGCGTGTGGAAGACGGCGTGTTGGTGAACGATGGAAAGGGGCTGTATCTGACCACCGAGAAAAACTACACCGACTTTGAACTGATGCTCGAGTATAAAACAGTGGCGCGCGCTGATAGCGGCGTTTATCTGCGGGGCATTCCACAGGTCCAGATCTGGGATTCAACGGAAGAAAAGAAGTTCAAGCTGGGTGCCGACAAAGGCTCCGGCGGGCTTTGGAACAATCCTCAAGGCTCGAAGGGGAAAGATCCGCTCGTACGGGCTGACAAACCCTTTGGGGAGTGGAATACGCTGCGTATCCTGATGATTGGCGAATATGTGACGGTGCACCTGAACGGTCAGCTGGTAGTCGACCACGCCCGGATGCATAACTATTTCAACCGCAAGAAAAAAGCCCCGTTGCCCATCCCCCGCTCCGGCCCAATCCAGCTGCAGACGCATGGTGGAGCAATCAGCTGGCGGAATATCGGAATCCGCGAAATCAACAGCACGGAAGCCAATGGCCTTCTGGCTTCCAAAGGTTGGAAATCAGAAGCGACTTCCTTTGATTGGATAGGCGCGACGAATAACTATGACTTCATCGATGAAACTATCCAGTGTAAGAAAGGCAGAGGCGGGACCATTTTCACGGATACGCAATACGCCGACTTTGCGGTACGATTTGAATTCAAACTTCCACCCGGCGGTAACAATGGATTGGCTCTCCGCTATCCCGGACACGGCAACCCTGCTTACGTCGGCATGTGCGAGCTCCAGATCCTCGACAACACAGCCAAGAAATATGAAAAGCTGGACGAGCGACAGTATCATGGTTCGGCCTACGGAATGGTGCCCGCGCACCGGGGCTATCTTCGTCCGGTCGGCGAATGGAATTTCCAGACCGTGGAAGTGGTCGGTCCGAAAATCAAGGTGGAGTTGAACGGCACGCACATTCTCGAGGCAGACCTTTCGACCGTTACAGACTACATGGCCGACAAAAAGCATCCCGGTAAAGCGTTGAAGAAAGGTCACTTTGGTTTTGCCGGCCACAACGATCCCGTCACCTTCCGCAATATCGTAATCAAGGAACTATAATATGAAAAACAGACGTTCATTTATCCGCCGCTCGGCCATGGCCGGTGCAACCCTTCCGCTCTTGAGCACGGGATGTAAATCTCTGACGGTTCCGGCCGGCCAGACCATTAATCATGCTAGCTTTGGTGCAAATGGGATGGCATTTGCAGACATTAAAAACCTGACGCGGAGCACTGATGTAAACCTGGTTGCCGTCGCGGAGGTGGATGAAAACCGGTTGGGTAAGGTGAAGGAGCTTTTCCCGGAAGTACGGGTCTATAAAGATTGGAGGGTGTTGCTGGAGCAAGAGCACCGAAACCTGCATTCCGTCAATGTTTCCACCCCGGACCACATGCACGGTCCGATCGGCATGACCGCCATGAAGCTGGATCTGCACGTCTACGGACAAAAGCCGCTGGCGCAGAATCTTTATGAAACGCGCCGTATGGCGGAAGTGGCTAAGAAGTCGGGCGTGGTCACCCAGATGGGGACTCAGCTGACCTCTACCACCTATGAGCGGCTTACTGCACGGATGATTCAGGATGGTGTAATCGGCAAGGTGAAAGAGGTTCATATGTTCTGCCATAAAACCTGGGGCGATCCAACCCCTCGCCCAGAGCGCACGGACCCGGTTCCGGCAGGTTTTGATTGGGATCTGTGGCTTGGTGTGGCGGAAGACCGAACTTATATTGATAAATACTATCATCCAGGACAGTGGCGAAAGCGGCTTGATTTCGGGACCGGTACGCTGGGCGATATGGGGTGCCATATCTACAGCCCCATGTTCCAGGCGCTGGGGGTTCGATACCCGCTTTCGGTAAAGTCGCTGGGCGAAAAACCCAATGCAACCAACTGGGCAATCGATGAAAAGTTTGAATATATTTTTCCCGGCAATGAACTGACAGCCGACGATACGGTTAAAGTCACATGGACCGACGGCTCACTGCGACCACCGCAGGAATTCCTTGAACTTTTCGGGGAAAAGATGCCACAGCAAGGCTCCATTTTTATCGGGACGGAAGGAGTTCTGCTGCACCCTCATAACGAGTTGCCGGTTCCGTACCCGCGCGAAAAATTTACGGACTACCGCTATCCGAAATTCGCGGCCCGCAATCACTACGATGATTTCATCAAAGCGATCCGGGGTGAAGACGTCAAACCGCTGGCAGATTTTCACGACTATGGCGGGCCGCTGACCGAGACCGTATTGCTGGGCGCACTAGCCTCGCACTTCCCGAATGAAACCCTGAACTGGGATGCGCAAGACCTGCGGTTCACTAACCATAAACAGGCCAACCAGCTGATTCGAAGAGAATACCGCAAGGGCTGGGAAGTCCGCGGATTGAGTTAGAAAAGATGTTCCGGAGGGTCGAGGCAGTGGCCTCGCCTCGACCACATGCCTGACAGATTCTGCGCAGGACCGGCAGGAACCGGTCCTCTACTTTCTTATGGAACGTCTGCGATCTCTTCATCCGCCTTATCTGCGGACCGGTTCATAAACTCGCACTTCTCCACATCTTCTGCCTTAAGCTGTTTGGTTTTTACGGGCAGCCAGAGTGAGGTGGCAGGAACATAGGTGATGACCATCAGTGCGGCGATCATGGCTCCGAAGAACGGCAACAACGTCGCGGTTACTTTTGCGATGGAGGTCTTCCCCACCCCGCAACCAATGAAGAGGCAGGTGCCGACCGGCGGAGTACAAAGGCCGAGGCAGAGGTTGGCAATCATCATGATACCGAAATGAACCGGATGCATGCCCAGCGCAGATACCACCGGAAGGAAGATCGGAGTAAAGATCAATACCGCCGGCGTCATATCCATAAAGGTTCCGACTACAATCAGCAGCAGGTTGATCGTCAGCAGAATAACCACCGGATTCTCAGATAAGCCAAGCAGCGCCGCACTGACGGTCTGCGGAATGTTGGCCATGGTCATGATCCAGCTCATACCGGAGCTCGCCCCGATGAGCAGCATCACCACGGCGGTGGTGATACCGGTATCCAGCAGGATCTGCGGCAGTTCTTTCAGGTTGATTTCCCGATAGATCACCACCGAAAGCAGGAAGGAATAGACCACAGCAATGGCTGCGGCTTCCGTTGCCGTGAAGATGCCGCCAAGAATGCCGCCGATCACAATCACGATCAGCAGCAGAGTAAAGTACGCGCGACGGAACGTCGTAAAACAGGCGCAGCAAACAGCCGACCAGATCATGAACCAGACGATGCCATTGGAAAGTATCCAGAATCCGAAATCCAGAATGCCCTTCTGGGACAAGAGGATCTGAACGATCATACCGGCAATGATTCCTGTGGAGGCTATCGGCTTCCATTTCGGCATTTCCAACGCTTCGCCTTTGTAGCCTTTGATGACTGAAATCACACCGCCGACGAGCATAATGAACAAGCCGGTAATCAGGCCGGGCAGAAAGCCGGCCATGAACATCGCGGCAATCGAAACCGAACCGGCCGCGACGGAATAGACAATCATGATATTACTGGGCGGAATCAGCAGGCCGGTGGTCGCAGCGGTCGTTGTGACAGCCACGTTGAATTCGCGGCCGTAACCTTTACGATTCATCTCGGGAATCATGAATCCACCGACCGACGAAACAGCTGCAGCTGCAGAACCGGAAATGGAACCGAACAGCATGCAGGTGAGCGTATTCACATAGCCGAGTCCACCCGGAAGCCGGCCAACGAGCGTGGCGGCAAAGTCAATCAATCGGCGGGCGAGTCCGCCCTTGCCCATCAGGTGGCCGGAAAGAATAAAGAACGGAATGGCCAACAGTGCAAAACTGTTGACCCCGTTAGCCATTTTGGCGGCGACCACGATGGTCGGATCAGATCCCTCGGCCAGAATGGCAAAGAACGTAGCCAGCGCAATCGCAACCGCAATCGGCACATTCATGACCAACAGCATGACAAAAACCAAAACCAGGATAAGCGCAACGACACCCATTAGAACACCTCCGGTGTAAGGCATGAGGCATGAGGCACCAGGCAACTGGGATTAGCCGGCGCAAACCCGCCAATCAGTAATCGGAATTCGACAATCAGCATTTTCATTGCTCGCCCTCCCCGTTTCCGGCAAGCGTCTCAATGAGATTTTCAACGGTATAGATGACCATAAAAATTCCAGCGATTGGAAGAGCGAGATAGACATGCCCCATCTTCCAACCGAGCGCAGGCGTCATCTGCTCCATGGCCAGCGCATCATAAACCACCCTTCCTCCGCCATACACAAAAATGGAAACGGCAAAAAAGAGCACCACCAAATGCACCACCACAGACATCAGCGTCTGCGCGGCAGGATCAAACTTGCCAACAAAGTAATCCACGCCCAAATGCCCCTTCGTCCCGAAAGCAACCGCACCGCCCAGCAGCGCCACCCAAACGAGCAGGAAGCGGGCAAGCTCTTCGGTCCATTTCGTTTGCTCGCCGATGACAAACCGTGAGAACACGCCCCAGCAGACGTCGAGCACCAATAATGAAACCGCCAGAATCAGCGTCCAGTTGAGGACCGCGGTCATCCCGTTCTTAAACTTCAGCAACCCGGCCTGCATCACTTAACCTCTGAGATTTGTTTGAGCAGGTCGCGGACTTCCGGGTCTTCCACCTCGGCCAGCATGGGCGCCACTTTGGCGGCGAAGGCGGCAGTGTCGACCTCATAAACGGTAACCCCTTCGGCCTTGGCCTGCTCCAGCGATTCGAGCGTTTTTTCCTGCCAGAGCTTGCGCTGAAACACAACAGACTCATCAGCGGCTTCCTGGACCCAGGCCTGCACCTGCGGGTCCAGTTTTTTCCAAACCCTGGAACTGATCAGCAGCATATCCGGAATGCGGGTGTGGCCATCGAGCGTAAAGTGCTTGCAGACTTCGTAGTGCTTGTTGGAGGTGAAGCTGGGCGGATTGTTTTCAGCACCGTCGACGGTGCCCTGTGCCAACGCGGAATAAAGCTCGCCCCAGGCAATCGGTGTGGGTGAGCCGCCCATGGCCTTGACCATATCGATGGCCGTCGCGGAATTCATGACGCGAATCTTCAGGCCTTTCAGATCATCCGGCGTACGGATCGGCGTTTCTTTAGTATAGAAGTTCCGACTGCCCCCATCGTAATAACAAAGACCGCGCAAAAACTTGGATTCGCCCTGTTGGAGCAACCGTTTTCCGATATCGCCATTCAACACATTCCAATAGTGGTCTGAATCGCGGAAGACATAGGGCAGACCATAAACAGACATGGCCGGAATAAAATTTTCCATGGCCGCCGCCGACGTTTTGGTCATGGCCAGAGAACCGTTCTGCAATTGCTCAATACACTGGGTTTCAGAACCGAGTACTGAACTGGGATAAATATCCACTGTAACTTCACCACCGGAAAGTTCCTCGATCCGCTGTTTCATGAATTCCATGGCTTTGTGCACTGGATGAGCCGTATCCAGTCCGTGCCCGAGCTTCAGCACCAACTTGCTCTGTTGGCCGCCGCCCGCTTTTTGTCCCCGTAAAAACATGGAGAACCCGGCAGTCGCCAAAAATGCGCCCACCAGAATACCCCCTACAAACATCGATGCTGTCTTATTCATAATTCCCCTTCCAAAAACCACATTTACTACTATTTCAAACGTTTGAGGTCAAGATTTTCTTCATCTCCTAAACTCATGGGTCCCAGTACATTTTCTGATCAAATTAAAACCCTTTCAGGATCGCGGCTTCCTGAATTTCCCGAAGTAATTCAGCATCACTCCAGGACTCGCCTTCAGGCTTCCACAGCATGAGCGTCTTATACACCCCTTCCGACTGAGCAGAAGAATCAAATTCCGCCTCCATATTAATCACCGTACTTTTGACCGATTCCGGATGAAGCCCTTCCGTAACCACAAAGCGACCGGCACCCCACCCATTGAGCGGAACCAAAGCCAACTGATATGCAGCATTCGAAACCAGATAAACCGGAACATTATCCACCGTACGGATTTCGGTTTTACAGGGCACCCCATCCAGGTGCGGCAGCGCATAATGCCCCAGGCGCAGCGTATGCAGAACGGTACTTTTGTTCGTATCCACCCGCAGCATTCCATTTTTCAATGGCATCTCGGCAAGTTCAATCCGGATGCCGGGATTCTCTTCCAACATCAACGTCCGGCGATAGATTCCGTTCTCATAGCTTTTGAAGTCGTAGAAACTGGATGAAAGCCACGGGCCGTCAGCCAGCCTGAACCGGAAGTTCATCGCGGCCGTTCCGGCCTCATCGTCTGCCTGCCAGGGGAATGCGCTGTTGTAGGCCAGCTTGTTATAGTTTTCTGTCGAGCGACCATGATCGTGCTTTTCTTTTCCGATGTGGCACCAGGCGCGTATTTCGGATGCACCAATCCCGGTATAATCGGTTTGCAAAATTTTAGAGCCTTCGAAAAACTGCGGATTGGCGGTTTCGGCGGAGAGCGTATCCCAACTGCCATCCGATTCGGTGGCGGTCCAGAACGGATGATCGGCCGGCGTATTGAGCCCGACCCACCACTTGCCCATCCAATACGAGCTGCCCCGCGCGAGGTATTCCTGAATACCCGGCTCAAAGTGACCATAGAAGCCGAGTGTCGGAACACGGTCTTTCAGAAAGTCCGGATGCTGCAGAAACTGCAGCAGGTTGCCCGACGAGATCCGGCGCAGCCACCCCCAGTCCACCTCTGCCCCATCCACCCATGCCGCCAAAGGAAAGACACTCGACGCAGCAAAACGGTACGTAATAGACCGGCCCCACATAATCATTTCCCCATCGCGCGAAAACATCAGCGGATAGTTCGGCAGTAATTCGAGATAGTTACGATTCAACTTGGCAGCAATATCCGGATAGTGCTCATTGCCGAAGTAATGCGCCCAGGTTGCGCCGTACATTTGAAAGGCCCACATGCTGTAATAGTCGTAACACGGATTATCGTTATACCATCCGTCCCCGCGATAATGAGCGAGCGACTTATTCAGATAGTCGACCAATAACGCTTCGTTGATTTCATAGCCACGGCTTTTCAGGAAACTCAGCACGAAGATATTAAAAAATTTCCAGTTGGAATCAACGGTCGGTCCATCGGCATAGCTGTTCATGGTTTCGGCGAGTGCATCCTGCTGCTTTTTGGTCAGGGGATCCCACAGGATTTCCGGAGAACCAAACAGGGAAATCGACAGTGCGCCGAACTCAACCAGCGTCTGCCCCGGCCAGCTTCCGGTCATGGGTTTGATGTAAGAGGGGCTCCTGGGATCGCTGAGCGCGACGATGTGGTGACGATAATAATCAGCCAGCCTGATTCCATTGATCGTCAGCTCCGGATCTTCCTTCATCAGCGGTGCGGCAATAAACAGCGTACGCGCCATCGATTCGAGCATCGATACATTATTGACCGAGCCCCGGCTCTTTCCGGGCAGCTTGGGGAAAAGCATCGGATCTTCCATCCGATTGACGTAGCTGAAGGCCCCTTCGAGCAAATAGACTCCGGCCTCTTTCCAATGCCGGCGGGTCATTCCGGTTTCCGGGCTCAATGTGTAGTCGGGTTGACTGACCTCAAAAACGGTTGTCTTTTTTTTTACGGCAAGCTTATAGACCTCTGCACCGGCCGAAAGCAACGCACCGGTTCCATAGACTTCCCACTCATCTTCCCCCACATCAAACGGGGCCTCCCCCACAGCCTGCACATAACCAAGCATGCCCTCATCGCTGATATGGCTGACCAGCGAGTCCCAACCCTTCATGACAACAGGATCATATTTTTCCCGATCCAGCAGCCCGGCATTCAGTCCCCACGCCAGCCCATGCACAAAGAAGGCCGATCCGCTGGTTTCCGGATTCGGAAATACATCATCACAAAGCAGGCTGATGCACCAGTGCCCCTTATCGGTCTGCAGTTCAGCAATGGCCAGTGCCATCTGTTGGTAGAGATCAACAAACCACTCCTTCATCTCTCCTTCGGGCAGATCCGGAATGATGAGAGCCAGCGAACTGAACACCCAGCCGTTGCCGCGCGACCAGTAGACCTCACGACCATGTTCCAGCTTACCGATATAATGCTCATCGCGATAAAACAGGCCGGTTTCCGGATTAAAGAGATGCTCCGTGGTCGCCTTGTACTCCTCGAACATGAATGCATTAAATGCCAGGTCGCCCGTAATCGCGGACAGCTTGGAATACAGGGGAGGCGCCATAAACAAGGCATCCGCCCACGTCCACCGCTCCATATGTTTGTAATGATTCAGATTGATGGGCTGCTTGCTTGGGTTGTCCAGAATCCAGCGAATCTTCTTCTCGGTCTTTTTCAGCATCTTCGGATCGTTAAACTTCCGATACATCTCAAGGTTTAGATGCCCGATCCCCATTTCGTTGGCATTATATTTTCCCCAGCCCAGATCCCACTTCACCTCGTCGCCCATATTCTTCAGAAAAGCATACAGCGACTCACTCCCGCTCGAAACCTCCGCCCACTCCAGCATACCAACCCACAGCGCGGCAAACGTCCAGGCCTGCATACGGTTATCAATTTCATGATAGCGGTTGATGTCGTCGCGCAGATGCTCTATCTGCCAGTCGGTCGCCTTATTCATAACCGCCTGAATCTCTTCCGGCGCTCGGGCCGGGGGCCTCGCAAAACAGGATAAGCCAAGTGATAGGGTCAGGGTGAGTACCAGAACATGCTTCATCATCAAACTCCTTTTTAACGTCGTTCTAAAAGATATACCGGCAAGCGCTTTGAATGACAGAACCATGGTTTTCAACATTCACCTCTTTTGACCTGATCACTGCTGATTGAGCGGTAATCAAGGGCGTTCCAGGATCATACCAACGGCATCCGTTTCATAATTCTGAAAGTGCGTCCATGGCTTATTGCCCAGCCACATCAGAACTTTATATCCGTCTCCGGCAACCACGATCGGCCGAATGTTTTTGTATTCTGAACCGAAGGTGAGCGGTTTCCAATCTATGGAAGAAATATCGTCCGTTGGCCCGATCTTCGCGGTATAGATTTCGTGCACACCACCAAAACTCTTTCCAGTCTTCGGATCTACGTCGGTAGAAATATAAACCTGCGTCGGGTCTTTCGGATCAAAACAAAACAGGCCGGTGTAGCTGCTTTCATGGTCATACAGGCAGGTTCCTCCATAGGCGATCTCGCGGTCGTTCCATTTTAACCCGTCCCATGAGGCAACCCGGTAACGATGGTCGTCGTGCGTCAGATAAAGCGTATATCCGATATGTGGATGACGATCGGCATCGCTTGCAATGGCACAAGTCCACGCGGCATTCGACACGCTGTGTTCGTGCCCTTTCCATTCATTAATTTCGCTACCCTTATAGAGTTTTTCAGCATCGCCGGTGCGTAGCGGCCCATCGGAAAGATCTTTAATCTTCGTACCGTCCACGTTGTAGAAGGCACCGCCTTTGAACTCCGCATAATACAGGCTGTTGCCGTACTGGCGCGGATGCGCATCGGTAAACGAGATTCCTACGGTATTTTCATCCACCTGCACATAGCGGGCATAGGGACGATGGCGCCCGCCAATGTCGTGCGTGATTAAGTGGTGGTAATCCCCCCAGGTTTTCCCGTTATCCGCAGAGGTAATGAATGCCGGATTAAAGTGCGGCCCGTCGCGGAAAAAATTATAGAGCAACCCCTCGTCCTCCATGGTGTAGAGGTTCATATAGGTCACCCCTTTTTTATGGTAGTCATGGTGAAATTTCTTCACCGTTCCCCACTTAAGATAGTCGACCGAATCAGAGATCGCATAATAATGGAAAGGTTCTCTGGCATGCTTTGCGTAAACAGTCAGCAGACTGCCGTCAGGACGTACATGAAACACCGGCGAATTGTGATCATCGGCCTGAAATTTTTCATGCAGTGTCGCGACACCCTGCGGCTTATCCGCTTCCAGATCGTAGACCCCAACACGGACATCTCCGCTCTTGCCGCTAATGCCGCCGATGACCAGCTTTCCATTATTGATGATCGCACGCGGATCTTCATACCAGCACCAACCGGTGTCCGTCATGAACGTTTGATAGGACAGCCCGGCGCTCTCCTCACCTCCAACCATCTTGTAAACTTCCGCCCCGGCAGCGAGGAATGCGCCGATTCCATACACCTCGGTTTTGTCGCCGAACGATTCTCCCGGCGCCGCTCCGACGGGCTGAACCCAGACCAGCATACCGTCTTCCGTGACACATTCAGCCAGCGTTTTCCAGGCTTTCAGCACGACGGGCTCATACGTTGCACGATCCAGAATTCCATTATTAATCCCCCACGCCAGCCCGAAGGCGTAGAAGGAAGTTCCGCTGGTTTCTTTGTTGGGATAGGCCTCGGCACCGCCGAGCAGCCCCATACTCCAGGTACCGTCTTCGCGCTGGCAGTTCCTGAGACTTTCGGCCATCTGCTTGAAGAGATCAATGTAGAATGGACGGCCTTCCCAATCTTCCGGAAGATCGGGGATCATCAATGCAAGACCGCCGAACACCCAACCGTTGCCGCGCGCCCAATAGAGCTTGCGGCCATTCGCCTCGCGCCGTTTGAAATAGGAGGAGTCACGCCAGAAAAACCGGTCTTCCTTGTCCCACAAAAGGTCGTAGGTCGCATGGTATTCCTGATCCATAAAATCGAGATATTTCCGCTCGCCTGTAACCCTGGCCAAGCGCGCCCAGACCGGCGGCGCCATAAAGAGCGAATCGCACCAGCCCCAGCGGTTATGGCAGTCGGTATGTTTACCCGACTCCTTCATTTTTCTCGTTGTCCATTCCAGCGAACCCGTTTTGGGGTTGGCCAGAATCCAGTCAAAATGTTCCTGCGTCGGCTTCAGCATAGCCGGGTCCTGGATTTCCTCGTAGAGTGAGAGATAGAATTGGCCAACCGTATGGTCATCGGCATTGTAGGGACGTTTAAACAACTTCCAATCGTTGCGTTCCCCGATCTTCATCAGGAATGCCTCCGCCTCCGGGTCACCGGAAACCTTGCGCCATTGGTTCATCCCGGCATAGAGCGCACCGTTGTGCCACTCGAGATCATGCCATTTATTTGCGGTTCTTCTTACGCTCCAATAATCCTTGTACTTCGGATCATCCGGATTTTTCCAGTAGCGGGCAACCATCTTTTTAGTACCGGCGCTTCTTGCGCGATATTTAACCTGATCCTCAAAGGTTTCAATCTGCCAGTCCGCCACTTTCTTTGTGAGCGCCTTGACGGCCTGCGGTGTGGGTTTGGCAACGCCGCCCACCAGTTTATACACTTCGGAACCAGCCGCGAGAAAAGCGCCGACCCCGTAAACATCAGTTTTGTCTGGATAGGATTCCCCCGGAGCAGCACCCACCGGTTGCACATTCCCTAACAACCCCTCTTCCGTAACACAGGCAGTGAGTGCAGCCCAGGCCTTGAGCACCACCGGCTCATAGGTCGCGCGATCCAACAGGCCGTTGTTAATGCCCCATGCCAACCCGTGCGTAAAAAAGGATGTGCCGCTGGTTTCAGGAATGGGATAATCCTTGAGGTCCCCCAGCAATCCCATCGACCACGTTCCATCGGCGCGCTGCGTTTTCTTCAGCGTTTCTGCCATCTGCCTGAATGTATCAACATAAAACGGCCGACCTTCCCAATGTTGCGGCAGATCAGGGATCATCAGTGCGAGGCCACTGAACACCCAGCCATTGCCACGCGACCAGAAAATCTTTTCGCCATTCGCCTCCGCTCGTGTGAAATATCGGGTATCGCGGAAAAACAATTGATGCTCTTTACTCCACAACAGGTCATAGGTGGCGTGGTATTCCTGATCCATGAAATCGAGATACTTTTGCTCACCGGTAACCTTTGCCATCCGCGCCCACACGGGTGGTGCCATAAACAGCGCATCACACCAGCCCCAGCGATCATCAGCATCCGTCCCCTTCTTCATCTCCAGCGAACCCGTTTTCGGGTTTTCAATAATCCAATCAAAACGCTCCCGGAGTTTCGCGATCAGTTTCGGATCTTTGGATTCCTCGTAGAGCGCCAGATAAAAGTGTCCCACCGCATGGTCATCCGCATGGTATTTCCGCCTATGGGGCTTCCACCCATTGCGTTCTCCGATGAAGTAAAGCCATTGAGTATAGGGTTCCGAATTGTCGGCCACCTTCCGCCACTCATTCATGCCGGCATACAGCGCAGCATTATGCCACTCGAGATCATGCCACTTCTTCGTAAAGGACATCGCATATTTTTCGCTAGTGGTTTTCGGCTTTCTATCACCCATCTCCTCAATAATTTTTCGCTTCGAAGTGGAAACTGCACGATACCGAACCTGATCCTCAAAAGTGCTGACCTGCCAATCGGCTACTTTTTTAGTGATCGACTTCACCGATTCCGGCGACGGCTTCTCGGCGGACCATGCCGCCCCCCCAACTCCCAACGCCAATGCAAATACCATTAATCGCTTCATATAAACCTCCTTAAGAATCAGGCACCGGCGGCATAGATTAATGCGTCCGCATCCATCCTGTCCCCAGTGCCTAATACCCGCTGACCTACCGTCTGTTTACTTCAGATCACCAACCGCAATATGATCCATGTCATCGAAGCGCTGGTTTTCACCGCCCATTCCCCAGCAGAAGGTATAGGCCTTGGTTCCGCAGCCGGAGTGGATCGACCACATGGGCGAAATCACCGCTTGCTCATTGCTCATCACAATATGTCGCGTTTCATCGCCCGGCCCCATCATGTGGAACACCTTCGAGGTTTCATCCAGACCGAAGTACATATAGACTTCCGTACGGCGCTCATGTGTGTGACACGGCATGGTGTTCCAGACACTGCCCGGTTCCAGCGCCGTAAAGCCCATGACCAGTTGGCAGCTCTTGATGCCGTTTTCGTGAATGTACTGATAAATCTTCCGATGGTTGGAATCCTCCATGGAACCGAGCTCAAGCACATTGGCATCGGCCTTCTTCGCCTGCGTGGTCGGATATTCAGCGTGAGCCGGATAGGAGATCAGATAAAAGCGCGCCGGTTCTTCACCGCTGGCAGAATCAAATACAATTTCTTTTGAACCACGTCCGATATACAAGCCGTCGAGATTTCCCATTTGGAATTCGGTGCCGTCCACCGTAACCGTCCCGTTGCCGCCGATGTTCAGCACGCCCACTTCGCGGCGCTGGCAGAAATAGTCCGCCGCCAGTTCAGCACCGGCTTCCAGTTTCAGGTTTCCAGCGGTTGGAACCGCCGCGCCGATAATCGATCGCTCCACTTCGCAATAGAGCAGGTTGATGGAACCCTCTTCAAAAAGGTCGACCTGAAAGGCTCCGCAAAGCTCATTGGTGGTCATGCGTTTGTATTCGTTTTTCCCAACTGTATATCTAACGTCCATTGTAGACTCCTTTGCTCAATAATTTTCTAAACACAAAGGCACCAAGTTTTCCAAGGTTCCATTCCTTCGTGCTCTTCGTGTTTAATTTCTCGTTTAAAACTCCATGCTCATCATAATTTGGCAGTCATATTCCTGATAGCGTTTGTATTCACCGGCAAACCAGAAGAGTGCGTTTTCCTTGCCGCGTACAATGACCGGGCGCAAATGATCGCTCACCGGGTCATGGGTCAGCTGTTCCCACTTCCAACCTTTGGAAGTTTTTGTACCCTTGAACAATTGATAAATCCGTTTCGGAAGCGGTTTTCCAGACTCTGGAAATACATCCGACGAAATCACGACCTGCTGATCGTCGTTGGGATGCAACGCAATACCGCCGGCATAGTGCTGCTCTTTCGGGTAAAGATTACTTCCCGCATAGGCCACCTGTTCACACATCCATTGCCCGTCCGCATACCGCGCGGTCCAATACCGCATATCGGTTCCCACCTGCCCGCTGGGCGTTGCAATGAATGCGCCAAACGGCTGGCCTTTCGAATCGTATTCCATGTCCCAGACCCAGCCACGGCCGTTCGGCGTTGAGCCGTCGAAGATCAGCGTTCCATCCTGCGGCACCATCGGGTTGACTTTCAACTCTTCCACCGTGCGGGTCACGCTACCGTCCGACCGGTGAAATGCACCCGCTGAGTAATACATGTGGTAGATATTATTCTGTTTGCAGGCGCGCGGATGACCGTCCGTATAAAACAGATCAATGCGGTCTTTTCCGTTGGATACATATTTAATGTACGGCCGGTCATTTCCCTCCCCGATATTGATCAGCTGAATCGGCTCGCTCCAGCTCTCCGCCTCATCGTCGGATGTGGTGAAGTGCGGATTAAAATTATTACCGCGGAAAAAGTTATAGATCCGGCCGTTTTCGTTCTCCACGCGATGCAGGTTCTGATAGGTCACCCCTCGGCGCCCATGGCTCATTTTAAAACGTTGCTCATCTCCAGCAGTTGCCTCTTTCCATTGTAACAGCGTCAGCTTGCGCTGATAAAAATTTTTATGGTTCCCGTGCGTGGCATAGCAGGCCAACAGCCGGCCGTCTTTCAACGGAAGGAACGCCGCGTTGTTATGATCGTCCTTCTGCTCCCACGTGCTGAGCACCATCTCTTTGCGCGCATGGGCGCTGGGCATCTTTTCCAGGCCGAAGGCGGTCATCGCCGTCTTGCCGTCGCTCTTCACATAACTCGCGTAAAAGACGCCGTTATGCAAGATCACCCGCTCGTCGTTATACCACGTCCATGCGCCGTCATCGGCCACCGAGCGCGGCTTGAATGGCTGCGCGATCACGGCATTCATTTTTTCCAATGGTTGGAACTTCAGCATTTCCACACCCGCCAGAATGAAGGCCCCCACGCCATAATCTTTCGTATCTTCCGCCCGCGTTTCGTGCGGCGATCCCGCCACAAGCTGGCACCAGCCCAACCGCCCATCCGGCGACACGCAATCCACCAGACCGCGCCAGCCGCGCATCACCACCGGCTCAAAATATTCGCGCGGCAGCCAGCCTTCGTTCACGCCTTTGGCCAGCGCATAAACAAAGAAGGAGGATCCGGTGGTCTCCTTCATTTTATGCCACTGAGGATCATTCACACACGGACGCCAAAGCCCGTCTTCGCCCTGGTATTCAGCCAGGCTGTAGCAGAGGTCCGCGAAGAGACCGATATACTTAGGCCGCATTGGATCGTCTTCCGCAAGATACGGAATCGTACGGGCGAGTCCGCCGATCACCCAGCCGTTGCCGCGGCCCCAGAACACCTGCTTGCCGTTGGGTGTTTTCAGCTTTTCGGTCTGCGCCTTGCTGTTGCGGTAAAAGAGTTTTTCATCCGGGTCATAAAGAAAGTCGACTGAGTCCCAGTAGAGCTTGTGCATCTGCTCATAGTAGCGAGGGTCGCCGGTGGCCTTGCCCATGCGGGCATACACCGGCGGAGCCATGTAGAGCGCATCGCACCAGCTCCAGATATTGCGGCCGATGAACGGAACATCTTTTTTCGCCCACTTGTGCAGCTCGCCCGGTCTCAAAATTTCGCGCTCCAGCAACGGTTCCAGCTTGGACTTCAAGCCGGCAATCTTTTCATCGCCGCCCTTCAGGAAATAGATGTCCAGATAGGTCTGCCCCGGGCAGACATCATCGGCATGGAACTGGTTCAGAATATCCCACTCGGAATCCTCGCCCCACTTCTGCGCCTGCTGGAGATACCATTCATCGCCGGTCTGATCATACGCCGCCACAAATGATGAAAAGAAGGTGCCTACCAGCCAGTTTTTGGTTGGGATGTTATTGCCGTAAAGTCCCAACTGATATTCCGCCGCCGAGCGGATCGTCGACTCGATCGTCTCCGACCGGAACGCATACTCGTCCAGCTTGGAAAATGGCTCCGCAATGACTGAACCTACTGCAGCCATACTTAATACGAGGACACAAAAGACTCTAAGTTTATAAAACCGATTCAGTTCCGCACCTTTGTGTTCTTTGTGTCTTCGTGTTTGCATTACAGTCCTTTAGCAAACTGTCCCAGATAGGTGTTCCAATCCTTGGAAGTTTTAACTTCGCCCGCCTTTTTCCATCCATAGCCGGCGTAGTATTCGAGCTGCCCCTTGGCATCGGTTTTGGTGATGATGAGCGCATGGTCTTCGAGCTTCTTGCCGGTTTCCAATAGTTGGAAATCAACAATGCGCTTCGGGTCAATCACAACGCCCGTTCCCAGCTCCGAATCATCCATCGGCTCCCAGATGCTCATCCAACCTTTGGAAAGATCCTTGGCGACAACATCCGTTTTGTGATGGCGTACCAGCCCGATCGCAATCGGCAGATCCTTTGCCACCTTCCCGTTCTTCGTGAAGGTGGAGGTTGATTTGAACAGGCGGTCCCCCAGTTTAATAGAAATCTGCTTTTCTTCGGCGTAAACATCGCCGTCATACTTCCATTCATAGCTCAGGATAAAAATCGATTCATTCTTATCACACTTCACTACCTTCGAATCCGTGAAGACGTTGGACTGAACCATTTTGCCATCGATCCAGAGCGCCAGTCCGCCGCAGCCGCGGGATGAGCCGACTTTATAGGGGTCGTACCCTTCGCCGTGATCCTTGTGATAGGACATTTTTTTGTTCAGCGACTGATCGTACCACTTATTAATGATCGGATAATCGACGCGCTTGAGCCAGCAGTCGAACCCGCTGTCCTCGCCCTTTGCTTTCAGCGCCGGGCCGTAGGCACGAAATGCAATCTTATCGTTTTCCCACGCAAAATCATCCAGGCGCTCCGGAACAAACCGGCAGAAGGTTTCAGCTTTTGGTGCAGTGGCACAGGCACTCAACGAAAGGCCCGTGAAAATCAGAGCCGCCAAGGGTAAAAGAGTTCGCTTTTGCATATCCATTCTTCTCCATCCAACGTGATTGTTCGGTTTGCTGACTAATAAACTGAGATATAAGCATGGAGGCATCATTTCAGCCATACCATTTCACGCAATAATTATTACCAATTTGCGACTAACTATAAAACCCGCTTCCGATAGCTCGACGGAGACTCTCCACGTATAGAGATATAAAACCGGGTCAGGTGCGAGGTCTGCGTGAAGCCGCATTGATCTGCGATTTCCTCCAGACTCAACTTCGATTCCTTCAGGATTTTTTCCAGGTATTCAACCCGGGCCTCGCGGCAGGCCTGCAGGATAGTGCGCGACGAATGCTCCTTGAAGCGCCGCTCCAGGCCACGCCGATACATGCCACTGGCCGAGGCCACCTCATCCACTTTCACCGGGCGGTGCGCATTTTCCTGAATAAACCGCAGCGCCTTCGCCACCGCGGCATCTTCGATCGCAAAAATATCCGATGATTGACGCACCACCACGTCGCCGGTGCCGGCCGTGATAATCAGCGACTCAGGCGTCTTTCCTTTCATCATTTTATCGAGCAGCGCCGCCGCCTGGTAACCGGACTGATATTGATCCAGCCCGACACTGGAAAGCGGCGGATCGCTCATGCCGCACACCACCGGATCATTATCCACCCCGACCACGGCACAGTCGTCGGGCACCTTTAATCCGGCTTCCTGGCAGAGATGCACCAGTTTCCAGCCCAGCTCGTCATTGGTTGCCATCAAGGCCACGGGGCGCGGGAGCGATGAGAGCCATCGGATGATGTCTGTATCATCCATTTCCCCAACCTGGGATGAAGGGATCCAATATTCGTTCACCGAAAAGCCGACTGTGTTCAACGCCTCGGAAAATCCTTTTCCCCGCCCCATCGACCAGGGCAATCCGCCGAACCCGCAAAAAGCGAAGTGCCGGAACCCGCGCTGTACAAAATGGTTCGCGACCACTTGGCTGATGCCGCGGTCATCCGTATTCACCCACCCGACGCCGGTCATCAACTGCTTACCGTAGGTAAAAGCCACAGTGGGTACGCCGGCTTCCATAAAGGACTGCACTTCAGCGGTATCCCGGACCAGAATGCCGTCAAACGTCATCTCCTCGCGGGATTCAGCGATGCGCGAAAGCCCCAAAGGCTGCCAATGAAAATGCCAGGGTCCAAAGTGCCGCGCATAATCCGCCACCCCGGCAATCAAACGCCGCCCGGACTCGCGTGACGCCTCGATCATCATTAACACATGCGGCTGACTCTTCATTACAATCCTTGGGCGAAGCCCAGTACCCGACCACAACCTCTAAGTAATTCCACAAGAGAGCTGTTTCTAACTACAACTAAACCATCGCTTCCGCGCGCTGGCACAGCTGGATGGCCAGCCCCCACGGATCGCGCAGCATGGCGAGAGTGTCGCCGAAAGGCGTGTTTTCTTCCTGCAGTAATTCGGCTCCGGCAGCGCTGAGACGCTTGATGGTTCCGGCAATATCGTTGCACACAAAAGCTATGTGTAGAATCAGCGGATCCATCGACGCATAGTCCGGCGTTTGAACAGCCGGGTTACTGTAGATCTCAATCATCACATCGCCGGATTCATCGGCAAGAAACCGCACAGCAAACGGATCGTCGATTCCACGCTTTATCTGAAATCCCATATGCTCGCAGTACCAATCCGATACCGCCACCGCGTCTTTAACCTGATATGCAAAATGTTCAATTTTCATCGTTGATCTCCGTACTAATTGGTAGGAACAAAATGATCCACCGGCCGGATCACAATATAATCATGACTGCGCTCTTCAACACCGACCGCCACCAGCAGCGCACAAAATTCACCCTGTTCATTGATGTACACCTGGGGGCGTTCGATGCGGCTTGCTTTCAGCTGCGTGCCGTCTTCGAGCAGTATCGGTTCAGTCTGCGTCCATACCGGTATCTTTGAATAGAGCTCATAGTGAATGCCGTCTTTCGAGGTGTAATATACCACCGGCTTTTGAATCCCGGTCACCTTACCCTCCCAGTCAGTACAGATGACATTATACTGATCGTTCGCCCACCAGATCGTCGGGTCTTCCAGCTCCAGGTTGTATGGGAGGCGGTTCCGGCCTTCCCCGACGGTGCGATAGGGCCCCGTGATGGAATCCGCTTCATGCGCCTTCATACAGGCATCCCATTTGCCGTCGCGCGTCGGCTTCGGTTTGTGCTTGGAAACCATATAGGCAGAGCCATCCTCTCGCTGCAGCAGCGCGGGGTTGTTGGCTTTCAGCACCGGCTTCGGCAACGGCTTCCACGGCCCTTCAACCGAATCCGCAAAGGCAAACCCGGTCGACCATTGCGGAATGCCTAGATGATACAGCAGAAACTGATCGTCGACCTTCGTAATCTTTGGATTATGAATCCCCTGCGTTGCCCACGGGTGGTCCTTCGGATGCAGCACGATTTCCTGAAACTCGTAGGGCCCGAAAAGGTTTTTAGCGGTAGCACGGATCACATGGCTCCGCTTCCACCCCGAATCAAAGGAATGGTCATCCGCCTTCGGCCAACGCGAGCAGAAGAGATGATAGGTATCGCCGACTTTGATCAGCGAAGGATCCCATAAACTCCAGCCCTCCATTTTAAAGACTGCCGTTGTCGGAACCGGACGAAGCGCATCGCGCAACGGGTTGGAATCCGGGCAGGTGATCACAGCATCCGCAGGAAGTTTACAGCCGACTTCATATTCATCCTTCTCGGCCGCAACAGCGCCGCCGACCAGCATGCCGCCGCATAAAAAAGTGAGTATACATTTCATCATCTCAGTTCACCTCAACTTGCTTGCCGCAATCCGCGCCTTGTGGAAGACTGACGTTTACCGGCGTGCCGTTGACCTTGATTTCCAAGGTCTGGATACGGTGCGCTGGATCAGACACGATCAGGCTCGCATTTGAAAAATAGAGCAGGCACGGGCCGCTAGCCTCAATCGTCCACTTTTTGCCAAGTTGGAACTTCCCTGCCTTGTAAAAGACAGCATAGGCATCCCAACCGCAGGCAACGGCCTGCACGGATTCGGAGTTCGCCACCACGACCGACGTTTCCAATGTCTGGAAGTTTTCCATTTCGTCCGCCGTTGTTTCCGGGAAAAGCTTATACGCATAGGTTCCAGTCTTCGGAGATTTTCCATGGTCGATCCAAAGGCTGAATACATCCCCTTCCGCCGGACGGTCACCGCGGGTCGGGAAACAACCGTTCCAGTTGCCCTTCACCTCGCCGGATTCCACCTGCAGCTTGCCGTCAACAAATTGATATCCGATCCCGTCATGATGCACCCAGTCCGGTCCCCGTTTCATATTGCCTTTCTGCCATGACTGTTGAACGGATGTATAAACCACCCCTTTGGTTTTGCCTTTGATCCCGGCTCCCAGACAAACGATGTGATCCTTAAAGAAGAACCAGGATTTGTGTGCCGTGAGACCATTGCGCTTGTAGACCATGGCCGCCATCCCCGTTTCACCATTGCCAATCACGCCGGAAAAGTTTGAAATGCCGCGCCCCTGGTCGGCCTCGCCGGGTTTCAAGGTTTGGAACCCCTGGTCGCACGTCGTACCGGGCAGGCGTTTCCAGTCCCACAGCGGAGCGATGTCTTCATACTCAGAACCATCACGGTAGACCAGCAGCGTGCCGTCGCCCTGATGCAGGCCCTGCATGTTTTCCGAGTTGCAGGTCTCCGCGCCGATTACCCGTTTCGAGCTCATCTTCACCGAGGCATACCAGTCCGTACGACGCTGCACCGCCATCTCCGAACGCCAGAACGGTTTAAATCCAACACGCTCCAGGACCGTTCCATATTCAGCACTGAATGCCGGATCCACCGCTTTCATTCCCTGCAACTGCCGGGTCGTATAACGGCCCTTCTGCTCCTGCGCACCTTGTTCAATCTGTCGCCCGCAGCCGCTGAAATCCATGCGCCCGTTCCAGATGATCCAGGAAACGCCTTCGAGCAGATAGTTCCGAAGATTGGAAAGCTTTTCGCCGCTCAGTTCATATTGTGTTCCGCGCAGGATGGAGGCCCACTTGATCATGTCGCCCGCAAAGGACAGACCATAGTTTCCAAACTGCTGCTGGGGCCCGTGCTGATGAAAACTCCAGTCGGGCTGAATGCCCTCTTCGGTCGACACCCGCAGCTCCGACCAGATTTCTGAAACCGCCTGATCCATCAATTCCGGATCGTCGTAGAGCAGTCCTTTCATGAAGGCGATGCCCGCGCACCAGACCTTGTTCTGCCCGGTCTGCCCCATCTTACTCCGCTGAAGAATCGGCCGGGCTTTTTTCAGCACGTCATCGGGCAGATCATCACCGAGCAGGATCATGGCGGCGGCCAGTGTTTTCGGAACACCGATCCGACCGTTCCACCAGTTCGGATTCCTGTAGTCCTTTTCGAGCCAGTGGTTCAGCCCCTTAACAATGGTATCCCTGAGTTCCAATGATTGGAAAAGTAAGGCATCCTGATCCGCATACACGACCGCCATCCCTTCAACCCGCTTGAGATGATTCAGCGTCGGCCAACCGCCACGCCGTGTACTGGCATAGTCGATATCCGCCCAGGTACCGTCGTCCCGCATGCTTTTCATATTTCGTTTCGCAGATGATTCATGCGAAGAGGTCTGCACCCAGTATTCCGCAAACTGCCTGCGGATTAACGGAACCTCGTCCGCGGAAACAAAACATGCCGTTAGAACAACTGTGCATACGGCCACCACTCGAAAAAATCCGGTTCTATTCATAGTGGAACAATCTACGGTGCCCCGGAGAAACTATCAAATTCCGTATTGAATAATTTCATCGCCAACCGGAGCTCCTCCGCGCTGCGGCGGCAACGGAGTGCCGCCCTCCAATTAAACCCGCTCTGGAGGGCGATGCTTTGTCATCGCCGAATCCGCTCAACCGCGGCGGCAACGGAGTGCCGCCCTCCAACTATACGGATTCTGGAGGGCGATGGTTGTCTTGCGAGCTCTCAGACTCGCTTCGCGTCGTCATCGCCGCCCACCAGCATGCAGGTTATCTCATTTCTTAACCTGAATAGTCGGCTTCACGTAGGCGTTCTGCGTTATAACCGTTGCTTCGTGGCCGCCATGGTCGAGAATGCCTTCGCGGCTTGAACTGTGATACATGGCATTCTGCGAAATCACGCATCCGTTCAGGTTTTTAAGAATGATGCCATACAGCGGATCGGCCTCTTTGTAGTCGTGCTCCCCCCTGTCAAACCAGCCCCACAGCGTATTGCCCGTCATCACCGTTCCCTTGCAATCTTCGAGAGCAACCTGGCAGCTGTCTTCGCCTTCAGCATCGACTCCGTTGGTGCGAATTTTACAGGAGGTAATGGTATTGGCGGTTGAATTCACCATCTTGATGCCCGGCCCGAAATTATGATCGAGCGAACAGCCGTTAATCTGCATGGAGTTGGCTCCGTTCAGTAAAATGCCGCCCTGTTGATTCCATTCAATGCGGTTGGCGGTCAACATGACTGAAGCGGAACCGAAAAAAGAAATCGCCTTTTTCTCCTCCTCACTCATATCCTCCGGCGCTTCACCGCGGGCATAAAACCCGGCCCCTTTGTTGGCGGTCAGCATGGTATCGATCACCCAGCCATCGTACCCGCCGGTGCAGTCAATTCCGTGTTCCCCGTTCCACATGACCAGACAGCGGCGAATAGCGAAAACCCAGGCTTTTTCGAGACGGATGCCGGAACCGGTAAAATGGTTGATCCGGCAATCTTCAATCACGATGTGCAGCTCGCATCCGGTGTGGCGCGCATAGATGCCGTGCATGGATTTGCCCAGCTTGCTGCCGTCCAGCGTCAGCCCGATGATCCGGGTTCCGCGGGCATCATAACAATCGAGCAGCGCCCGCGCGTTTCCGGACAATGCTTTCAGTGTGGTGCGCCCTTCAAAGTCGGGATCTTTCTTCCCTTTATTTTCATAGGCCCAGTTCGAGTCGCCGCGCAACGCGATATGGGAAGGTACTTTTACCGGATGGATGCAGTAGGTCCCGTTCGGAAAATAAATGGTTCCGCCCGTTTCCTTCGCCGCTTTGATTGCAGCCTGCAACGCGGGCGTATCATCCGTCACCCCGTCCCCACGAGCACCAAATTCTTTAATATTCAGATATTCCACAACAGCGGTCTCCGTCATCTTTGCGCTTGAGGCATGGCCGGCAGAAAGTAAACCAACAAACCAGACGACCCCCGTCAGCAGGAGCGTTTTGTTCAGCATCATAACCAGCCCTTATAAATTAATGGGTGCGGTCCGCTCACCACCGGTTCGGATTTTCATGTATTTTTTATACATTTTTTCCGCCCGGGCTTTGTATTCCGGATGACCGATCAGATTTTTCTTCGGGTCTTCCATGGCATTCGTTTCCAGATTGTACAGCTCAACCGGATCCCACTGATCCAGCTTATGATTGCTCTGAATGATCAGCTTCCACGGACCTTCGCGATACATCACCTGGAAGGTGGCTCCGGACTGCCAGGCGAGGTAGTCGCGTTGTTTGAAATCCTGCCCGAGAAGGATCGGCAGGATATTGGTGGAATCGAGCGTGTCTTCATCGGCCAATTTGGTTCCGGCGACCCGTGCCACAGTCGCCATGAGGTCGTGGGTAATCACCAGTTCATCGGAGGTCTGGCCGGCCTTAATATATTTCGGCCAATGGGCAATAAACGGGATGCGGTGTCCGCCTTCGTGCGGCGCGCTTTTGGCACCGCGGTAGTTGCCGCTCGGACGGTGCCCGGATTCCATTGTCCCCGGCACCTTCCAGGTCAGGCCGCCGTTATCCGCCACGAAGAAGACCAGCGTGTTTTCAAATACATCATTTGCTTTCAGCGCATCCACGATGCGCTTTACTTCGAGGTCGAGCACCTTGATGCATTCCATGTGACGCGACGGCAGGGTTCCGCGTACCTTCACGCCGTCCATTTCGGCGGGCGGCATATGCGGCCGGTGCGCCTCGGGGCTGCAGTAGTAGAGGAAGAACGGTTTCTTATTGGCATTCGCGTTGATGAAGTTAACGGCCTTGCGCGAAATGATGTCCGGAATCTTCGAGGTATCCCACTTGGAGTCGCCCATACCCGGTCCCTTATCGGAGATGGTCATATTGCCTTCGAGCTTCAGATCCTTCTTGTCCTGCGCCGTAACGGTTACCGGGTCCACCGCTGTCTCTTCATTCACGCAGATCATTTCGGAATCCTTTTCAAACGGCGCCCACTTTTCATTTTCATAGGCCATGTAGAGCGGCCCCTGCACCCCGGTCGGCAGGGCATAGCTGTAATCAAAACCCATGTCAGCCGGTCCGCCATAAGCCACCTGCATCATATCCGCGGGAACCGGCTTGGGATCTTTGTCGTTGCCGCGATAGTACCCTTTTCCATCCAACCGCTTAAAGTTGAGGCCGAGGTGCCACTTTCCGATAAAACCGGTCGCATAACCGCCGTCACGCGCCACGGTCCCGAGGGTGGCCTCCCCCTTTTTGATAGCCCCTTCATGGAAGGAGTTCCATACGCCCCACGGCGCGAAGGATCGATAATTGTTTTTTCCGCTCATAATCGCATAGCGCGTCGGTGCGCATAGCGCAGTCGAGGAATGACCGTCGGTAAACCACATGCCACCCGCAGCCAGCGCATCAATGTTCGGGGTTTCCATCACCGGCTTCTGATCCATAAACTGATTACGGTAATAACTGATATCCCCGGAACCGACATCATCCGCCAGAATCACGACAATATTCGGCCTTTCCACCGCGCCGGCAAACGCCGCCGCCATTAATGCAAATAAACTAATCCACTTTATATACATTGATCTCTCCAACCTGCATCACTTGCAGTTTCCATTCACCCACGCCGCTGAAAACAAAGCGGGATGTCTTCCAAACACTATCCACACACCAATGAGACGGTTCCCATTGTCGGCTTTAGACACCTAATCGGCAATTTGAATCGTAACCGAATCCCGAATGCCCGTGGTTAAATAGGTCTCCCCTTCATTTTTAGCGGAAGGATTGGCATCGTCCCAGGAATAGGCTTTGACCGTAATGGCGCCCGGTTTATGCGCATGCAGCACTCCGAATTTATCGACGGTTGCCACCGCAGGATCACTGGTTTCCCAAATCATACCGTTGCGGGTCGCATTGGCCGGATAAACGCTGCATTTCAGCTGATGCTCCCGGCCCGCCCTGATCGGTGCTTCCCCCTTATGGATCTGCAGGCGTTCAACCGGAACATACTTATGTTCAGCAAACAGTTTACCCAAACGGTCATAAGCTTCCTGCTGTTCCGGATTCAGCCGGTTCTGATCCAGCCCGGCATATCGATACCGGTTCCACCCCAGCGGAATCTTCTTTTTTACGGGAGCGCCTGCCTCTTCTTCAATATCATTCCACCATTCGAAAAAGCGCCCTTCCGGATACATCGTGTCCGGCGCATAGCGTTTGAATTTTTTATCGAAGGCATATTCGAGGAAAAACTCCTCTTCACTCACATGATGGTTGCCGATATACCACGTACAGATCGCATCGCGGGGCTCGTCGTTCGACCGCCCGGTCGCCTGTGGCCAGAAACTGATGCCATCCAGATCCTTTCGGTTCGGGATTTCAACGCCGGCGGCATCACACAGCATCGGCAGCATATCGGTCACATAAACCAGGCCGTCATATTTGGTGCCTGCCGGAATTTTACCCGGCGCGCGCATCAGAAGCGGCACATGCAGACCGCCGTCTTTGTGCGTCCCCTTGTTCCCGACCTTTACTGTGCCGTCCGGATAATTGAAATCCACTTTATTGGTCCCGTTATCACCCATCACCACCACGAGCGTATTTTCCGCCAGCCCCAGTTCCTCCAGCTTATCGAGTACCTTGCCAATCATCTTATCCATATAGGCAACCATGTCCGGGAAATAACGGCGATCATCACCCTTAAGCCGTCCCTGTCCCGGCTTGTTCACATCAAAATCATCGTAGGCCGATTTCGGCTCCGTGTCCGGCGTCGGTGTATGCTCGGCATGCATCAGCACCATGGAGTAATAAAGAAAGAACGGTTTGTCTTTTTTCCGCTCAATAAAATCGAGGGCATAGCGATTGATGATCTCCGGGCCATACCAGCGCCGCCCGGTTTCGGGATCGATGCCACGATAATTTGTGATGGTTCCATTGAGCACAAAATTGGGTTCAATCATACGCCGGCCGACCATATTGATTACATCAAAGCAGAAAAACTCATCCCAGCCGAACCGGGCAATATAATCCTTCCCGGGAATCTCTTTCGTCCCGCGGGTCTGCTTCCATTTACCCACAATGCCTGTCTCGTAACCCGCCCGCTTAAACAGATCGCCAAAGGTAATATCGGACTCATGCTGCGCCTTACAGTTCAGATAATTGCGGCGGTTGTTTTTCCCGCTCATCAGCGCAATGCGCGTCGGCTCGCACAACGGATAGGTATAGGCATATTCACACAACAATCCGTCTTCAGCCAGGCTGTCGATGCGCGGCGTTTTGAGCGGAACATTTTCAAAGTGCCCCTTACAGCTCATCGACTCCGCACCGTAGGCCGAAATCCCATAATGGCTGACATCATCCAGCAGGATAAACACCACGTTCGGTTGCTTTGCTGCGCCGACTGCAGCCAACGCCAGCCCGACCAATAACGGGAGAGTCCATTTCATTTATTCACCAAGCTCCATCTTAAACACCGTTGCGATTTCATTCATTTCCACATTCGGCATAGTCAATTTCAAATAATACGTGTCGTCCTCCCACACCACATCAATATCCGTACCGAGCAAAGTGACCTTTCGGACAGGGAGGCGCGGTGCGAAACGGTGCCTGCCGAGCGGCTTCATTTTGATCACTTCACCCGGAGTGGGTTTGCCCAGGAAAAAGATGTACATCGATTTATCATCTTTGGAGACGGTGAAACGGATGTCCTCAGCAGTGAATTCCATTTTTGCCGACTGCCCGTCATGGGAGCTTTCCTTGTTCCCGGCCGTTCCATATCCATACACATCGAATGGACGGGTGCCGTACACCGCTTCTCCGTTTACCTTCAGCCAATCACCGATCTCTTTCAAAATGCTGCGCTGTTCCGCGTTGATCACGCCGTCGGCGCGCGGGGATACGTTGAGCAGAACGATGCCGTTCTTGCTCCAGACATCGATCATATTGCGCACCACCAGAGCCGCATCTTTGTATTTGTGTCCTTCCACATACATCCACCGACTTTCCCCCAACGTGATATCCGTCATCCATGGCATCGGATGGATTTCACGCCGGCCGCCCTGCTCAAAATCGAGCACACTGAAGCTCATCGGCATGTCGTTGTGCTTGTGGCAGGTCACCACCTCCTGCCCGGTCTCCTGGGCGTGGTTGAAGAAATGGGCGGCCATTTCCTTGCGATAGGATTCAGGAATCATATTCAGCCAGGAGTCATACCAGATGATGTCCGGCGAATAGGCATCGACAACCTCATTGACTTGGTCCAGCCAGTACTGGTTGAACCCGTCGATCGTTTCAAAATTACCGAACAGCATGCGCAGCTTCGGATCCGTTGTCGCAGTCGGCAGATCGGGATGGTAGGGATAGTGGCTGTTGAATCCCTTCTCACGATCCTTCAGGTTGTCCCGGTTGCGCTGCCCATTGCGCGCATGGTGAAACGTCGCGATCGTTTTCAAATCACGCTTCCGAAGTTCGGAAAACAGATCGCCGAGAACATCGCGCTTCGGCCCCATATCGCCGGCGTTCCACGGATTGACCTTGCTGTGCCACATGGCGAACCCATCGTGATGCTGGGCCACCGGCCCGGCAAACCGGGCGCCGGCCATTTCAAAGAGTTCCGCCCATTCCGACGGGTCGAAATGCTCGGCCGTGAACAGGGGAATGAAGTCCTCATAGCCAAACTCTTCTATTGGCCCATAGGTTTTCACATGGTGCTTATGAACATTGCTGCCGATCTGATACATATTGCACGGATACCAAGCACTTCCAAAGGCTGGAACACTGTAGGGCCCCCAGTGGAAATAAATGCCCAACTTGGCATCCTGAAACCATTCCGGCGCCGCCTCATGTTGTGCCAACGATTCATACGTTGGCTTATATTTTTCAGCAACGACATTCGTCATCACTGCAGTCACCAGAAGAAAAGCTAGATATTCAGCACGTTTCATTTCATCAAACCCCTGTTTTCATTTGCAATACGCTCGCGTTGTTTCCCGGACAAACCATGCTGATAATGGTGCTCGGGGCTGTATTTGTTGAAATGATCTTTCATTTCCTGGTCATCGACATCCAGACTCAGGTCGCAATCGAAGCGGATCAGGATGGAATAGTTCTTCCGCCAGTTATCGCCCGCATTGGTGAAATGGGAGATACCCCAGGTGATGCCGCGCCCATTCTTGGTATCCGTGAAAGCATCTGGCACAAACGGGCCGCCGGCAACGGGCATCAGCTCCACAATGGATGCGATTTCAAAGTTTACCCAGTCCTCGGCATACTGAATGGTGTTGCGCTCCATGCCGTCCTTGATGACCAATGCCGCCACCCCTTCCTTGAATGGAAACAGCGTCGTTTCATGCCCGGAATTGATCACCGGGTTGAGGGGATGCTTTTTAAACGGCCCCAGCGGATGGTCTGCAATAGCCAGCCCCTGCATGCGCACTTTGGAAGGCCTCAGCTCCGGCCGTTTGTCAAAGTCGGCCTTGTAGTAGAGGTAGATTTTTCCGTCGTGCACCAGCGGATAGGGATCGTGGATCGAAAACTGATCCCACTCCCCAGGCGCGCCGTTCGGGATGACGATTTCGCCGTGCGGCGTCCACGGCCCGTCGGGCGAGTCCGCGTAGGAAACGGCCACCGGGCAGAAGTCGCCCCGCGTGCCACTGGCTTCCATGAAGGCCTGGTAGTAGAGATAGTATTTACCCTCCCACTCGAGAATGTCCGTCGTCGTGACCGACCGCCAACCGGGCTGGGGCTTGGGCGGGCGCTGCACGGCAATCCCCTGCTCTTCCCAGGTAAAGCCGTCCGTTGACGTGGCATACCAGATGTCGGCCAGATCCCAGTCAGCCGATGGAATTTCATCGGTCGCCAGATGCGCCCGGGACATGCCCGCAGGCTCGAAGGGCGTTTTACGACCGGTGTACCAAACATAGTACTTGCCGTTGGCAAAAATGACCTTGGAAGGATCACGGCGCGAAACCGTTGCATCTCCATCGCTGTAGTCGAATCCCTTCAGCTCTGTATACTTGAACTGGGTAAACAGCTCATTGCTTTCCGGCCTGAAGCCGCCATATTCGTCATAGGCCCGCTCCACGGCGGCACTCATCACACGACCGGGCTTTTCCTTCGGCACAAGAAAGGGAAATGCACCGGATGACGCTTCAGGCTTTCCGCCGACGGCTGCACGAATGTCGGCACTGAATCCGAACACCTGCATGGCCACACTTGACACGTGTCCGCCACTATCCGGGAAGGTAACTACAATGGAGTTGTCTTCCTGCAGCAGGCTGTAGGGAACCGGAATCTCCAGCACCCCGAAAAACTGCCCGCGGTTCCACTGGTCGTAGCCCCGCCAATCGGTCGGCACCGGGATCTGCTTTCCGTTAATGTGAATAACCGGTTGGAGGGAGAGGCCGTGCTTGCGCCCAATGCCAATACGCAACACCGCTTCACCAAACTTTGAAGAAGCATCCACATCATTGATCTCGAACTCGATTGAAGTTTCAGCCGCTACAGGTTGCAGGTAGGTAGTGGCATAATATTTCTGTTCCGACGAAACCTCATTGATCTCAAGCGGCGACCTAAAGCTGTATTTGATCACCGCCGTCGCCGAGGCTCCCAAAGTAATCGTCGGCAAGGAACCCGTCGTATAGTCATCAAGCACGGGAAGGCCGGAAGAGTCGGCATATAAATGCTTAACCTGAACGTGCAGCAGGTCGGACGACGCACCCAACACGTTGAGATTCACCTTTTGCGGACCCGTGTGATCCAGACTGCTGACGATCACAAACACGTCCGAACCATTCACATACGAATCGACCTGGATATCGGGATCGGAAGCAACCGTGTCAACACGGATGCCGTTGACCTCTTTCCACATTTCCCAAAAATTGATCCGGGGCGTGTATGCCCAGGGGCCGTCATTATCCTTCGGCTTCCCGTTCAACTCATCCACATCATACAGCAGGCGCTTCGGATACGGGAAACCATCCTTCCGCCCCCACTCCGCTTTCAGAACCATAAACGGGATTGCCTGCAAAATCCGGTCTGGACGTTCCAGCAGCTGCATCAGAATGGTGTTATACGAACGGGTGCATCGCCACGCTTCGTCGTGCCCGTACGGAAAGCCGTTGCCCACCCGCAAGCAGCCGTATTCGGAAATATTAAACGGCTTCACTTCACCCAGCTTCAGCCAGCTGTAGTGCTCGACCAGGTCCAGGATCGCCTCAACATTGCTGCCGCTGCGATATGTGCTGTTTTGCAGATCTTTGTTTTTGAGCGGATTGTCGTAGAGATGCAACGAAAAGAAATCCATGTTTTCTCCGGCGATATCAATAAACAGCCGCCAGTTCCGGTCCCAATGTCTAAAATCGTGATCCTCATACCCCGGATGCGCCGCCGTATAACCACCCACCATCACATCGGGATGCGACCGCTTGACCCGCTCGGCTACGAGATTATGAAACTCAGAAATCTCTTCATATGTTGTGTTGTGCTCGCGGGCATGAACAAACGGTTCATTGACCACTTCAAGCATGGCGGGTTTGGGCGAGCCGTCCGTCCCGCCGGATCCGCAAAAATGAGTCAGGTACTGCTCATAAAAATCAGCCAGGGCGTCATAGCTGCCAATCACAAATCCGCTGCCGTTAGTGCTACCGTCCGGGAACATTTTTGGCTGTCCGCCAACCGTCATCTTTTCCGAGCGATGCTCCAGCGCATGGACGGCGGTGTTTTTGGCATACCTTGCGCGCTCGCGTTTTCCGAGTGCCGCCATGCTTGAAGGATCGCACCAGCCCGGCTTATTCGGATCTTCCGTCGTCCACGACAGCGCCTCGGGCATTGCGCCGCAGTCCCTGCCCAGATAAACATCGTAGTCATTCAAGAATGATGCGCGCTGCTCCGCCGAATCCCAATCATGCTCGGTCGCACGGGCATGCAGCACCATCCATTTTTCCCGATCAAATGAATCGGCGCCCCCCACCGTGTGCTTCACGTTGAGGTTGACATCCACCGACGCCTGCCGCTCCTGGCCCCGTGCAGCAATAGATGATGCAAACATCAACATAACCACTACCCACTGCTCCCTCATAGAAATTCTCCAACAAATGATTATATAAAACATGCTATGCGCCAACATCGAAAGCTACCGCAAATAGAAACCTCTTCATAAGGTGTTCTCCATACCGCTCGATTCGTAGGTTGAGACTCCAGTCTCGACCATCCGAGAGCACAGCGACGGCTGGACGGGATTGGAATCCCATCCTACTTGTTCACCAGTTTCCACGTCCGGATCCAGTCATACTTGGTGGTGCGCTCCTCTTCCGTACCGGAGGCCACCATGCCGCCGTCTTCCGGGATCGGGTTCCAGTCGTAGGTTTCGATGGCCATATGCAGATAGGCCGGCCAGTCCCATTGCGTTTCCGGATTGAGAGAATACATATATTTTCCGTCGAGGTAGAACCGGATTTCCTGCGGTGACTTCCACCACGCACCATACACGAAATAACGATCGGCATTCTTTTCGTCAAGACCGATCCACCCTTGCGTTTTCGTTTCCTTCGGCTCACTGAAGTAGCGCCAGTGAATGGCGTTGGAATGATAGATTCGGTCCCAGTTGCGCGCCCACTTTTTTGTCAGTTCCGTCGTTCGGCCGACACACTCCTGAATGTCGAGTTCCAGCGCCTCGTCCGGCCCGCCGATCGTCAGCATCCAGAAGGTGGACGACATCTCGGTTGCATTGGCTTTCATGCGGCACTCATAGTACCAACCCGCCTGCCCCGGCATGATGGAACGCACAATCCCACCGGAATACGTATAGGTGCCTTCCACGCCCGTATACGGTTCGTCCAGTACGCCAACTTTCACACGCAGGTCACCATCCTCTACCGACACATTATCAGCAAGGAACAGCCCCGGCGGACGCCCTTCCCAGGTAAAGCTGTTGCCGATCGGGTCCACCTGCCATTTCTTCAGGTTCACCTTGCTTCCGTTAAACTCGTCCGACATGCCTCGCACCGGAATCCACTTCATACCGGCCGGACATGGGTTCTCGCCCTCTGAAAAAGTTGGATTTCCCTCAGCCGTTTTCCAACCATTGGATTGGCACGACACCAGAAACAGGGTAAGCCCTCCCGTTGCGACCGCCCTGAAAAGTATTTTATGATTCATGTATTTCTCCAATGACGCGGGCGATTACAACGTAGGAATCAGGTGTGCGGGGATATCCAGTTTTTTATCGTCCGCACCTTTGGCAAAGTTGCTGATCGTATAAACATTGTTTTTCTTCCAGTCGCACTCGGCCCGGCCATCGCCAAGAACGATGTTCCCCAACTTCCGGCGGAACCATTCGGCCAGCTCCTTATACTCCGGATCGGCTGCCACATTGTTGCGTTCCAGCGGATCGTTGCGCAGATCATAGAGCGCCAGTTCCGCATCTTTAACCGGACACTCCAGCGCCCACTTGATATCCTTGCCCATATTCTCTTCTTTAACGTATCCCCAGAACGGGCGGGTCTTCATGGAGAAGGCCCACTCCTTTGCACGCATATAGGCACGCGGCCCAATCACTAGGTTCATTTCGCCCAGCGCATAATCGCGCTTCTGCGCTTTTCCTTTAAGCACGGCGGCCAGATCCTGGCCATCGAGATAGTCATATTTGGAATCTTGAATATTCACGCCGCCCGCCGCCAAAATGGTCGGAGCAAAGTCCACATATTCCACCAGTTCATCGCATACGCTGCCGGGAGGAAATGCGTTCTTGTCGGACGACACCACAATTGCCGCATTGTGAATGGATTCGCGCCATGGGCTGAACTTCGATTCCATGCCCTGCTCGCCCAACTGCCAGCCATGATCGCCGACCGTGTAGATGATCAGATACTCGCTCTTCTGTTTTTTGCAATAGGCTTTAAAGGCATCAATCGTTCTGCCGATGTGCTCATCCCCGTGTGCACAGAAGGCATAATAGTCGCGGATCGCCATCTGCATATCGGCCGGTGTGAACGCTTTTTTTGCATCCACATCTTCAGGACTGCGCGGAATTACGCGCATCTGATCGGTCAGTTGCTTCAGCTGTGACGGCAGTTTATCGAGATCTTTCGGATCAAATTCCGGCAGCCGATAAACCTTGTCGGCAAAACGGTCGCGGTACGACTGGGGAGCCAGCACCGGCGTGTGGGGAAAGCGGAAACCGACATCAATCAAAAACGGCTTATCCGTCGGAACCCCTTTCATCTTAGAACCAAAAATACTGGTATAGGATTTATCGGCATTCTCCAGATAGTTTATAAACGTCTGGGCAATCCAGGCATCCACGGTTTTATCGGCCGGTTGCGGATTGCGGCCGCCATAGATCAGGGTTTTATTCCCGAGACTGTATGCTCGCAAAAGCCCCAATTCTTCGTCCGTTTTTTTCTTCTCGGCAATCTCTTCATCGGTCAGATCCGCAATCGAATTCTTCACCAGATATTTACGGACCGATCCATCCGGATACATCACTTTTTCCGTACTGCCATACACCTTATACTTTCCACCAATTTCCTTGCCGGCCACGCTGGAATAAATATCCCCGAAACCGTTCTTCTGAAGATCGTGTTTAAAATGGACCTTGGTACCAAAGATACCGTCGTTGCCATAAGACCCCGGATCGTTATAGATGTAGGAATCCGATTTACCGAATACGCCCGTGCTGTAGCCATACTCGCGGATGGTCTGATGCACCACCGGTGTCACAAAGTCCGGGTGCTGATGCGATAGCTCAAAGCCATAATGCCCGTTCCTGAACGGATAGCGCCCGGTGTGCATAGAACCGCGCGACGGTCCGCAGGCCGGTGAGTTGCAGATCGCCCGCGTAAACAAAACGCCCTCTTCAGCCAGCGCATCAATGTTCGGCGACTCCACATAACCCAGCGGACTTTCATCCGTTCCATAGACGGCGCGGTTATAACACTGCAAGGAGTCCGGACGCTGGTCGTCGGTTACAATCCAGAGAATGTTGGGTTTTTTATCGGCAGCATGTGCAACCGTAAGGCTAAAGCCGCATATCATTATTAACGTTTTTATTTTCATTCTCATTCCTCTCCTAAATGTTTCTCATCAACCATCAGCGTTGCTGAAATCGAGTCATCTTTAAAACCGCTGACGCCTGCTTTAAAAAAATGGATTTTATCAATTCTAAATCCATGCGAGCGACCGCAGATCCAGAAATAGTGATCGCCTGCCGCCAGCTCATAAAGCGGCTCGGACATCCCGCCCTCCTGGTGTTTTATCGATCCATAATTTTTATGGGTTGTGTCCCAGGTAAAACCACCCGTTGAATTCGCATGCCCCGTGTTGCGCGTGATGCCATAAGGGTTAACCGGATTCAACCCCATCACCGTCCAGCAACTATTCCACCCATCGCCATCGTGCGCGGACTTCAATGCCATGCGATATTTCCCAGGATTGGAAATACGGAGTTTATACAGCAACTCCCCCTGGTGCTGATGAGTGCTGGATTCCTCCTTGTTTGGCATCCACTGGATGCACCCCGTCGCCAGCTTCCAACCATTGGAAAGCGGAATGCTCTCGGCTTCGATCACGATGCGGCCATCCACCTCCTGAAAGATCTGTTCGGTTGCCGGCGGAACGACAACGGGATCAACCCCGGCCGGAGCTTCAGGGGCCTTTAATATTTTTCCAATGGCTGGAACAAGCTCCGGCCCGAACCAGGTTTGCATTTCCGGAATGGTGACCGTTTCATCATTTCCGTTAATGCCGATCAGCCAGGTAAGCATCCCCCCATCCGAAACATCGGGTTTACCGGCAACAATCCGATCATAAACCCAGTTGAGGTTCGGATCCGCATGATCCCGCAGCCAATGGAAATCCGCATCGTCCGAACCTTTAAGTCCATTGCCTCCCCAACCGTTTTGATCTTTGATTCTCAGATATCCAATGTCTGGAACCAGCGCCAGCACATCGTTCCAGTTTCGATGCCAAAGGCGCGCCTTGAAATATTCATTATAATTGTGATGCGAAACAATGATCACCTGTTTGCGAGCCACCGGATCTGCTTTTTCCAATGATTGGAAAATCAGCTCCAACGGACCGGCCATGATCAGATAGAGCGGATCATCCGCAGTCGATTTATTTATCTCCGCCGTTAGGTGTGCAACAGCGCCGGCCGGATCGATCGCCGCGTCAAAGAATCGGCTGCGGTCAAATCCCCACCGGGCCTGTCCGCCCATGGCGCCCGTCCACATGCGGTTGTCATCTGGCTCAATCCGTTTGTACTCCAGAAAGTTATTAAAATCATAATGAACCAGATTGTTCTGCAAACCCGCCTTGGCCAGCACGGCGAGCGAGAACGGGGTTGCGCCCGTGTCGTCCGCATCCGCATCAGGATTGCCATCCGCACTGATGGCAATACGGTTACCGCTCGTCCATGGCGAGTCGGCTGCTTCGGCCGTTATAAAATGTGCCGTGCCGAAAACAACTGCTGCGGACAGCAGGATTATTGATTTTCTCTTATATATCATCATTGGTCTACACTACCTGATTTAGATCTTAAACTAACGGCGGATTAAGAGGAACGAGCCGCCGAATACAACAATCAGCCCCGGCGCGGCCGGTTACGGAATAAAAACTTCGATGGTATAGTCCGTGACCGTCGTCGAGCCAAAGGGAGCGGTGGCAACACCACTGGAACCGCCACTGCAGGGAAGCGCCAGAAATCCACCAAGAACTCCGCCGCCATCGCTATCAGTGTCCAGGTCGACACCTGCACTGGCTGTGTAGCTGATGGAGTAGGGTGTGCCTCCCTGGGTGAGGGTGGCAACGACAGTCCATGTGTCATCCGCCGTCTTGGTGTATACCGTCTCCAGCGTATAGGTGGTCCCGCCGAGAGTGGCTGCCGCGCCGATGACCGTGGAGGCGGTTCCGGAAATCAGGGAACCTTCACTGGCGCGCAACTCAACATTGCCGGTACCGACATTGTAGAAGAGGCCGGCAGAGAGTTGAGCATCCCAGGCCTGCTGTCCATTTTCGTGCGACATGGCCTGCACGAAGATCCCTTCCTCCCAGCCGGCGATGTCGGCGGACGGTGTGGAATAAGTGCCAAGTGTGAAGGTGGAGATGATCGACATCGCCTCACCGATGGCAGTCGTGCCCAGTACGTCGGTGTTGTGGGCACGAATCCATGCGCCGGAGGTATTGGCTATACTGCCGGCACCGTCCGCCTGCCACTGGGTTTGTGCAATCCAGCCATCCTGCCCGGTCAGGTTGCCGGCGCTGTAGGCGGGACTCTCGAAGCTGGTCGTATAGGGAGGTTGCGGGGCCGGCGGCGCTCCGGACTCAATCAGCTTATAGAATTCATACGGCGCGGTCATTGGATTGGTGACAGAACCACGACCTGCACCATCAATGGACAAGCTGATCTGATTAGTCGTCCATGCAACATCCACGAGGTTTGTCTTGGACAGCAAGGTAAACCAGCTGCTGGCCGCACCGTTCGTGATGTTCAGGATGACATTTGAACCGTTGAAAGACATTTGTGCCGGAATGCCGGGCTCTACCGGAGGCTCGAGATCTCCAGGCAGAATCGGGGTCTGAGGTTCCGAGTCGCTCTTAAACCCGCTGACGCCTTCCAGGAAGAAATGAATTTTGTCGATGCGGAAACCGCCGGAGCGGCCGCATATGAAGAAATAGTGATCCCCCTCTTCCAAATTATAGAGTGGCTGGGAAAATTCTCCATCGGTTCCTGCCACCGACCCATAGTTGTCGTGCGTCGTATGCCAGGTAAAACCGGTTCCCTCATCAAACATAGCCTGCGTGATGGAGTGGTACGTCTTTCGCGTAATGCCATAGGGATTAACCGGGTTGAGTCCCATAACCGTCCAGCAGTCATTCCATTTGTCGCGCTCCGGAGCACCGGTATGCGAAGAGCGGAGTGCCATGCGATAGTTGCCCGGGTTCGTAATGCGAAGCTTGTAGATTAACACGCCCTGATGCTGATGGTCGATCTTACCGATCCACGACGGAATCCAGCGGACATAGCCATCGCCGCTATACCCCAGCCCCGGAGCGTGCGTGTCTGTAGTCAACAGGTGCCAGTTATCCGTGAGGGGAACGCTCTCGGCTTCAATCACAATCTTTCCGCCAACCTCTTCAAAGATACTCTCGGTTGTCGGAGGAACAACTACAGGCTCCACGCCTGCGGGGGCAGCTGGAGTCGACTGGCTTCCTCCGTTTCCTGGAATGAGTGCTGCGCCAAACCAGGTCTGCATTTCAGGAATGGTCACCACTTCATCGGTTCCGTTAATACCAATCAGCCAGGCAGTCATGCCGGCATCGGAAACATCGGGCTTGCCGGCCACAATACGATCATACACCCAGTTCAGGTTCGGATCCGCATGGGCCTGAAGCCAACTGAAATCCGAATCAGCCGTTCCTTTGAGTCCGCCACCATTCTGATCGGCAATTCTGAGACGAGTAATGCCGGGAACCAGGACTTGGACATCGTTCCAATTGCGTTGCCAAAGCCGCGGCTTGAAATACTCATTGTAATCATGGTGCGAGACAATCTTCACATGCTGTCTCGCGCTACTGTTGGCGGCTTCCAGCGCACGATAAATCAATTCCATCGGCCCCGCCGCAATGAGATAGAGCGGATCACCGGCGGTTGATTTGTTGATTTCCGCCGTCAGATGCGCAACAGCGCCATCAGGATCGATCGCCGCATCAAAAAACCGGCTGGTGTCAAATCCCCAGCGGTTCTGCCCGCCCATGGCGCTCAGCCACATGCGGTTGCTGCCCGCATTGATTTTCTTGTACTCCAGAAAGTTGTTGAAGTCATAGTGCACCAGATTGTCCTGCAGCCCTGCTTTAGCCAGCATGGCAAGCGTGAAGGGTGTGGCACCGACATCGTCGGCATCCGCATCGGGATTGCCATCTGCACTGATCGCAATACGGTTACCGCTCGTCCATGGCGAGTCGGCCGCTTCAACCTCCACAAGATAGCCCGAACCGAAAGCCATGGTTGCAAACAGCAGGAATTTAAGCGTCATCTTAAAGCTCATTATCTTTCCCCATTCATTTTTCTTCAGGCTTTAAATCTGCAAACGTGCCCGGCACATCCGCCAGCAGCTTCTTCAGCTTTTTCTGCATCTTCTGTAGCTTGGCCTGGTATTCCGGGTTGTTTGCAAGGTTGGTCGTCTCGCGCGGATCGCGCTTCAGGTCGTACAGTTGATCCGGATCAAAATAGTTTTTCTCGAAGGGCGGGTTGTTCAGATAGAGCTGGAAGCGCTCCATATGGTGCCCGCCGGGTGCCATCCCCATGTGCATATAGCGCGGGTTCTCTTCCTCGTGCCACATCTTCTTCGTCCACGGAAATGCTTTATGAATTTTTGCCAATGAGTCGACGTGTTCCTTTTGAATCTCTTCCTTCGGACGATCCGTGTAGCTCTCCGGCACGCGGAACGCCAGATACTTAAAGTTATCTTCTGTAACCACGGCGCGGGTGATGCCGATCTCCAGGAACATGGAATCGCGCCAGTCGACTTTTTCATTCCGGCAGAGCGGCATGAGGCTTTCGCCATCGATCACCATTTCTTCGGGAGGGGTTACACCGCAGAAATCAAAAATGGTCGGGGCAATGTCGATGTTCGCCACCAGCTCCTTGCGCTCGCCCGGCGTCACCACGCCCGGCAGGTTCACCATCATCGGCACATGCGCGCCGCCCTGATAACAGGAACCTTTGCCCTGGTCATCGGTGCTGTTATCGTTGAAATAGATAATCAGCGTATTATCATCCAGCCCCAGCTCCTTCAGCTTGTGTTGCAGTGCGCCGACCACATCATCCAGCCAGGTGGCCGCAATCAGTTTTCCGTTCTGACTTTCCGGAACCCCGGCCTCCCGGGCCCGGCGTAGGACATCCTCGCGCGAAGGCAGAACGCCCGGAGCAATCGGCTCTTCCATCCATCCCAGCGGAGTCAGGCGCGGATCATTTTTCAGGTCGGCTGTGCAATCCGGCACATGCAGCAGGGTGCTGGCATAGTAGAGTACAAACGGTTCGTCCTTGTTCTCCTCAATAAACTTCAGCGCATGCATCGTCTGCCACTCCGGTACATGCACATTGCAGCCGGTTTTCACGAGGTTGGGATCATCATTCGGGTTGCCGTGAAAAGCCGCGCCCACATAATCAAAGCCGAACTCGGCAATGTCTTTGCAGTAGTACTCCTGATTATATTTCAGCACCTCGATAACGGCCGGGTCTTTCGGATCGGTGCCCGGAACGGATTTACGATGGCCGTGTTTGCCGCTCGATCCCACATGCCATTTTCCAATCATGCCGGTTTTATATCCGTTCGCCTGCATGACGCGCGGCCAGTTCCACTGCTCCTCGGTCATGCCCATATTCCATAGAACCTTGGTTACGCCTTCCGCACTGATTTCCCGGCGGAATTCAGGAGATGCGCACCGGCTCGCAAACTGTCCGGTCAGGCAGGAATAGCGACTCGGCGAGCAGACGCTGCTGGTGGCATAGGCCCGGGAAAAATAGGCCCCTTCGTTGGCCAGCTTATCAATGTTCGGCGTATGGGCTTTCCCCCGGATAAACCCGAACGAATCCATTGGCTGATCATCCGTATAGATAATCACCACATTCGGTTTCCGCGCCTCAACCCATCCAGCCCCCGCAACACCCAAGAGAACACTCAAAATCCAATTCTTCATAATCACTCCTGTTGCCTCCAGGCACCACGAAACCAATTCCACTCCACTTCCACGCTCGTGTCTTCGGTATATTTCGTGGACATCATTTTACTCGAAAAACAACCCGGCCCTGGATCGGCCCTTCGACCACCGAGGGGCTGCCCTGCGGACCGAGCTCATGCGCATTGGCAAACTTGGTCCCGGTGCCCGGTAGCTTATGGAACAGATGCAAACCACCAGCTTCGGGATAGTGCCACCACGCATGGATCGGGCTGGTATATGACTTTTTATCCCGCTCCCCTTCCGCATTCGCCGGACTCAATACGCCGACGGATGCGAATGTAGCAGGATTAACCAGCAAAGTTATATCGCTCTTAAGGCCTATCTGCATCCACTCCACCCTGCCGAAGATGCCCTTAAACTCGGGCTGTCCCCAGCTTGCTCCGGTGATCATGTCGTTATACTCATTTTCCCACAGACCAAACTGCGGCCCGCGCAAACGGTTGCCCCAGATGCGGTGCGGCCCCTGCCCGAGCCAACGTTTGAACTCCACCTTCGACTCGTCCAGATCAAAGCCGACCGCGCAGTAGGCCAGCGCATTGGTCAGCGCGGCAAAATCATATTCCAGCACGGCCGACCCTGCCGGAGAGATCGTCCAGCGGAAAGATGAACCGTCGGATGCATTCTTCGATTCAATCACCACCGCATCCCCCCGCTTCTTCACCGAGGCCTTCCAATCATTGGAAAACGTCAACACCTCATCCAGCGTACCGGCATATAAAACCGGCCCTGCGCCGAGCCCGGTTTTCTTTCCATCCACCATGCTGCTGATCAGCTGGCCGGTCTTGGGAGAAAAATTCCAGGTTGATTTTTCGACCGTAACCTCAAAGGGATTACCGGCCGCCGGCCTAACCTTTCCAACGGAAGCCTTCGCGCCTTCCTGTTCACTCCCCACCGGCCAGGACCACTTCATGATTTCCCGACCACCGGCCTCCGTTGCCGTCAGTTCCAGCGCATCCGCTTCGTCCCGGTTTTCCGGAAGTGGGATTTTAATGAATCCGCTTTTACCAGGCTTAACTTTCGGTCCGTTAAAGCGGCCTTCTGCAAGAACCTTCGTTTCGGCAGTTGCACTGAACGGTGCCGAATAGTTCACCAGCTTCCAGGCAAACGTACATTCATCCAGTCGCGTTTCATCATAACGGTTTTCAACCGGAAGCTTTCCTTTAAAACCTGAGGGCAAGGTTTCCAGCGGGATCTGGATCGGCGACCAGATTTCGCGAACAGAATAATAGCTCGCTTCCTTCTCTCCGTACGGGCCCACCATTCCGTCCGCCGACTGGTTCCCGGCAGTATCGAGCTCGCCTTCTTTATCCGTACGCTTCAGGGCGGCATCGCCCCAGCACCACAGCACACCACCGGCCGAGGTCGGCGTGGCGCGCATCGCGTTCCAATAATCTTCCAGCCCGGCACCGTGCCCACCATCGTACAGCCCATGCAGAAACTCAGTCGGCAGATAAATCGAGGGCCGGCTGAGCTGCTCGTGAAACGCTTTCCAATCCGGATAGTGATACGTATTGATCCCGTCAAAATAGGTCCACGGATGAATCACCGGGCGATTCTGCAGGTCGAGCAGCGGATAGAGTTCATCAATCTCCAGGTTAAATCCATTTTCATTGCCGTTTGCCCAGATAATGACCGACGGATGGTTCTGATACTTCACCACCATTTCATATGCAATGTTCCGCGCAATCGGTGTATCGATGTACGGATCGTGCCAGTTGCACAATTCAGTAATCACCATCAGGCCCAGCTCATCGCAGGCATGCATAAATTCAGTGGTCGGCGGCATATGGGAACGCACCAGATTCATATTGGCGGCCTTGATCGCCCGGGCATCCGCCCAAACCTTCTCCGCATCAACCGCGCGGCCGTGATCTGCATCAAAAACATTCCGGTTTACCCCTTTAATCATAATTTTATGACCATTGAGATAAAGACCGTCCTTTTCTCGGCGTTCAAAAGTCCGGAAGCCGAAGCGCTCGGTTTTTTCTGAAAGGATTTCCCCGTTGTATTTCAGTGAGACCTTCACCTGATACAGATTCGGATATTCCGGCGACCAGACCGCCGGGTTTTTAATTTTTGTTTTCAAACGGATGCGCCCGGATGCGCCATGAATGTCCGCCATCATCGGTGAGCCGACATCCACGCCATCCAGCGTCTGAACCTGCGCCGTCAACGCATCAACATAGATCCTGGTCTTTTCCCAGAACCGGGTCTGGTACTGAACCTGCGGAAAAACATCAAGGCGAAGAGAGCCGTCCGCTCTGGCATCGATAGCCAACCGGTTCACAAACTCCTTCGGCTGAACTTCCAGATAGACCGGCCGATAAATTCCGCCGAACACCCAGTAGTCGCCCTTGCGCTCCGCCTGATCCAGGCTGGAGTTATCCGGCTTTTTCTTCACCAGCACTTCGAGTTGATTGTTCTCACCGAACTTCACGTTGGTTTTATTCAGGATATACCGAAACGGGAGATAGCCTCCGAGATTCGGCGTACCGACTTCCTTGCCGTTAATCCTGATGGAGGTTTCCGTCATGGCACCTTCAAAAACAAGGCGTACATGCTTTTCCTCCCACTCCTTCGGAACCATGAACGTGGTTTTATACGTTCCGGTTTCGTCGTGCTTTTCAGCAGGTTTATCATGGCCGTAGTTATAATTACCAAAGCCCTGCTGTTCCCAGTTGGACGGCACCGGAATCTTTGTCCACTCCCCGCTCTTCCGACCTTTGGAACAAAAGAAGTCCCACTCCACCGCGTCCGACGGACCCTTGCCCGACAGATAAATCCGCTCCGCCTTCAGCGAACCGAAAGAAGAAACCACCAAGCCGATAACTAAACTCAATACCCATTTTTTCATAATCTCTTACCTCGGGGCTAATTCAATTAAAGCGTTACGCCCTGCTTCCATATTGCAAAATCCCGATAGCCGTTTGCTTCGTTGCACGTTGGGCTGCCGGAGGCAGTATCCACTAACTGATCAAAAAAACCATCAGCCAGAAGATCCATCGATTGGTTGTCCAACAGCTCCCCCGCGTTAAAATCGGTCCAGTTTTTCTTCCGTTCAGCGAGGGCGGTATTAGAGGAAATTTTAACCACCGGAACAGGACCGCCGAGCGGGGTTCCGCGCCCCGTCGTGAACAGCACCATGTGGCATCCCGCCGCCGCCAGCGCCGTGACCGCAACAATGTCGTTGCCCGGCCCTTCCAGCAGCGTCAACCCATCGCGCTGAATCCGGTCGCCATAGCGCAGCACATCCACCAGCGGCGCCTTGCCGCCCTTCTGCACACAGCCCAGCGACTTATCCTCCAGCGTTGTAATCCCACCGTCCCTGTTGCCCGGCGACGGGTTTTCACCCACCGGCTCACCGTGCGAGATGAAATAGTTTTTAAAGTCGTTCACCACCGCAACGGCGGCATCAAACACGGCTTCACTGATGCAGCGATTGAACAGAATGGTTTCCGCGCCGAACGCTTCCGGAATCTCCGTCAGCACGGCCGAGCCGCCGCGCGCAATCAACCGGTCCGAAACCGCGCCCACCAACGCGTTCGCTGTAAGGCCGGAAAACGCATCCGATCCGCCGCACTTGAGTCCGATCCGGAGCTGCGCCACCGGTACCGGTTCGCGGCGGTCGGCCGCCGCAACATCGCGCAGATCACGAAGCAGGTTGCAGCATTCCTCCCGCTCGTCTTCCACCTCCTGCGTAATCAGAAATTTCACGCGGTCTACATCGACCGGCCTGATCAACTCCTTAAAGGCGCCCATCGTATTGTTTTCACAGCCGAGTCCAACCACCAGCACACCGCCGGCATTGGGATGCCGCACGAGGTCGGCCAGGATCTTCCGCGAAGCCTCATGATCCTCTCCCAGCTGCGAGCAGCCATAGGGATGCCCGAACACCACAACCTCGTCCACGTGCTCCGGCAGGCCTGCGGCCCTCAGCTCCGCCGCGGCCTTTTCGGCCAGACCGTTCACGCAGCCCACTGTCGGAATAATCCACAATTCATTGCGAATGCCCACATCGCCGTTCGCCCGTTTATAGCCCATGAACGTGCGGCGATCCTCGATTTTTTCCAAGGGTTGGAAGTCCGGTTCATAGGCATAGTCAAGCGTGCCCGAAAGTGCGGTTTTCACATTATGATCGTGCACCCAGTCTCCGGGCCGGATTGCTTCGGAAGCCATCCCGATGGGGAATCCATATTTAACAACCGGCTCTCCGGCGGCAATGGATTCCAATGCAACCTTATGCCCCGACGGAATATCCCCGTCATCCGAAATGACTACGGCCACATTATCCAGCGCGTTGATTTTAAGCGTTTTCATCGGCCAACCTTCCTTTAACAGCGGCTCTCGCTCCAAGGAGCATGATCTGTCCCAATGCTTTGGAAACGTCCAGCTCAAATCCGGGAAGCAACGTTAAATCCTCGCCCCACCATTCGGTCTTTTTAAGCACATCAACCACCACATCGCCATCGGCCCATGCCGCATTAAACGCATCCAGAACAGCCGGATCATCATTCGGGGTATATCCGGTGCGCAGATCCCCTTTGTAAAATGCAATCAGGGCCGCCAACGAAAAGGAGAGCAGCGGCGGAACCTCTCCAAACTGATCCATATAACTTTTAACTGCAGGCAGCACACGAACCGTCCATTTGGCCACCGAATTCAGGCTGATCGACAACAGTTCATGGCGGATATATGGATTCTGAAAACGCTCCATCACCGCAGTAGCAAAAGTTTTCACCTCTTCCTGATCCATCGGCAGCGCCGGAGCCAGTTCATTAAACACCACCGACTGCACATAAGCGCCAAACACCGGGTCGTCCATCATTTGGCCGACGGTATCAACCCCGCCGAGAAACGCCGCCAGCACACTCGCGGTATGGGCCCCGTTCAGAATGCCGACCTTGCGCGTGCGATACGGCTGCATGTCATCCGTCCACACCACATTCAGCCCGGCCTTATGAAACGGCAGTTCAGCCTTCAGCTCCTCCGGCCCTTCAATCACCAGCAGATGAAAAATTTCGGCCGCACAGATCAGGCGGTCTTCATAGCCCAGCCCGGCGGTCATCGCATCGACTTCATCGCGCGGATAGCCCGGCACAATGCGATCCACCAGGGTGCTGAGAAACACGCAGTCTGCCTCGATCCAGCGATCGAAACCGTCGCCGAGTTTCCAATCCTTGGAATGTTTCAGCACATTCGCTTTCAGCGCCGCACCATTATGGTTGATCAGTTCACACGGCAGAAAAATCATACCCGACTCCGCCGTTCCGCCGAACGTGTTGAACCGTTCCGCCAGCCAGGCCGTCAGCTTGGCGGGAAACGATGCGGGGCAGGTTCCTTCCGGCATTGCAACGGGCGTATAGGCAATCCCGGCTTCCGTGGTATTGGAGACCACAAAACGCATATCGGGATTGCAGGCCGTTTCCAGATAGGCCTCCCAATCGGTATAGGGATTAAGGCCGCGGCTCAAAGAAGTGATCAGCTCGTGCTCGTTCACCTCTTCGCCATGCAGGATACCGCGCAGGTAGAGCGTGTAGAGCCCGTTCTGTTCATTCAGCAGATCCACCAACCCGTTGTCCAGAGGCTGGACCACCACCGCACTTCCACCGAAAACACCGCTTTCATTCATCCGGTGAAACATCCAATCGATGAAAGCACGCAGAAAATTACCTTCCCCGAACTGCAGGACCCGTTCCGGCGGCACCGAGGCCGGGTTAAACTGTGTATCTATCCGTTTCATTCGCATCTCTTCATCGTTACGCTTATCCATGGTTTATTACGAAGACACCAACATACGACAAACCTGAAAACTTTGATATTGCATGGTCTTCCATTTATTATTGCAAATGACGCCACACCCCGTTTCAATGCCCTTATGCGCTATAAACGACGAGTCCTCCTGCTGCTGAATGCCTATGACCAGCCCACTCACCAGGCGGCCGTGGATGCCGCCCGGCAACGGAACTGGCACCTCGACACCAATGTCCTCACCCCGATGGGCATGATGAATCACTGGCGGGGCGACGGCATCCTCAGCTCACTGACCGACAATCCCCGCACCGCAAACTTCGTTCAGCAGAACCCCGGAATTCCCTGCGTTGACCTTTCCACCTGGCGCGAGGACATCCCGCTGCCGCGCGTCGCGGCCGACAACACGGCCATCGGGCGCATGGCCGCGCGCCACTTCATGGCCTACGGCCACCGGAACTTTGCCTGGTATGCCAGCACCCCCACCCCCTTCGGCGAAGCGCGTTTCGCCGCCTTTAATGCCGAGCTCAAAGCACATACCACCTCCGCCACGCGGATTGACGGACCGGGAAGCCTCAACTACAACACCATGGCCGACCGCCTGAAAAACCTGCCCCGTCCCTGCTCCATCTTTGCCGTCAACGATGCCGATGCCGCATGGATTGCCGGTCTCTGCATGGAAGAAGGGTTTCAGGTGCCAATGGATTTTTCGATTCTTGGCGTGGATAACAATCCGATGGTATGCGAAGTGCAGAGCGTTGCGCTCTCGAGCATCGACCGCGATACCGCCGGCGTTGTTCAGGAAGGCGCCCGTCTGCTGCAGGCCGCCATGGACGGAAAACGTATTCCCGCCTCAACCACCTTCATTGCCCCCAAAGGCGTCGCCACCCGGGCCAGCAGCGATGCGTTCATCATCGACGACGATATCGTCCGGCGCGCCATGCGCCATCTGCAAAACCGGTTAGCCGAAAAAATCGGCACCCCGGAAATCGCCGAGGAGCTCGGAGTTTCGCGCAGCCTGCTCAACCAACGCTTCAAAACCGCCACCAACAGCACCCTGCACCAGACCCTGATGAATATGCGGCTCAACCAGGCGGCCGACCTCCTGACCTCCACCGCCTGGAACATGGACCGCATCGCCGCCGCAACCGGCTTCACCCACGCCTCCCACCTCAGCAACAGCTTCAAGCGCCACTTCGGCCAAAGCCCCCTCACCTACCGGAAAGAGTTTTCCGGCTGAAGATAATACCCCCGCGCACGAAGCAAACGGCCGGCAAATCTCACCGCCTCCCCTAAGCGCCCGGCATAACACCTGAAACACACCCGGTTCACTCATATTAACCCCGACTGCTGCGCAACAAAGAAGACGAGTAAGAAATTAAGATTTTTCTGGCTTTCAACACCAGTGCGGATGGTGATACACAATAGCGCATTCGATAAAAAACGACACTGAATGAAAGCAGGGAAATCCCCTGGAAAAGTACAATTTTAAAGGGCCGGCCAGTAAATGCGCCGGAGGAAATTATGGCATTTGAAATGAGTCGAGGAAAAGTTCCGCACTTCAGTATGCGGCCGCATCCTGCTGTGACAGGGCTTTTTATCATGATTCTGACGGTGGGCCTTCTGCTGGCCATGTCCTTCTTTGCCAAAGATGAAGGAACCGGAGCCTATAAACAACAGGGGATTCTCACCCTGATGATAACCGGCATTCTCTCTTTTTTCCTAATCATCATCGCCACGGCCAAGTTCTGGTACACCCATCTGTGGAAAAAAAACTCCACGCATGCCCGCCATAAACAGCACACGCAATATCACCCGGCCATGCGCGATAAAGAGCGCCAGCAGCGCCACCGCCAAAAACGCCGTTGATTTTTCCAGACATTGGAACTTGAGCCCCATCGGGCATCGGCAGACAATAGGGGCATGAAAATTGTCTGCGCAGAAACCGTACTCCTGGGCGAGAGCGCCTTCTCCAATGCAGGGAAAACCGTTGTTATTCCCGACCGCGATATCATGCGGGACGACCTGCTGGATGCCGATGCCCTCATCATCCGCTCCAAAACGAAAGCCACGGAAGAACTGCTGCGCGGCACCCCCGTTAAATTTGTGGGGACCGCCACCGCCGGCACCGATCACATCGAGGCCGACTATCTCCAGCGGCGGGGCATCTACTGGTGCGCCTCGCCCGGCTGTAACGCCAACAGCGTGTCCGAATATCTCGTCGCCGGCCTGCTCACCCTCAGAAGCCGGCACGGGTTTGATCTGGAAGGTAAAACCATCGGCGTTATCGGTTGCGGCAATGTCGGTAGTCGGGTCGTAAAAAAATGCCATGCCCTCGGAATGAATGTGCTGCGGAACGATCCGCCGCTCTCGGCCGTATCGGCCGACCCGGACTTCCAACCATTGGAAAACCTGTTGGCGGAATCCGACATCGTCACGCTGCATGTTCCGCTCGTGAAACACAAACCCTGGCCCACCGCCCGCATGGCCGACTATACCTTTTTCGAACAGCTGAAACCCGGCGCCCTGTTCATTAATGCCGCACGCGGCGACATCTGCGACTACGATGCGCTCATGGATGCAAAAAAAGGCGGCGCCGTTTCCAGAACTATTCTCGATGTCTGGTCGCCCGAACCGGCCTTCCGCCCGGATGTAGTCAAACTGGCCGACCTGGCCTCACCGCATATTGCCGGACATTCCTACGAAGGAAAACTCAACGGCACCATCGCCTGCTACAATGAACTGTGCAACTTCTTCGAAATACCTAAAACCTGGGATATCGCGGCGTCGTTGCCGGCGGCGGACGTTCCAACCATTGGAATCGACTGCCGGGGACGAGATGACGAAGAGGTCCTGCATGAGATTATTCAGCAGGTCTATCAGATCGAAGAGGACGACCGCCTCATTCGCGAAGCCGCGGTGCACTCCGAAGTCGATCGCGCGCGGAACTTTGATGCCTTACGAAAAAGCTATCGCATGCGCCGGGAGTTTCATAACACCGAAGTCAACCTGACCCATGCAGCTCACGGCCTCCGGAAAAAAGTTGCAGCCATGGGGTTCAAGGTCGTTTGATCAGGCAAGCCCCTCCAGCCATTCCACAAAAATATCGCCATAGTGGAAGGTAATCTCTTCGCCTGCCTGAATGTCGCGCAGGGCATGTAGTTCTTCACCATCGAACTCCGCGTTCGGTTCGTGGGAATGGTTCAAGAACTTCAGGTCGGAGGTTCCGTTTACGCCATACTCCCTGCCATCCTCATCGGTAATCCAAAGCACATAGGTATCGTCCTCGTCGGTCATCTCACCGTGGTAGGTGCCGATCTGAACCCCTTTTTCAATCGGCTTAACGGCATAGACGCCCTTGCCGTGAATTCCACTCTTACGTACTTCCAGTTTATGCATGTTCGGCATGTCATTCCCCCATGGTCAATTGCCGTTTAATGCAGGGCACCTGATCCGTTGCATGATGCGAAACATACAACAGCGTGGTTCCGCTGCTTTCCCCGATATGGTTAATCAGATTTAAAATCGTTCGCCGGTTCACTTCGTCCAGTCCCTGACACGGCTCATCCAGAATCAACAATGCCGGCCGCTTGATCATGGCCCGGGCAATCAGCACCAGCCGTTGCTCGCCATACGAGAGTGTCCGCAGCGGGCGGGCTGTTTTATGCCCCAGATGCAGCAGGCTGATCCATTCCTTTGCACACTTAATTTCGTGCAGCGAAGGTTTCCGATACATCCCGATGGAATCGTGCAGGCCGGAAATCACGACATCCTGCACCGAAGCCGCAACGCGGTAGTTCACCTGCACCGACGACGAAACATGGCCGATATGCTTTTTAATATCCCAGACACTTTCCCCCGAGCCGCGCCGGATCCCGAACACATTCACCTCGTTGGAATACAGCTGAGGATGATCCCCCGTCACCATCTCCAGCAAGGTGGTTTTACCGCAGCCGTTCGGCCCGCTCACCTGCCAGTGCTCGCCCTGCTCAACACACCAGTCCAGCCCCTGGAAGATTTGTTTATCTCCATACGCCACACCGACCTGCTTAAAATCAATCAGCGGGGTCGCCGCATCGAGCTGCAGCGCCTCGCGCTCCGGCGGTTCCGGCAAATCCGCCGGCAACTCAACCATCCGGAAAAACCGCTCCAGCTCATCGCCCTTCGAGACGGCATCCACCAGACCGAATTCATCGATCAGGAAAATCTGCGCCGCCGCATCCACGACTTCGTCGATACGGTTCAGCAGCAGCACCAGCTGAACGCCATCCGCGGCAAGGTCGTTCAGAAAGTACTTCAGCTCCTCCTGCGATCCGGCATCCAGTCCGTCAAACGGTTCATCCAGAATCAGCCGCGCCGGCTTTTCCGCCAGTGCCCGGCAGATCTGGGCCTTGCGGAATTCACCCGTCGAGAGAAACTTCAGCCCGCGCTCCAGAATTCCGCCCATACGAAACTGCTCAAACCGCGCCTGCAGCTCATCCGAGACCTCTCCCGCTTCAGTAATGAATTCCAGCACCGAGCGGCCGGGATCAACATGATCCAGAAAATCCGAATCGTCGTTCAGCCGCTCCTCTTCAATCACCGCAATCTGCTGCTCCAGCGAAACCAGCGCAGACGGGACTTCCGAGGTTTGGAAAAGTTCCTCCGCCAGCCGGCTTTTGCCGGAACCATTGGTCCCGAGCACCGCACACGACTGCTGTTCTTCCTGAAGAAACTGATTTATTTGCTGAATCATTCAACCTCCGTTCAGATCATCGCAAAAAGGAGACCCCGATGCGGAAGGCTTCTGTTCGATCCTGGTAATCCAACAGGTTTTCAGCCAATGCATTCACATATTGCATATGGAGGTAGAGATAAACATTGTTAAACAACCACTCACCCACCGGATACGTAAAATCCAGCTGGACCGATCCTCCCTCTTTTGCCCATCCCAAGGTCGTTCCAAGCACAAAGCCATCCGACCGGCCCACCTTAATATCCACATCGAAATATCCCCGGTAGTCGGCAATGTCGGTATTTTGCTCGCTCGTGCTGAAATAGCCCCACACCTTCGTGCCGAGGCTCAGGCCATACCGGTTGTCCGGATTGTAAAAGACCCAAATGGGTTGAGCATACAGCGTATTGATTCCCCGCGAATTATCATCGCTCTTCCCATTAGACTCATGGAACACCCCTCCTTTAAAAAAGAGACCGCGCGAAGCGGGGGTACCGGCGGTCAGGTTACGGGAGAGATAGAAAAGCTCCGGCTTATAACTCGTATCCTCAAAGGGCAGCGAGCTCGATTCAAGGTTCCAGAACGACGTTTGTGTATACCCAAAATGCCAACCGGCGATCCAGGGGTACTTTTCAACCAGGTGCCCGTCCGTATTGAAAAAACGATACTTAAAACTGATCTGGAACTTACTTTTCGACAGATCAGTTCCTGCAAGAAAATAGATGGGATAATAGGCCGAGATATTATTCACATACGGCTGATAGAGCGTGTAAAACGAATCCAGAGATTCGTATTGCGCCCCCGCAGCCTTTTCCTGGCCTGCATCCGCCATCTCCTCCTGAAGCGAAAGCGCTGGACAGGGAGCTAAACCGACCCCGAACAGAGCAATGGATATAAAACGGTATCTCCGCAAAGCCTCTCCTGCCTCTCGCAGGACGTTCCCCTTAAACATCGAAATCATTCCCCAACACCTCCTCAGAGCAGCTCTTTCAAATACTGCCCGGTATACGACTTTTCGCACTGGGCCACTTTTTCCGGCGTGCCCGAAACCACCACACGCCCCCCGTTCACGCCACCGCCGGGACCGAGGTCCACAATGTAGTCCGCACGTTTGATCATATCGAGGTTATGCTCAATCACGATGACCGTATTGCCTTCGTCGCGCAGGCGTTCGAGCACTTCGAGCAGCTTATGCACATCGGCAAAGTGCAGGCCGGTGGTCGGCTCATCGAGAATATAAACCGTCTGTCCGGTGGAGCGTTTGCTAAGCTCGGTTGAAAGCTTCACGCGTTGTGCCTCCCCGCCGGAAAGGGTCGTGGCCTGCTGCCCCAGCTTCAGGTAGCCCAGCCCCACATCGCAAAGCGTTTTCATCTTACGCTGAATCTTCGGCACCGCCTCGAAAAAGTCGAGCGCTTCATTGATGGTCATATCGAGCACGTCGGCAATGTTCTTGCCTTTGTAATGAACCTCGAGCGTTTCACGGTTATAGCGTTTTTCATTGCACTGTTCGCACGGCACATAGACGTCCGGAAGGAAGTGCATTTCAATCTTCAGGATTCCGTCGCCCTTACACTTTTCGCAGCGCCCGCCCTTCACATTAAAGCTGTAACGCCCCGGCTTATAGCCGCGCATCTTGGAAGCCGGCAAGGTGGCAAACAGTTCGCGAATATCCGTGAATGCTCCAGTATAGGTGGCCGGATTCGAACGCGGCGTGCGCCCGATCGGCGACTGATCGATCACGATCATTTTATCGCACATCTCGAGGCCGGAAATGGATTTGTGTTTGCCCGGCGCATCCTTGGTTCCGTTAAAATGACGGGCCAGCGCACGCTTCAGCGTAAAGTCGGTCAGCGTACTTTTCCCGCTGCCCGAAACCCCGGTCACACAGGTGAACAGGCCGAGCGGGAATTTGGCATTCACCTTCTTCAGATTATTCGCCTCCGCCCCCTTCAGCTCGATCCAGCCTTTGTAAGCTTTGGTGCGTTTTTCCGGAACCTCCACCGACAGCTCTTCCCGCAGGTATTTTGCGGTCAGCGTATCGGCCTTCATCAGTTTATCGGTCTTGCCGGCAAACACCACTTCACCGCCATGGCGACCGGCGGCCGGGCCCATATCAATCACAAAGTCAGCCGTACGGATCGTCTGCTCATCGTGCTCCACCACAATCACCGTGTTGCCCAGGTCCCGCAGACCGCGCAGCGTATGAATCAGCCGGTCGTTATCGCGCTGATGCAATCCAATACTCGGTTCGTCCAACACATATACCACACCCACGAGTCCGGCCCCGATCTGAGTGGCCAGCCGAATGCGCTGCGCCTCGCCGCCCGAAAGCGTTCCGCTTTCGCGGTCCAGCGTCAGATAATCGAGCCCCACATTCACCATAAAGCCCAGCCGCGAACGGATCTCTTTCAGGATCTCCTTGGTAATCAGCTCTTCCTGCTTCGAAAGTTCCAGTGATTGGAAAAACCCCTGCGAGTCGATCACGGAGTCGGTAATGATTTCGCGGATGTTGCGTCCATTCATCGTGCAGGCCAGCACCGCCGGGCGCAGACGCGAGCCGTTGCATTCCGGACAGACGCGCTTGTTCATGTAGCCGCGCAGCCAGTGGCTCATCGCCTCGTTTTCATTAAGCTCCAGCCGCTCGTTAAGCATCGGGAATACACCCTTGAACGGCTTTTTGATCAAACGGCGTCGCATGTAATATTCAATATTTTCATCGCCCGTGCCGTGGAAGATTTCGTTCTTCACTTTTTTCGGCAACTCGCCGAACGGGGTTTTCGGATCAATGCCATGCCGGGCCGCAACGGCCTGCAACAGTTTCTTATGGTAGATGATCATCCGCTGCCCGCCGTAGCGCCACGGGTGAATACAGGATTCAATCGCCTTGGCCGGATCGGGTGCGACCTGCTCCTCATCAAAGACCATCTGCGTGCCCAGCCCGTGACAGGTCGGACAGGCGCCATAGGGACTGTTGAAAGAGAAGTGACGCGCTTCGAGTTTATCAAAGCTGATGCCGCAATCGAGGCAAGCATTGGATTCGGAGAACATGCGCTCTTCCCAGCCGCCGTCGTCAGTGGCGATCAGCGCCGTCACCAACCCCTCGGCCTCGCCCAGCGCCAACTCTACGGAATCGGTCATCCGGCTGCGGATGTCGTCCACAATCGCCAGGCGATCCACCACCGCTTCGATGGTGTGCTTAAAGGTTTTCTTCAGCTTCGGAATATTTTCAATTTCATAGATCTCACCATCGACCCGAACACGCACAAACCCCTGCTTGCGGATATTCTCAAACACGTCGACATGTTCGCCCTTGCGTCCGCGAACGTAGGGCGCCAAAACCATCAGTTTCGTTTTCGCAGGAAGCTGCATCAGCTGCTCAACGATTTCTTCCGCACTCTGATTGGTGACCGGCTTGCCGCATTTGTAGCAGTGCGACTTTCCGATGCTGGCAAACAGCAGACGGAGATAGTCATAAATCTCCGTCGTGGTTGCCACGATGGAACGCGGATTGGAGCCGGCGGTGCGCTGTTCAATGGATACGGCCGGCGACAGCCCTTCAATATAGTCCACGTCCGGCTTCTGCATCTGTCCGAGAAACTGGCGGGCATAGGCCGAAAGGCTTTCCACATATTTGCGCTGCCCTTCGGCATAAATTGTATCAAATGCCAACGACGATTTTCCCGAGCCGCTCAGGCCCGTCACCACCGTCAGCTCATCGCGCGGAATCTTCACATGCACATCCTTTAGATTGTGCTCCCGCGCGCCTGCCACCTTGATCCATTGCTTCGCCATAAACTTCTCCAAAACCTGAATATCGGGAATTCCTCGCAGAGACGCAGAATTCGCTGAGCAAAGAAACCTCTGCGTTCTCCGCGTCTCTGCGAGATAAAATACCGCTGAAAAGGACTCTACCCAGAGTTGCCCTTTTTAAAAAAGAGAAAGCAGCGAATAATAACTCATTCGCTGCTTTCAGATCGTTTGAAAAAGGGATTCCTTACAAAGGTTTTTTCCCACGATAGGTGAACAGCTCTTCCCACTCATACGAATCGGGCTTGCTGTAAATGTTCAGCGCATCCATCACCTTCTGCTGCATGTGCATCGTCAGGCGCCGGCCTTTACGGCCTTTCTGGATCTGTTTATGCGTAATAAATCCGGGCGGAGCGATGTCCACCAGATCATTATTTTTGATATTCTTTTCTGTCATAATGGCATCCAGAGGCTGGGTGCCGACATTCATTTCAAGTTCTTCACTCATGATTCACCAAACTTTTCTACTTTAGTATTCCTCGCAGAGCCGCAGAGCCCGCAAAGACGAATTATTCATTACCCCTCAGCGCTCTCTGCGCCTCTGCGAGGGTTTATATTCTTTTCGAAGAGGTTATCCACTTCGTCCATGATTGCGTCGACCGTTAAAAGGCTCGCGAGCTTTATCAGCAACTGCTTCTTATCAAACAACCCCTTCACATAATAGGGAATATGCGTGCGGAATTGGATGCAGGCCGCTTCTTCGGCCGTATATTTTACAGCGCGCGACGAAACCTCCTGTTTGGATTCATTCAGCAGAACCAGTCGTTTCAGGTGTTCGGCCATCATTGCCCTGCGCTCGAGCAGGCGGGACGCCTGCGGTACAGTACCCGTATCGCAGGCGTCCCGCCTGCCCCGCCGAATTTCATCAAAAATCCACGGATTTCCAATGGCCCCGCGGCCGATCATGACGCCGTCCACCCCGGATACATCCACCATCTGCTCGGCATCGGCCACCGAATTCACACCACCGTTTCCAATGACTGGAATGTTCAGCGCCTGCTTCATTTCGCCCAGCTTTTCCCAGTCGGGATCACCGCCGTGGAAGTTTTTGGCCAAGCGGGCATGCACGGCAATCATATCCGCCCCGCTCTCCTCCACCACCCGGCCGATTTCCAGGTGGTCGGCAAAATCGTGATTAAACCCGATGCGGGTTTTCACCGTAACCGGAAGCGAAACGGACTTCCGAACGGTGGAAATCAGGTTTCCAAGGGCTGGAAGATCTTTCAGCAATGCGGCGCCGGCTCCGCGCGAGACCACCTTTTTGACGGGGCATCCGCAATTGAGATCAATCCAGTCAAACAGGCCGGTTTCTTCCACATATTTTGCCGCTTCGGCCATCGCTTCCGGATCGCGCCCGAATATGTGCCCGGCAATCGGATGCTCGTTGCCCGAGGTTTTCAGCACTGCAAACGTATTCTGCGAATCGCGGCGAATCCCCTCTGCACTGGTCAGCTCCGTATAGACCGCTCCGGCCCCGTGCTCCAGGCACAGGGTCCGCATCGCCGCATCGGTGTACCCCGCCATAGGCGCGAGTACGACCGGACAGTCGATTGTGACGCTTCCAAACTGTAAGGGTTTCATTTGCATCGGGCAGGGAATATTTCCCACCCGAAGCCGGATGTAAACACCGCACCGAAATTTTTCCTTGCAGTACTCCGCATACCAGTATACTGCTTTGCGTAGTAGTGGAGATTTGTATGAGCACATGGGTAACCCAACTTAGAAAAGGTTTGATGGAATTCTGCATCCTGAACCTGCTGCAGCATGGCGAGAGTTATGGGTATGAAATCCTGCAGTCGCTTCAGCAGATTGAAGAACTCGTTGTGACCGATAGCACGGTCTACCCGATTCTCAGCCGCCTGCGCAAAGACGGCTATTTAAAGGTGCAGGTGAAACCGTCCAGCTCCGGCCCGCCGCGCCGCTATTTCTCGCTCACCGCCCTCGGACGGCAGCGCGTTGAGGAAATGAACCTCTACTGGACCAACCTGCAGGTTGGTATCGATAAACTTAAACGGGGCAACCCCGGAGATGAAAAATGACCCTTACCGATGAATTAAAGAAACGCATTCAGGATCATCTTGCTGCGGTGCAGCAGCATCTGGGCGACTTACCCGCAGACGAAAAGCGTGAGATTATCCAATCATTGGAAACTCACATCCACGGGGCGTTGGAAACCCGCTCCAGCGGAACTCCAACAACAGAGCTGCTCGAAACCATCCTGACCGAACTGGACCCGCCGGAATCCTACAGCGCTGTGACGCCCTTGATGGGATCCCCTCGAAGCAACGCGTTAACGCCACCCCGAAAGACTGGATTTCTCATCCTGATCGGACTCCTGACCTTTCTGTTTGTTTTCATATGGATGAACGATCCCTTTTCCTCCCACTGGCTTTCCGGAGAAACTCCCGATGCGGCCCCCAGCCGGCTCATCATGGAAGGAGTCGGTTTAGAGAACTTCTCAATCGGGATGACCCGGGAGGCTCTCATCCGGAAACACGGAGCACCTCAACCCAATCACCCTGACTGGCTGCTTCGCTGGGACTCGGTTCCTTTTCTGGATATCGTCGTGACGGACGAAGGCGTGTGTCGTGAGATACGCTTCAACCGAGGCATTTCGGGAGGAACTGCGGACGGCATAAAACCCGGAATCCTATATGAAGATGCGTGCGGGGTTTATGGCGAACCTGAATTTGTATGGACACGAAACGGATGCGTTATTGCCGAGTGGCCCTCTAAAGGCATCCGGTTATGGACTGCGGACGGCCGCGTTACCCAGATCATTGTTTTCAGACCGAGAGATCTCCCCGGCTTCCCCTTTAAGGATGATCCCGCCATTATAGGGAAATGGATTGCCGTTGACTTCATTGACTCAATCGATTCCTTCAACCCGGCCCGGCAGTCATGGACAGAAGATCTATTCATCAAAGAACTCACCTTCCTCCCCGCAGGAACCACGTCCAATCATTGGAAATGGTCCAACGGGCGCTTGCGCTCAGAAAATACGCTCAGCAGATATTCCATCAGAGAGATCGACGGCAAGTCCTATCTCTTTATGGAATGGATGAGTGGAGATGTTACACTGCGCGGGCAAAACCCCGGCTTTTATGTCTTCGAAAAGGAATAGCCCCCTCCTGAGCCAATCGCATTGAAAATAGGATGGGATTCCAGTGCGCAAACCGATTAAATGAATCCAATTTTTAAGGAGTTTTATTATGGGCGGAGCAATCATTGTAGTCATCTGTATTATCGGGGCAATGGTCTGGGGGCTTTATGCGGGAAAAAAGCGGCGCGATGCCATGACCCTGCTTTCGGAGAAGCTGGGTCTCGACTTTAACCACGAGCGGAACTATCAGCTGGCCGACCGCTTTTCTTTCCTTGATAAGTTGCGGCAGGGTTCCAACCGGTATGCCTATAATATTATGAGCGGCCGCTATCAGGAGCAGGATATTACGGTCTTTGACTATCACTACGAAACCCACTCCCGCGACTCCGATGGAAAAAGAAAAACCCATCATCACCATTTCTCCTTCTTTATCCTGACGCTCCCGAAATACTTTGAAGAGCTAACGATTGCCAAAGAGAGCTTCTTCTCCAAAATTGCGCAGGCCGTCGGGTATGACGATATTGATTTTGAATCGCACGAGTTCTCCAAAAAATTTGTGGTACGCGCAAAGGACAAAAAGTTCGCGTACGACTTCTGTAATGCCCGAATGATCCAGTACCTGCTGGACCACCCGGATATTAATATCGAGGTCGACCAGAACATGTTGGCGATCGGCTACAACAGCTGTCTGAAAGTGGAAGAGATTGAGCCTCACCTTCACCGCCTCATCGAAATCCGAACGCTGATGCCGGACTATTTATTTTGACAGGATAACAGGATTGTCAGGATGGCGCAGAACCCGGTAAAGAGATTTTTAAATCCTGTCTATCCTGTTATCCTGTCCAAAAACAAAGGAACACAATGGGTCTGATTATTGTTCTAGTTATTTGTCTACTGCCGATCATATATGCGGTCACGACCTATAATACGCTGGTGGCGCTGCGGAATCACATATCCGAATCGTGGAGTGATGTAGACACCGAGCTGCAACGCCGATACGAACTGATCCCGAATCTGGTTTCCACGGTGAAAGGCTACGCCAAACATGAGCAGGAAACGCTGGCACGGGTGATTGCGTTACGAAACGAATGCCGGGCCGACCACGGCAACGTGCATCATCAGGAATCCACTGAAAAACAGCTGGTGGCCGGTGTACAGAAATTGATCGCCATTGCCGAAGCCTACCCCGACCTGAAGGCGGATAAAAACTTTATGCAGTTACAGGAAGAGCTCGTGAATACGGAAGACCGCATTCAGGCCGCCCGGCGGTTCTACAACGGCAACGTCCGCGATTATCAAAATAAGATGGAAGCCTTCCCGAGCAACCTGATCGCCCATGGATTCGGTTTTAAACCCCACGACTTTTTCAATGTCGATCCGGTAGTCCGGGAAACCCCGAAGATCAGCTTAGCAAAGGAATAAACCACCAGGACACAAAGGGTACCAAGCAACGGTTCAAACGAGCACAGTGTAACTTTGTGCACGTTGAGCCTTCGTGGTATAGATAGATCTGAACATTAAGGAGAACGTATGATTGCACCGCCTAAAGCATTTGAAAACATCTCATTCCTGAACAGCTCGTACTGCCGTCCGGTTCGCCTTCAGCTGGAATATCTGCACCCCGAAGTAACAATGACCGATGAGGGGGTCAAATCCACCATCGTACTGTTCGGCAGCGCCCGCATTCCTTCACCGGAAACCGCCGCCGACTGCAGGAATCCGAAACTGGCCGAGCTCGTGCCCTACTACGAAGAAGCCCGCAAGCTGGCCCACCTCGTCAGCACCACCTGCCAGACCAATCACGAATGCGAATATGTAGTCATCACCGGCGGAGGCGGCGGCATTATGGAGGCCGGCAACCGCGGGGCCGATGAAGCGGACTGTAAGTCCATTTCACTCAACATAGAACTGCCGTTTGAACAGGAGGCCAACCCCTATGTCACCCCGGGCCTCAACTTTGAATTCCACTATTTTCATATGCGTAAAATGCACTTCCTGCAGCGCGCGAAGGCCGTGGTTATTTTCCCGGGCGGGTTCGGCACCTTCGATGAACTTTTTGAATCGCTTACCCTCATCCAGACCAGGAAGATCGATCCCATGCCGGTCATCCTGTTCGATTCCAATCATTGGAACAAACTGATCAACTGGGACTATCTGGCCGAGTGCGGCCTTATCAGCCCCGAAGACCTGGACATTATGACTTTCTGCGACAAAGCCGAAGAAGCGTGGGACGTGATTACGGAGTTCTATGCTTAGATCGTTCCATAAATTGGAAAGGAGAATACTATGAAGAACATACTGAAACTCTCGATGGTTCTATTAACCACCCTGACCATGACCGGCTGCATGGGGGCGTTGTTTAACCGGATCAGCCTGACCCAAAACCGCCACATCACCATCGGCCAGGAACTGATCGACCTGAAAGAGGCCTATGACAAAGGCATCATCAGCGAGTCGGAATACACCACCACCCGCGACAATATTCTCAGCGTATCCGATCAGTTCGGTGCATTGAATTTCAACGACAACAAGAAAAAGGAAAAATAGTATGATCCACGTAATCGCATCCATCGGAGTAAAACCGGGCAAGCGCAGCGCATTCCTCAAAATCTTCAAGGCCAACGTGCCCAACGTACTCGCGGAAAACGGCTGTATTGAATACATCCCGGCGGTCGATACCGACAGCGGAATCGATGCCCAGTGGAAAGACGAAACGGTTGTTACGGTCATTGAGAAGTGGGAAACCATTGAAGCCCTGCACGCGCACCTGGAAGCGCCACACATGAAGCAATACAGCAGCGATGTTGCCGACCTGGTGGAGGACGTCTCCCTGACCATTCTTGAAGATGCATAGACCTTCCACCCAACTTCCGCACTCCGTCCACAATACGGGATGGAGCGCGTTCTTTTTGTGTTAACTACTGACCGGAGAGCTTATGAACAGGCGTATATTTATTGGAACAACAGCAACCACAGCAGCCCTCACTTCCTTGGGAGCTTCCTCCTCTGACCGCCCGAATATTCTCTGGTTAACCTGTGAAGACAACAACATCGACTGGGTCGGATGCTATGGCAATCCGCACGCCGACACGCCGAACATTGATCAACTGGCCAAAGACGGCTTCCAATACATGCACGCCTATGCCAACGCTCCGGTATGCGCACCAAGCCGCAGCACCTGGATCACCGGCATGCTCTCGATCTCCAACGGCACCTTCCCGATGCGCAGTCGTAACGAGATTCCGCACGACCGCATCCAATATTATCCCGACCACCTGAAGGCCAACGGATATTATGTCGGCAACAGCACCAAGACCGACTACAACATCGGCGGCCGCCCCGACAAGGAATGCTGGGACAATCCAGGCAAAGTAAAATGGGATGACCTGAAAAACAACCAGCCCTTCTTCCAGATCATCAACGCCACCAGCTCTCATGAAAGTAAAGCGCAGGGTGATGTGGAAAACACGACACACGACCCGGCCGACACCAAACTGCGCGCCTACCACCCCGACCTGCCCGATGTCCGGAAAAACTACGCCAAATATCACGACGCCATGAAACGTATGGATGGCGAGATCGGGGCTTCGCTCCGGAAGCTGGAAGAGCTGGGACTGGCTGAGAATACCATCGTGATTCATAACTCCGATCACGGCGGCGTATTGCCTCGCAGCAAGCGTTATATTTTCCAGACCGGCATCCACTGCCCGCTGATTGTCCGCATGCCGGAACGCTTTAAAAACCTTTGGCCCGCCCAGCAACCGGGAACTAAAATCGACCGGCTCGTCAGCTTTGTGGACATGCCGAAAACCTGGCTGAGCCTCACCGGCTCCAACGTGCCCGACTATATGCACGGCACGATATTCCTGGGACCGCAAACCGAGAACGAACAGGAGTTCCATTTCTCATTCCGCGGCCGGATGGACGAGCGCCTTGAAAATGCCCGCGCTGTCTGCAACAAACGTTTCCTCTATATCCGCAACTACATGCCCTATGTGCCGTGGGTTCAGCATCTGGACTACCTCTGGAAAATGAAAGCCACCCAGGCCTGGGAAGAGCATGTAACGTCCGGCAAAGCCTCCGAATTGCAGGCGCGCTTCTTTAAGCCGAAAGAATGGACGGAGGAACTCTACGATATGGAGAAGGACCCGGACAATGTGGACAACCTTATTGAGAACCCGGAATACCGCCAGATTACTTCCAAACTTCGGAAAGGGCTCCGCGAAAAGCAGATTCAGTTTACTGACAGCGGCCTGCTGCCCGAATCCGAAATGGTAAAGCGTGCAGCGGACAACAACATGACCATTCACGAAATGGTGCGCAATCCCAAACTCTACAACCTCCCGGCCCTGATCGATGCAGCAGACCTTGCACTGGAAAAGAACAAAGCCAACCTTCCGGCCCTTTCCAACATGCTGAAGAGCCCGGATGCCGGCATCCGCTATTGGGCGATGGTCGGGTGCTATCTGCTGAACGATCAGAAATCCGCCTTCCAATGCCTGGAAGATGATTCGCACGAAGTCCGGATCATGGCGGCGTGGACCCTGATCAATACCGGCAAAAAGAAGCCCGGCTTCCAATGTCTTGCCACCCTGCTGAACGAAAAGTCCTATGCTTCGCTGATGGTCATGAATACAGCCGACTGGCTCGAGGCGGACGGCAAAGAACTGATGCCGGCGGTGCGGGCCTTCGTTCCGAAAAAGAAATCCTACGAAGAGCGGATGCGGAATAACCTGATTGCGAAGTGGGGTTAGGCCCGGGAATACTCTGTTATTTTACCAGGTAGCGAAGGACCTTATTGAGCTTATCGATTTCCAACGCATGGAAATCCTCGATGTCTTCATTCCGAACCAGCCGAAGGTGGCGAACGCTTAAGGCAAAGAGCACCAGATAGATCGCTCCCACGAGAAACAGCAGCCCGATATTGATCCACTGTAAATCGGTCAACTGAAACAGGCTCAACTGATTACAGGCCGATTTAATCGCCCATGCGAGCAGCACCAGTGCCACGGTGATGCGCAGAAAAAAGCGCACGGGAAAATAGACCCCGCCCAGTATGCCCCGCACCACCGCAAGCCGGAACGGAATCGTCAGCGCAAACGTTCCCGCCACTGCAGCAATCCCGCCCCAGACGCCGAGCCGGAAATAGACGATCAGCAGCCAGTCCAGTATCAGATTCACCACAATCTGCAGCACCAGCATGGGCACCATATTGAGGACCTTTTCCTTTGCCTTGATGGCGGCGGAGAGCGGCATGGAAATGAGCGGCAGCATCAGCACTATACAAAAGGCAGCGGCCGGTCCGCCGGCATCGCCCATTTGTCCTGAATAAAGCACGTGATAGGCCTGCGGCGCAAAGAAAGCACCCAGAATGCCGATAGGCAGCGAGACCATCATTAAGAGCTTATAGTAGGAGCTGATCAGTTTCCCAAGGCAGCTGTGATCGCGCACATAGGCTTCGGCAAACGCGGACGTGAACAGTGGCAGCAGCGCCAACGGAAGGAAGGTCACCGCCGTATAGGGAATGGTATAGCCGAGGTCGTAGATGCCGGCCAGTGTGGTCCCGCCCACCGCCGCAATAAAGAAGACCTCCGAATATTTGAACATGACCATGCGGAGGATCGTGCTGAGCATGATCGTTCCGGAGAAAGACAGGGTGCGCCGGCTCCCGATTCCCCTTTCATTCGTCTTCCAGGGCAGCCCGTAAACATGCTTGAACAGAAGCACGGCTCCCAGCGAATAGACCAGCCCTACCGACAACATCTGCACAAAAAATACCGAGCCCACTTCCGGCTTATAGTAGAGCCAGACAAACAGCATACAGAACCAGCCCAGCCCGTGGGTAATCGACAGAATGGCAACCATCCGCGTTTTATAAATGGAGGTGAAAACCGTTCCGACAAAATCTTTCATCAGCAACAGGGCCGTCAACCCGCAGGCCAGCTTGAGGTAAAAACGGAAGTGCTCAACATGCCCGGCGTTGAATAACCGCTGCAGCGGATCGCACAGCGCGAGCAGGATGGCCGAGATCACCAGCACAGCCAACAGCTGAAGGGTGATGGATTTCCACATCAGATGCAGCAGCCCCATCCGGTTCTTGCGGGCGGTCAGTTCCGGGACATACCGCATCAGCGCCGAGCCCAGCCCCAGTCCGCATAAAACCAGCATGTAGGAGGAGATATTCGTCATCAGGCTGTAGATGCCGAACTTTTCTTTTCCCAGCCCGTTCACGGTCAGCATACTGATGCCGAAATAGACAAAGAAAAGGATCACTTTCCCGAACAGCATCCACGGCACACTGCCAACCGCTTCCCGGGAAAAGAAGGCTCCTTCCGCCCCCTCTTTCTCCTCCCTCTGGGAATCGTTGTTCATGTGCTGCCTATGCCCGGCTAGTTATTCCGGGCCCGCTTGATTCGGCGTGCCATTGAAGGATGACTGTGCAACAAAAATTCAACCCAGGCGGTCGGCTCTTTATTCGAGAGATTCTGGTCGGCCAGCTTTTCAAAAGCCGACACCAGTGCATCGGGCGAGCCCATCTTTTCGATGGCATAGGCATCGGCCGCAAACTCCCGCCGGCGGGAGTGCATATTCGCCACCGGCATGGAAACCAGTGAAAAAACAAACAGGCTGAAAATGAAGGCCGGAGCGGCGGCGATGTTATAGATTTCACCTAAATCAAAAAAGCCGGTCAACCAGACCAGACAGTGGTGCGCCACAAAAAAACCAGCCAAGGCCAGGACCGAGCTCGTAACCATTAACCGGAGGGCATCCCGGTTTTTATAGTGCCCGATCTCGTGCGCCAGGATGGCCAGAATTTCCTCCTGAGAATAGCCGCTTAAAAGGGTATCTCCGAGAATGATGCGCTTGGTTTTTCCAAAGCCTGCAAAGGCGGCATTCGCCGTGGAGGTCTTTTCTTCGAGCCCCCACTTGAATACACCCACCACTTTAATGCCGGCCTCATCCATCATTTTCCGCACCGCCGCCGTAAGCTCCCCCTCCTCCAGAGGTTCAAACTTATGGAATAACGGCATGATCACCACCGGCGCAATCGTGGACATCACGACCGCAAACAGAATGTAGAAAACGGCCGCCGCCAACCACCACCAGCCGGGAATGAGCCGCAGCAGGGCATAGATGACCGAAAAGAGAATCGTGGCGAGTACCAGATCGATCAACAGCGATTTAACGAAATCGGCCAGCCAGTCTCCGAAGGTTTCGTTCGACAGCTCATAGTGATGCTCCAGCACATAGCCGCTGTAATAGGAAAACGGCATCATGAACGCAGCAAAACCGAAAACCGAAACCGCCGTATAGATGGCATTGGTTACATACCACAGCCCGTCGCCGAAACGACCCGTGAGCCCATTGGCCAGAGCCGCGGAGGCCCCGCTGAACTGATAGGCGGCCAGCAAGGTTGCCAGTACCAGAATCTGAATGAGAAAAAGGCGATTATGGAGCGCGTCGTATTCCTTCGCCAGCTCCTCCCGATTGGACTTTTTGTCAGACATGATTAGAGGTCGCTTGTATAGCCCATAATGGTCAGCAGGCGGTCCAGCTCTTCATTATCGTGGAAATCAATTTCCAGCGATCCCTTCACCTTACGACCATTGGTAAGTGTTTTCGAAGGCGAGATCCGGAGGCTGGTTCCGAGGAACTGATGCAGCTCGTCCGTGAGTGTCTGCAGATAGTCGGAGGGCAGATCGGTTTTTTCCGCACGCGGCTTTTTCGGAGGCAGGGTCAGCTTTTTAACCAGCTTCTCCAATACCCGGACCGACATTCCGTCCTTGATGGCCTTACGGGCCAATATGTTCTGCTCCTTTTCACTTTCAAGCGAAAGCAGCACCTTGGCATGCCCCACGGAAAGCAGCCCTTCGGCCACATATTTCCGAATCCCTTCCGGGAGCTCCAGCAGGCGTAGTGCATTGGCAACCGATGCCCGGGCTTTACCCACCCGTTCAGCGACCCGCTCCTGCGTCAGGTTAAATTTCTTCTGCAGCAGCGCGTAGCCCTCGGCCTCCTCAATGGGATTCAAATCCTCGCGCTGGAGGTTTTCAATCAGCGCAATTTCGAGCGCTTTTTCGTCGGTGGCTTCAATAACAATAATAGGGATTCGCTTCAACTGAGCGGCCTGAGCCGCACGCAGACGGCGCTCACCGGCAATCAGCTCAAACTTGGTTCCAACCTGTCGTACCAGCAGCGGCTGCAGTACTCCGTGGGTTTTTACCGATTCAATGAGCTCGGAAAGCGCCTCGGAGTCGAAAACGTTACGAGGCTGCCAAGGGCTGGCCACCACTTTGGAAACGGGAACTTCACGAACACCGCCGCTTTCCGGAGCGGCTTTGGCCGGAACTGCTTTCGCCGGAGCCTTCTTGGTGACCGCCTTCTTTTTGGCGGTTGTTCCGTCTTTAATCAATACATCGAGGCCGCGCCCGAGTCCTTTATGCTTCCCTGCCATCCGTAATACCTCTTCTCCAAGTGCTTAAAATCAGGAGATAATCTATCCAAACCTTGGAAAAAACAAAGGCTAATCGTCGTTCAATCACCCCCTCACCGCCACAAAAAGAAAGCCCGGCACGGTGAGGCGAACGCCATGCCGGGCCTGCGCCGCAGGAAAAACCGACGCAAGAGCCTGAATTTACTGACAAAATCACATAACCCGTTGCGGTTCCCCGGCTCTTAAATGAGCAGGACTTTCGGATGAAAGAAACGGATCCCGGTCACTTATCGTCTATTTATTCTGGAACGATTCGCCTTGCCTCCCTACTGTCTTAAAAAACGAACCGAGGACGCATAATGAAAAAGATGATCGTTGCCCTGCTCGCCGCCACAAGCCTCCTGACAGGACCGGTACTGGCACATACCAGCCTCACCGCATATGGAACCTACTGGGATACCGACGACAGCGGAGCCGGAGCCGGTCTGCGCCTGAAAAAAACCTTTCTGGGTTTCGGAGCGGCCGAAGCCCGGGGTGGCTACGTGCGTTTTGACGACATTGAAACCGACATGGTCCCGCTCGACATTTCCATCAATGCCCGGCTTCCCTTCATGATTTCCCCGTACGCAGGCGTGGGCGTGGGGTATTATCTGTTCGACTCCGATGCAACCGATCTGGACAACGCCCCTGGCTACTTTGCTCAAATCGGCGTAGAGGCCACGTTTGTTCTTGTGGGGGTCATGGCCGAAATCCGCTATCACGAGATGGAAGAGTCCTACTTTGATGGAGCCTCTTTCAATGCGGGAATCCTGCTTAAATGGTAGCACAAGCCGAAGTACACATCTACTATTCCAAGGTCTGCGGGCTCTGCACCGAAGCCATCGACTTTCTGCACAAACGCGGTATCACCTTCACGGCCTATGCCATTGAATACGATGCTGCAAAAGACGAATTCGTTGATTCCGATTATACACAGGAGATGTACCGCCGCTGCGGCGGACCGGTGGAATTTGTTCCGCAAATCTTTATCGGCGGACACCACATCGGCGGCTGGCGTAAGATGGAACCGCTGATTCAATCCGGCGAAATCGACACCCTACTGCCCGAAGGTGGATAGGATCCGCTGGTAGGTATCGAAATCCTCCTCGGAAAAACAGACGCAATAGACCTGCCTGATCCGGCTACCCTCGTCCAGCGCCCGGAAGATTTCGCTCAGCGCAATACCGCAGGCGCGCTCGAAAGGAAAGTGGTAGACCCCTGTGCTGATGCAGGGAAAAGCAATGGTATCAATGCGGTGTTCCTCCGCAAGCCGCATGGCCGCCCGATAGCATGATGCCAGCAGCTCGTCCTCGCCCTGCCCGCCCCCGTGCCATACCGGGCCGACCGCATGAATCACAAATCGAGCCGGCAGATCATAGCCCTCTGTCAATTTGGCCGATCCCGTAGGGCAGCCTGCCGCCATAGCGCACTCGGCCTTGAGCCGCGGACCGGCCGCACGGTGAATCGCACCGTCCACCCCGCCACCGCCCAGCAGCGTCTGATTGGCCGCATTCACGATGGCGTCCACCTGCAGCTCCGTAATATCGCCTTTGACTATTTCAACCATGGTTTTAAAATTGTGCTCCTCAAACAAAGGATTCTCAATGGAAACCCTACGCGCCTTTATCGCCATAGAAATTGAAAGCGAAATCCGTGCCAGACTGAGCGAATTTCAGCAAAAACTTAAACAAACGGATGCAGACGTTCGCTGGGTGAAGCCGGAAAACATCCACCTGACCCTCGCCTTTCTCGGGAATATCCCCGCCTCCATTCTCCAACCATTGGAAACCGCACTGCGGGAAAAGTTCCAATCACTGGAACCGTTCCGGATAGATATTCAGGGCACAGGGGTCTTCGGTCGCCGCAACCGGCCAAGCGTGGTCTGGGCCGGAATCCAGGAGACTCCGGCGCTGATGGAGTTGCAGCAATGTGTTGTGGATGCCCTCGGAATGGTCCCAGTTGACTATCACGACAACCGGTTCCGCCCGCACCTCACCCTAGGCCGCTTTAAATCGTTGGACCAGCTCGATGAACTTTTCCAAACACTGGAAAAAGAAGCGAAGGCTCCGTTCGGAACCCAGGAAGTTAAAGCCGTGCAGATCATCCAGAGCGAGCTGCTGCCTGACGGCGCAAAATACACGGTCCTGCAGCGCCTGAAGCTTTAGCCGAACGTGGAGCCGTTCCAGCCCCAATGATCGCGTTCCAATGATTGGAAGGTCACATAAATCCGGTCGCCGGGAATACCGAGGTGGTCGTTGAGCAGCACACAGAGTTTCATCGTAATTTCATGGTTCACCATGCGGCCGAGTCCGCCCAGACTCTTCACCTCGGCATAGGCGGCATCGCCCGCCGTGCCCGACATCATCATGTCGGCCTGATCGGACACCACCATCACATACTGTTCCGGTTTACCGATCGACTCGGCAATCATCTCCGAAATTCCTTTGAGCAGATCAGCAGGAATCTCGCACGAACTCTTCAGGTTGATCATCGGCATGGCGGTCTCCTTATTGTAACACTTCAGGCACAGCAAATCCGTATTGCTCATTCACCCGGCGGCGCAGCACCTTCACATGCGGCTGTATGATATCGAGCGCGTCATCCACCCCGTCGTCCGGCAAGGTGGCGAGCCAGGCATCGATATCGATGCGCAGCCACTCCGGCCCCTTTCCGTTGGGCACGGCGAACTGAAGCAGCTCCGGATACTGCTCGGGGAATGCAGCCTGCAGATCGCTCATCATACGATAAGACAATCCGTAGGGATCTTTGCGCGAACGCATAAAGTGCCGCTTCCAGTTGCCCCATTCCCTGCCGGCATCCTTGCAGACCTCTTCGGAGAAGACGGTGGCAATGCCTTCCATATACCAGTCGGTGATCCGAGCATTGATCAGATGAGCACATTCGTGCCCGAGCAGGGGATAAAAATTCTGATGATCGGGGTCCACCCCGATATAGATCACAAAAATACCGTTGGTGGAATCAATGCACTCGGTCAGGGAAAAATCCTCACCGATCCGATACCCTTTCGCGGCTTCCGTTTTACGGGAGCGCCGGAAAATCACCTGGTTCACCGGCACAACCGGTTCTCCGAATTTGGCTTTTGCTTTTTCCAATGACTGGAAAAGAAAGGTCTCGGCAGCGGGGTCGGCCAGCGGCTCATAGGCATCGTGCCAAGGTCCGGGCGGTTTTCCATTGATCATGCTCGCGCACCCGGAAAAAAGAAGGGGCATCAGAAGCAGAGCGAAAGCAGAGACCTTCAACCACCCGACCCTCAACCTTCGACCGCGAAGCATCACTACCCTTCCATAAGCTCTTCCACGCGTTCGCAAATCAGGTGCATCATCAATTCATGCCCCTCCTGAATACGCGGGGTGTGCGAAGAGCTGGAAACCAGCAGGATGTAGTCGGTCAGACCGAGCATTTTTCCGCCGGTTCCACCGGTGAAAGCCACGGTTTTAATGCCGATCTCTTTAGCGGCATCAAAAGCCCGCAGGATATTTCCGGAATTTCCGGACGTTGAGAAACCGACCAGGATATCGCCTGCACGTCCGAGTCCCTCAACCTGCTTGGAATAGATTTCATCGTAGGAAAAATCGTTACTGATGGAGGTCATTACGGCGGCATCGGTATTCAATGCCAGCCCGGCATAGGGCTTCCGGTTCATCAGAAACCGATTCACCAGTTCTCCGGCAAAATGCTGCGCATCGGACGCGCTGCCGCCGTTGCCGCACATCATCACTTTACCGCCGGCTTTCAGGCAGTCGGCAATCGACTGGGAAATTTCTTCCACCGCCGGGGCCAATTCATTGAAAACCTGATCGGAAACAATGCGTGCTTCCGCCTGTATTTGCTGAAGATCCATAAGATTAAAATCCAGAAGGTCCGCTAACTGTCCACCAGGTCATCTTCCACATGCCTGGCCGGCTCGCCGATTATTTCAGCCACCTTCACGGTAATGGTTCCAATGCCGTCAATACCAAGCGATTCGCGCACGCTTTCACGCACCCGCTGCTGAAGCATCTGAATCAGTTCAGGAATTTTATTTCCGGAAAGCAGCTTAACAGAGATCGCAATGTCCACATTGCCCTTGTTGTGGATCAGCTGACTATCAATGCTCTTAACCGCCGTGAATTCCTTGCCGACGCGTTCAATGAAATCCTTAATGGCTTTGGTGCTGATGCCCACACTTCCATCTTCAGACTGGAAATCGATGAACTTTTCCTTTTTAACGAAAAAGCGCGTCAACCAACCGAGCACGACCGATGCAATCATCACACCGCCTAGAATCAGCCCTCCCACGGGAGTCGATATCCACTCCGAGATTCTGGTTCCCAATTCACGGTTAAACAAGTTTCCGTAAATCAGTCCGCCACCGATCACGATGAGAACGGTGTTTGTTATTAAGCTACCTAAACCGGAGCGCGCTTTCATGGATTATGCCTCAATCGCCTTTTTTTCTTCCTGGCTGCGGATACCCTGCACAACAACATTGACCGCAAAAACCTTCTGCCCGGTCATATCCTCAACAGCTTCTTTCACTGCGGCCTGAAGCTGCACACAGATATCAGGAATCCTCACACCGAACTCGAGCACAACCGTCAGGTCGATGGTCAGCAGCTCTTCGTTTTCCATTTCGATACGGATTCCTTTATCTTTGGCTTTTTTACCAATGATTCCGGCAATCCCATCCGCCAACGTACCTTGCAGCTCAACCACGCCCGGCACCTTTTTGGCCGTTTCGTGCGCAATGATGGCCACCACGTTGTTATTGATGCTGATCTGTCCGTATTCAGAACCGGAAGTTTCCGGGGAAACCACTAATTCCTGCGTATCTACCACTGCGTTACCCGTTTGATTTTCCATAGCCTTATCCTCAGCGCCAATTACGAATTAAGAAATACCTCGTGCATGAATTTTTCGAGATAAGCGGTGTTATACGTTCCGTCGATAAATGCTTTATCCATCATCAGCGCTTCACCCAGCGGAACCGACGTGTGCGGACCGTTAATGGTGAATTCTTCCAGCGCGCGGCGCATCCGCTGGATTGCCTCATCGCGGTCTTTTCCATGCACAATAATTTTTCCGATCATGCTGTCGTAGTAGGGCGAAATGGTGTAGCCCGAATACACATGCGAATCGATCCGGACCCCGGGGCCACCCGGAAAATGCACCGCTTCAACCGGACCCGGCGAAGGAGTGAAATTGTTATACGGATCTTCCGCGTTCACACGATATTCAATGGCGTGGCCGTATATTTCCATTTCGTCCTGTGTGAAAGACAGTTTTTCACCGGCCGCAACGCGGATCTGTTCCTTCATCAGGTCAATGCCGGAAACTTCTTCAGAAACCGTGTGCTCCACCTGAATACGGGTATTCATTTCCATGAAATAGAACTGTTTTGCCGTTTCGTCATAGAGAAATTCGAGGGTACCGGCGCTGTCATAGTTGACCGCTTTACCGGCCTTCACTGCGGCATCGCCGAGCGCCTTGCGCTCTTCATCGGTCAGCGTCGGGCACGGAGCCTCTTCCACCAGTTTCTGGTGACGGCGCTGAATCGAGCAGTCGCGCTCACCCACGTGGCACACATTGCCATGCTTATCGCCAATAATCTGCACCTCAACGTGACGGGCGGACTCGATGTATTTTTCCATGAACAGATCAGGATTGCCGAACGAAGCTTCGCCTTCGGCCGCAGCAGCCATAAAGCCCTGCACCAGCGAAACATCGTTGCGGGCCACTCGCATGCCTTTACCGCCGCCGCCGGCAACGGCTTTCATCAGAACCGGATAGCCCATTTCCTGGGCAAGTTTCAATGCTTCGTCTGATGTCGCAAGAATCCCGTCCGAGCCGGGCGTGATCGGCACACCGGCCGCCTTCATGGTGTCGCGGGCAATGGCTTTATCACCCATATTCCGAATACAGTCGGGGGACGGACCGATAAAGGTAATGTTGCAGTTGGCGCAGATTTCCGCAAAGTGCGCGTTTTCCGCAAGAAAACCGTAGCCCGGGTGAATGGCATCCACATCGGCCACTTCCGCGGCACTGATGATGTTGGTGATTTTAAGATAACTGTCTGTGGCGGGTGCGGGACCGATGCAGATGGCTTCGTCGGCCATCTGAACATGCAGGGAATCCGCATCGGCTTCGGAATAAACCGCAACCGAAAGTACGCCGAGCTCTTTGCACGCGCGAATAATGCGCAGGGCAATTTCGCCGCGATTGGCAATCAAGACCTTTTTAAACATGGGCAATCCCCTTATTTCGGTTCAACGAGGAAGAGCGGCTGCCCGTACTGGACCGGCGACGCTTCATCGACGAGGATCTTTTTGATGACCCCTTTTACATCCGCCTTGATTTCATTCATCACTTTCATGGCTTCCACAATACAAACCACGGTGTCTTCAGAAACTTCCATTCCAACTTCGGCAAAGTTATCCGCGTCCGGGGCCGGCTTGCGGTAGAACGTTCCAACGATTGGAGAAGGGATCTCAATCAGGCCGGCATTTTCATCGGCAGCTTCTGCCGGGGCGGCAGCAGGTGCACCAGCGGCGGGGGCAGCGGCGGGAGCAGCAACAGGTGCAGCGGCGGCCGGAGCGGCATAGACCACCTGGGGCTCGTCGCTGCCACGCTTGATGGCCAGTTCAAAATTGTCATTTACCAAAGCAAACTCTGTCAGGTCGTTCGCCTTCATCAGTTCTGCGATGCGTTTAATATCTTTGATTTCCATAATAACCCTCTCCTGATTAGAACAAATCTGTGATCTCCGGAAACTAAACAATATTTCACAGCCATTGCCTAGCCCTAATCGAAACGTAGTGAAAAGCACGAAATCCGATCTTACACAGCCCTTCGTCCAACAGGACGCACTTGGAAATGAACATCTGCCCACACACACCAAGCCAGCGTTTCCCACATCTCGAAACAACATATTTGTAATTGTTCAGTCAGGAATTTCGTGATACTAAAAGCAACAGCAAGGAGGGTGCAATGCGGACAGGGTTCCAATTCAACAATATGCTGCCGCCGGAAGAGGCCTTGCCCAACGGGACCTGTGAATCAAAATGCCTTGTTGATGAGCTCAGCAGCTGGTTTACGCAATGCACAGGCGAAACCATGGTATTCGATTTTCCCCGACGGCAGGACAGCACCGGCGATTGTGTCCTCGAACCCCAATTGCACCCGCGGTGCAAGTCCATCTCCTGCCCTGCGGGTAAAGAATGCCGGCAGCAATGGATTAACCACTTTGGACTGGCCAACCACTCCCCTTCCATCGACCAATGGCAATGCCCCGAAAAATATACGGTACTCGTCGGCAGCATCTGCAACGACCACCACCTGCTTGGTTTCGGTAAAGTTCTCCTTCCCCAACTCGACCCCATGCACCTTTCCCTCATTAAAAGTGCCGTGCAAGGCACGCTCCGGGAAATGGAACTGGCCATCGAAAACAGCATTCTGAAACACAAACTGGAATCCGACCGGCAGCAGGTGGCGAACAATAACAGCTCCGGTGCTCCGGAATCACCCGGAAAGAAACACCCCGCCGTCGTGCACGCCATGAAGCACATCCATGAGCACTATCACGATCACACACTCTCTCTCGCTACCGTCGCCGATGCAGTCGGCATCAGTGCCTGCTACCTTTCCAGCCTCTTTCGCGAAAACGCCGGAATTACGTTTCACGAACAGGTAAGAACCCTGCGCCTGGCCAATGCCCGCGAGCTCATGGAAACCACCAACCTTCCCCGTTCCGAAATTGCCCGCCGCTGCGGCTTTTCCACCCTCCGCAACCTTCGCCGCGCCATGGAGCAGGCAGAAGCCTCCAAAAACTGACGCCATCGAAAGAATTGGCTCCTTTTCGAATATTTTGGCCATCGCCCCAATACACCCACAAGGCGTACGCTTTTTTTGTTCCGGACAGATCCGGAATAAAAAACAGCAAATAAAGGAGATCAAAAATGAAACGAATCAGTCTGTTTCTGATCGCCATGATGGCAATCGGAGCTTTGTCTGCATTAGCAGCACCCGTAAAGATTGACGCACGAGACCTGCCTACTCAGGATGCTCTGAACTATAATGGTTGGGCTGACGAAATCGGATCAGGATTCCCTGTGGACGAGTCGATTTTAGTCGAGGAAGTTTCGTGGGAAGGAACGATACCCTGTCCAGAGAATTGGATTTCAGACTTTTCCAGTGCCGTTCAGATCCGGATCACCAACCTGACAGGTCGGGATCTGGAGCAGCTGGTCTATGTGGCCGATCCCCAAACAACGCTCTCCAATATGGATGGTGAAGTGGAAGACATAACTCCCGCTCCCCGCATACCCAATCCTTCTGCTGGATATACGCTGGCATTCAACATTGATTCCGTTGGCCTGAACACCCCGCTCGTTTATGAAAGCATAGTTGCGGACAATATCTTTCAGGCTGGCGAAGTGTGGGAGTTTGTGATCCAGGACTACAACAACGCTCTCGGCCTTTCGCCGGCACTGCTGGATTCGTGGGATACCGTAAACGGCCTTGGACAGGTTGCCTATGCTTCTGATGGTGGCCCGCCTTCCTCCGGCAGCATCGTCGCCATCCCGGAACCCAGCACCATTGCTTTCATAGGATTGGCCGGTTGCATCGGGCTCTTTATGAGACGCTTACGGGTTTGCTGACCAACATTCAGAAAAAACAACATGGAAAACCACCCCAACCATACGGGGTGGTTTTTTTGGTTCTTCACGAAAGCAGCACCGCGCAGTAAAATCCGGGCAGGGCTCCGGAGCTTTCCCTCCAGTCATTGGAAATTTCCAGACACTGGAAACTAAAACCCGCTCAGGTGTCCATTTTTCACACCGGGGGCTGTCTATTCTAGACGGATGACAAATATTAACCCCGCAGGTGGAGAACCCATGAATCGAAGAACATTTGCAGCCACTTCCGCAACGGTTGCCGCTGCAGGCGCCTCGGTCGTTTCGGCCGGAGCCGCGCAATCAACCTCGCAACCCTTCAATCTGAACTATGCCCCCGGCTTCCGCCACTTCACCAACAGCGCCGGAAAAGACCCTCTCGACCAGATTCAGTTTATGTATGACCACGGCTTCCGCGGGATTGAAGACAACGGCATGATGAAAAAACCGGTCGAGCTCCAGCAGAAGATCGGCGACAAACTGGCCGCGCTCGGCATGACCATGGGCGTATTTGTTACCGGCTTCGGCATGAACACCAAGCGTCTTAACTCGAACATTCCCGACGGTGCGAAACGAGCGGATAAAAAAGCCGTCCGCGAATCGCTGAAGAAAGATTGCGAAAAAGCCATCGAAACCTCCAAACGGGTCAATGCCAAATGGACCACCATTGTGCTGGGCGCCCACAACCCGAACCTCGACTATGACTACCAGTTTGCCAACGTGGTCGACAACCTGAAGTATTGCAGCGAACTCATGGAACCACACGGACTCGTGATGGTAATGGAGCCGCTGAACTATATGAACCACCCCGGCGTCTTCCTGAAAACGGTTCCGCAGGCATACGCTATCTGCAAAGCAGTCAGCAGCCCGTCCTGCAAAATCCTGAACGACCTCTATCATCAGCAGATCGAAATCGGCAATCTGATCAACAACATCGACCGCGCGTGGGACGAGACTGCCTACATTCAGGTCGGCGATGTCCCCGGCCGCAAGGAACCCACGACCGGCGAAATCAATTATAAAAACGTATTCAAACACCTTTACGACAAGGGCTACAAAGGCATTGTCGGCATGGAGCACGGCAACAGCCTGCCCGGTGCCGAAGGCGAACAGCGCCTGATTCAGGCCTACCGCGAAGTAGACAATTTCAAAATCTAAAGAGAATAAATCCCTCGCAGAGACGGAGAGTACGCAACCAGACACATGCTCTGCGGCCTCCGCGCCTCTGCGAGGAATAACAACCGAGGGAAATATGACCGCAGATACCAAACGAAGAACCTTTCTGGCCTCCTCCATCGCAACCGGTGCAGGCCTGACCCTGCTGCCCTCCGGCACCCTGGCCGGCAAAGGCGCCGCCGGAAAACTCAACATCGCCCTGATCGGGGCATACGGGCGCGGGCGCCAGCATCACCACGATCTCAAAACCCAGAACATCGTGGCACTCTGCGATGTACACGCCGAAAACATGGCCAATGCGGTAAAGGAATTTCCTAACGCCAAAACCTATACCGACTGGCGCAAATGCCTTGAGCAGAAAGATCTCGATGCCGTCGTCATCTGCACCCCGGACCATCACCATGCCTTCATTTCGATCTGGGCCATGAACCGCGGCCTGCATGTCTACTGCGAAAAGCCGCTCGGCGAATGTGTCTATGAAGCACGGGCGGTACGCGATGTTTACCTGAAAAATAAAAACAAACTCGCAACCCAGCACGGCACCCAGCGCCATGCCGGATCGAACTTCGACCGCGTGGCCGAAATGATTAAAGGCGGAGCCATCGGCGAACTGAAAGATGTCCACACCTGGGGCAGCCGGACGCACGACATCACCTCCTATCTGCCGGCCGCCGGTCCAGCCCCGGAAACCATCGACTGGGAACAGTGGATCGGCCCCGCTCCCATGCACCCCTACAATCCCGAATATTTCGACCTGCGCCCCGGCCGCGGCTGCCTGAAGTGGAATATGTATGATGATTTCGGAAGCTGGCAGGTCGGCGATATGGGCAGTCACACGATGGACCTGGCCTGGAATGCCATCGATGCCGACCGCCCCACCAAGATCAAGGGCTTCGGCGACGCCTTCAACCCCGACGTCTGCCCCTCAGAGCTCACCGCCATCTTCACCATACCGGCCAACCACTGGCGCGACCAGATCCGCCTCGCGTGGTACCAGGGCGGACCGCGGCCCAAGTCGCCGAATAACGCGATCGACCTGAACAAGATCGGGCACGGGGCCATGTTCAAGGGAAGCAAAGGCGTGCTCATTGCGGACTTCAACAACCGCATCCTCGTCCCGCTGGGCAAAGATACCAGCATGGAATACTACACACCGCCGCATAAAGCCCGGCCCCCGATCGGCGGGTTTATGCAGCAGTGGTTCACCGCCTGCAAAGGCAACCTGAAAACCGATTGCGACTTCGACTATGCCGGCAGAATGATTGAAACCCTCATGCTTGGTCTTGTGGCGCATCAGGCCGGCAAGGAACTGATTTACGATGCCAAAACCGGCACCGTCACCAACGATGCCGCGGCGAACGAAGCGCAAAGCATGAAAAAGAAATACCGCGACGGTTGGGTACTCAACGGTTAACTAAAAAGAAGTTCCTCGCAAAGACGCGGAGCGCGCAAAGGGAATCAATCCTTCCCCGCTCTCTGCGCCTCTGCGAGGTAAAAAAACAGGAGAATATTATGAAACGATTCATCACCCTCGCCGCCATCGCCATCGCCACCTCGGCCTTTTCCAACGATTGGAAACCGCTCTTTAACGGCAAAGATCTCGATGGCTGGATTGTAAAAACCAAAGGTGCTCCGGCCGGCGAAAACCCGTGGAACCTCTTTCGTGCTGAAGACGGCAACCTGACCGTTTCCTACGCCGACTTCGACAAAGAAACATTCAAAGATGAATTCGGCCATATCCACACCGCGAAGTCCTATAAGAACTATCGCTTCCGCTGCGAATACCGCTTCGTCGGCGAGCAGGTTACGGGCGCCCCGAAATGGGCCTTTGCCAACAGCGGCATCATGCTGCACTGCCCACCGCCCACCGCCATGGAGGTGGATCAGAAATTCCCGAACTCCGCCGAATTCCAGTTGCTGGGCGTCAACCGCACCACCGGCTCGCTCTTCACGCCCGGATGCATGGTCGCTTATAAAGATCAGCCCGACATGGCCAAATCCATCAAGAGCACCATTCCCTCCCTGCCCCTCGACGAATGGGTCAAAGCCGAAGCCGTGGTTCAGGACGGAAAAATTCAGCACTGGATCAATGGAGAGCTCGTCATGGAATATTCCAACCCCCGCTTCATGGACGGCACGCCGATGGTTGAAGGGCATATTTCCCTGCAGGCCGAAAGCCACCCCTGCCAGTTCCGCAACATCGAGATCCTCGAACTCGACTGAATACCACCTCGCAGAAATACAGAGAGCGCAGAGTTCATTCAGCAACGAACTCCCTGCGCTCTTTGCGGCTCTATGAGCGATCATTTTCCCGCTGATACGGCATAATTATCATCCGAATCCCGGTCACTTTTTTTCACTATTGTTCCGTGCACTCCGTTCATGCAGTTGTTAAACACTCCAGAGTTTTCCAACCCCTGGAAACCCAACCGACGGAGCGCCTGCCATGATGAATAGAAAATCCGGAAAACAGATACTCATCCTCATCGCGGCATCCGCACTCACCGCCCTTCCCTGCGCCGCCGCAAAAAACCGGGCGGTCTGGTTCTGGGCCAGCTCAAGCAGTCCCTACGGCTCGGCCAACATTGTCGGCAACCCGGTCAGCGAAAACCAGACCCTCGACTTCTTTAACGGCCGGGGCATTAAAAAAGTCTACGGCAGCTATCAGAACCGCCCCGTTAGCGAAGCGGCCGTTATTGCTGCATGGAATGCCAAGCTCGATGCCGAAGGGATCGAATCGCAGTTCCTGATGTCGGAAAACACCTGGATCTATCCGGTCAACCACGCGTCCTTTCTCGACAAAATTACCGAACGTCTCATTAACTTTAATGCCGGTCGGCCCGCCGCCGAACAGTTTGATGGGCTCCACCTCGATATCGAGCCGCAGGCCCTCACCGAATTTAAAGACGGAACCCCCACCGAAAAGCGCGACTACCTGAACCTGCTGCGCGACACCTATGCCGCCGTCCGCACCCACTTTGTCACCAACGGTTTTCCTGACTTCCCGGTCTATGCCGATCTGCCCGTCTGGTTCGACAGCTCCAGCTCCATCGGCTGGACCGGCACCGCCGAGCGCGATGCCTGGTTTGACGCGATCTCCACCAACCTCACGGGCGTCTCGCTCATGCCGTTCGATCGCGGCACCTTCAGCAACATCGACAGCGGGGTCAGCTGGGAACGCGCCAACATCACCAATGCGACCGTCCGTGTCGGCCTCGAAAGCGACATCGGAAGCGGCGGAACCTGGCCCACCTCGCTCGATTTCAATGCCATGATGGAAACACTGGAAACCAACTATGGCACCGACGAAGCCACCGACATCCAGGCCTATGCCATCTGGCGGCAGGCGCTCTTCGACGAAGCCTTCGGCAGTGTCGGCGTCGATATCCACGCCATCCCCGGCACCAAACAGGCCGAGCTGGAGTTCAACACCCAGACCAATACCACCTACGCCATTCTCCACACCCTCAACCTCTGCAACTGGCAGGAGATTGCCCGCTTTCGCGCCCCGCACGCCTTCACCACCAACTTCCCCGTCTCCACCGATGCCCCCTTCGGCTACTGGAAAATCCAGCACCTCATCCCGCTGCAATAAGTAAAGCGAACAGGACTCCAAAACAGCAAAAAGGCGCCCCACAAGGAGCGCCTCAGGCTGTTGATGAAGTCTGGATTTATGGGTGGAGGGGCACGGGCCCCGTGCCCGGTTCGGTGAAATGAACGGGAAAGCAGGCCTTGCGTGTGTTGGTCGTCGGGCCGCCGACCCTCCAGCATATCTTTATCAACAAGCTGAGGCGCCCCACAAGGAGCGCCTCAGCTTTCATGCGGCGGACCGGTTCAACGGCAGCCGCAGAGTTACCTCAACCCTATGGTTCCGCGCGCACCCGGAAGAATTTCTTTTCCGAATCAACGGGCTCCTGCCAGGAAACATCCGAACCCATATTGGTCCAGGTGACTAAATCATCCGACTGCCAAAGCTGCACGCTCAGCTCAGCCATACCGTTGGTGATTTCAACGCCGATGTCACCGATGCCCAGATCCAGCAGCGCATTGGTTCCGTAATAGCCATAGCTGGTTGCGTTGCTATGCACAAAGTCCGCGAGGAAGGCGGTGTTGTTGACCGCCGGAGAAAGGCCGACCGAAACTTCATAGCCGTCTTCATAGGCATCGCCATCGCTGTTTTTCAGGAGCGGACTGCTGCCATAGATTTTAACTTCAGCGCCATCGAGCAGACCATCTTCATCCGTGTCTGCCTTGCGCGGCAGGGTTCCCGCCGTCCCCTCTTCAGTATTGGTCAGACCATCCTCATCGGCATCGTCGGAGAAGCGGGCGACGACCGTTTTATCCGTTTCCATAATAATATTGGTCGCTGCCGTCGTGTAATCGCCGACGAGGTCGCCGTTCCAATCTATGAACAACCATCCGCCATCGGCGGTGGCCAGCAGGCTCAATGTAGACTGGTATGCATAATACCCACTGGCTTCCACCACGGTTCCATTTCCTACCACTTCCATGGTCAGGAACATACCGGAGGTTAAGACCCGCGACTGCCCGGCCTCCGCACCGGCTTCGCTGTTGAAGGGCGCGCCGATCGCCGCCACATATCCGTTGGCATTCAAGGCAACCGCGGAGCCGCTCAACTCATTGGTTGCGACACCGTCAATATCCAATCCAACCTGCCGCCATTCGCCGCGTAGCAGTTCAAACACCCGCACCTGCCCGGAGTCCGGCCCGTTTCCACTGTTCTGTGGAGCACCTACCGCCACCCGGCGTCCATCGCCGCTGAGAGAAACAAACGTACCGCTCAGATCATTGGTTCCTTCGCCGTCAATATCCGCCCCCACCTGGAACCAGGTTCCGGTTGAATATTCAAAGACACGCACATGACCCGACTCGGCTCCGTTGCCGTCGTTCAGACTGGCGCCGATCGCCACACGGGAGCCGTCAGCACTCAGAGAAACCGCGTCGCCCATGTGGTCGCCCGCAGCTTCGCCGTCAATGTCTGCACCCAGTTGCGACCAGACATTGGTTGTATATTCATAAATGCGGACACGCCCCTCTCCGGAGACATCATTCAACAGATCGCGGCGGGAGGAAACCGCCACCCGGGAGCCGTCGCCATTCAACGAGACGGACCAGCCGCTTTGGTCAAAATACACGACATCATCGAGATCATCGCCCAGCTGAACCCAGTTGCCGTCTGCATATTCAAAGATCCGCGCATGGCCGGCATAGTCACGATATTGATCATTGCCGTGAGCTCCGATCGCGATCCGCGCACCGTCGCCACTCAGCGAAACCGATCGGCCACAGTAGTCATACCCATCTTCGCCGAAAATGGAATTTCCCAGCTGCGACCAGCCGGCACCGTTATATTCAAAGATCCGCACATTCCCGGCGTCGGATTCAAATCCGTCGTTATAGGGAGCCCCAATGGCAACACGGGCACCATCCGCACTGATCGAAACGGAAGTGCCGCTCAAATCACCGGCAGTTTCTCCGATCAGGTCGTCCCCCCGCTGGGTCCAAATGCCGGCTTCATAGGCATAAACCCTCACACGCCCGGCACCGCCCTCTGCATCAGGAGCACCCACCGCAACGCGCCATCCATCGGCACTGACCGAGACGGCCGAGCCGGCATGGTCGCCGGCGGCAGCACCATTCAGTGCGGCATCCAGCACGGACCAGTTTTCGACGTAGTCATTCTCATAGGCCCCCATATCGACCAAACCCCGGGCAATACGGTCGTTCCCGCCCAAATCCTGAGTACCTACCGCCCATGCGTTGCTGCCCGCATTCACACAGGCATTTGCATACAGCAAACGATAATCCCCGCCGGCGGCATCAACGAAAGCGGGGGCATTCGTAATGTTTCCATCCACGCCATGAACCACCTCAGGCGATGCACTGGACACGAGCGGGCTCAGATAAAAGTTCGGACCCGTTGGCGCCGAATTATCCCAAAGAATGCTGTTTCGCACCGTTGTTTCCCAGGTCGCACCTCCCTGCGTTCCGGCAGCGTTTCCGATCATGGTGCAATTATTTGCCGTCCCGCGTAACATTGCGCCTGCAATCCCCCCCGCAAGGTTATCAACGAAAAGACAGTTGTTTGCAGTGCCAAACGACAGTGCACCGCCCTGGTTTGCACTATTCGAAAGAAATACACATTGATGATATACCCCGCCTTCGGACGCCCCGCCTCTTACGGATGCATTATTATGAATGAATGTATTATAAGCCACGCTTCCGTGTAAGCCCCCGCCGGTGCCATTTACCGTATTTCCTTCAACTAAACTATCACGAACTGTTCCGGCCATAATACCACCGGCATAAGACGCCTGATTGCTCACCACCATGCAGCTGACCACCTGCGGTCCATTGCCGGCACAGAAAATGCCACCGCCCAGCCCTTGCGGCCCCGGCCAGACACCACTGGTGAAACCATTCGTCACCTTAAATCCAGTGACCACACTGCCGGAAGCTTCCAAACGCAGACAGCGCGTAACGCCTCCCCCATCCAGCGTGGTCTCTAAGGCACCATTTACACTTTGCAGATGCACCTCTTTCGATATCACGATTTCCGACGTCAGCAGGTAGACCCCGTTCGTAACCCAGACCGAAGCCCCGTCGCCGGCAGCATCGACCGCATCCTGTATATTCGTGGCCGCAGTGGCACAGCTCGTGTAGGGAAAGACCGGAGACGCGTTGCCCTGGTTCACGTATAAATCCCCGTTCAGGCCGGCCAGCTGTACCGACCGTTCCAGCATCCCGTTCCAACCGCCGTCCTGCGTGCCGTTGGGCGCGGCATTCCACCAATCATAGGCCAGCAGAATCAACTGCCCGGATCCTTCCGGAACCAGCGCAACCGAACTGTATACGTTGGTTCCGCTTGTCACCTCATACAGACTGATGGATCCTGCGGGTAACGAACTGCGCAACCAGGGAACATGTCCATCACTGGCAGCCAACGACTCCGGGGCGCCATCAAAGACGGTACCGCCCGTTACATTCGTGTTGAGCGCTGCGGAAAGAGTGGTCAATGACACTCCTCCAATAACACCATGCCCGAATACGGTGTTGATAAATTGTTCATCGTTTACGGCCAAGGGATTATGCTGAGCGCAGAGAATCAGGCTGTTTCCCTCGGCCACAAAATTTGAAATAACGCCGATCGTATCAGCAGATAGAACCGCAGCCAGATTACCCAGCTCAAGCTCCGGAACAATCAGGGTATTGACGTCCGTCACCGCCGTCGCAAAATCATTGGAGGTTATCCCGGTGAAAGTATTCACGGAAAAGCCCCGGGCCTCCAGCGACAACTTCATGTTGTAAGCCTCCGCGCCTGTGCTGGCAGAGGTCTCCACATAGCTCCCGTCATAAAACAAAGCCACCGAACCCACCTGGGCCTGCAACTGTATTGCGGTAAAAGCCAGAACGGCACTGATAATTACTTTAGAAGCAGGCATGACAACACTCTCCTTTATGAATGGAACTCGATCGACTGAACGCACGGGCCCCACGCCCGGAATTCAATCCAAGGAAAAGGAAACCTTCAGCGGAAAAACGCCTGCCCCTCCTCAAAATCCAGGGAACAAGCTAACTGTTTTTTTATTAACAACCGCCCTCGCGAATGTCTACACGCATAACATGATCATATTTATAACATTTTTAATTTCACCCAGCGAACGTCTCCACCGGTGCCCCCGTGATGATCCACAAAAAAACCGAAGAAAAAATCGTCTGTTTTTGTAATTCCGGACTCTAATACAATGAGAAGGAGGTGAGAGAGATGCATCCGGTATCCAGTTTGAAACATTGGAGCCATCATGTCAGCGAGCACCTTCACAGTCGGCACTTCTGGGCCGGCGTTGGAGTAACCCTGCTGGTCATCGGCACAGTAGCTTTGCTGTTCGTGCTGATCATGAAAAGTGTTCCCGTTGAAATCTACGACGCCGCTCCATACGCCAGTCCCTATATGACTTTCTGATTCAGTGAGCCATAAGTAAGGAACCGTTCGGAGGTGAAGGAGGAAGGATTTGCAGCCGGCATTTCCTTCACGGGGAGGCATATATCAGCCACGGATTAACACCAGCACTGCGCCTTTCGACAGGAAATGCGGTCTCAAGAATCACTGCTCCGAATACGCCGCGAAAAAAAATCGATATTAAATGAAAGGTTTGGTTCTCCTGCCCGAACAGGATGCAATTAAGTGAAACACTAACCCTTGAAGGAGTATCAAAATGAAAAAAACATTGAGCATCGCAGCAGTAGCATTACTCGTGGCAGGCAGCACCGCATTTGCATGTGGAAGCAGTTGCGGAAAAGATAAAGCCGATAAAGAAACCGCCAAATCTACCGCCTACAACGCCGAGCAGACCGAATTAGCCTGCGGTGGTTCCAAAAAAGCTGAAAAGAATCAGACGGCTTGCGGTGGATCCAAAAAGGGTGATGACAGCAAAAAAACTGCGTAAAACCAGCCCCTCATCATTCCTGAGTACAAAACACTTCTCCCCGGAGGAGTGTTTTTTGTTTTCCAAACATCCAGCAGAAATAGAATTCCTCACGCAAAGCACGAAACCCTCCCGGCATATATTAATTCCTCTCGCAAAGCCGCGGAGCACGCAAAGAACAGATCCTGTTAATGCTGTCGAAAAAAACGGCTTCTCGGTGCGATGACTTTTTCAACACGGAGGGCTCAGAGTTATCGGAGGCATGGCTTATTCATTTTCTACATTCCCCTTTGCGCTCTCGGCGCCTCTGCGAGGAACATACCCGCACGCCAAGCACGTAACCCTCCCGGCATATATTAATTCCTCTCGCAAAGCCGCGGAGCTCGCAAAGCAGGGATCCTGTTCACCCTGTTAATCCTGTCAAAAAAACTCTGCGCTCTCGGCGCCTCTGCGAGGAACATACCCGCACGCAAAGCCGCGGGGCACGAAAAAAGGCGCTCAAACGAGCGCCTTTTTCAAATCTGTCAACGTCATGCCTTAGGCGGGTGTTACTTTTGTAGCGCAAGGACCTTTTTGTCCTTCACCTACTTCGTAAGTCACTTTCTGGCCTTCATCGAGAGCGGCATAACCGGAAACCTGGATTTCCGAATGATGAACGAAGAGGTCTGTGGCTCCGTCGTCGGGTGTGATAAAACCGAAACCTTTTTCGGAGCTAAACCATTTTACTGTTCCTGAACTCATATTACTTCCTTAATTTAATGTGCCACGTGTCTAACCTGTTGAGAGCAAGCATGCGAAGGAATAATGCATCTAATATTTCAGCCGGCGGCCCAGGCCACACGTTTCGTGCAGTCAAACGCAGCAAAAAATCAGGCCAAACAGACCGTCCTTCCTGTACCGGCTCATTAATCAGAACCGCAGAAACCACCGGTCCGCCATAGCTTGAGCACCGGCGGTAGACTTGAGTTCCAATGGTTGGAAAACGGTTCCAGGCTAATGGATGTTATTGTTTATTGAGTTCACTGCATCATTCGGTCACACAGACGACGTGCCTGACGAACAGGCACCGCAATACCTCGGCCATTCATTCAGGAGTTCATATTTTGAAAATAACTAAACTGCTTTTCCTTAGTCTGTTCGCAGTGCTGAACACGAATGCCGCACTCAGCACCAATGGAACAGGATTTGTCACCAACTTCTCTTCTCAGGTCTTCTACATCGGCCCGGGTGAGATACTCCCTCCCTACGCCAACCTTTCCTACGTAGATCTCAGCGGCGCGGACCTCTCCGGAGCCACCCTGAGCAACACCTGGCTTTCTTCTGCCAACCTGACCGGAGCAAACTTCACCAATGCCACGCTCTCCGGCATACGGTCCGGCCGGATCATCGGAATTCCGGCCGCCCTTCCGCCCGACTGGCAATTGCTCAATGGATATCTGGTCGGGCCGACCGCCAATTTAAATGATGCCCTCCTCGGCGGTGTCGATCTCAGCAGCGCGGACCTTACCGGGGTGAACATCAAAAATGCCGACCTTTCCGGGGCCATCCTGAGCAATGTCAACTTTTCCGGAGCCACCGATATGCGGGCCGACTTCTCGGGTGCCGATTTATATGGAGCCAACCTCGATGGGGCAGCTCTGGAAGGTGCCATTCTGGACGGGGTGGCTTCCGGCAGCATTACCGGGACCGTGGCAGCACTACCCGCCGGATGGCTGTTGACCCATGGATTTCTAATCGGAGCCGGTGCCAATCTGTCAGGAGCCAACCTCCAGGGAGTCGATCTGTCGCAAGCCAATCTGACCGGAGTCCAATCCGGCGGAATCACCGGAACCCCGTCCGACTTTCCCGCCGACTGGCAGCTGTTCAATGGATATCTGATTGGCCCGGGGGCCGACCTGTCCGGAGCCGACTTAAGCGGAGCGGATCTCACAGGACTGGATCTTTCGAATATCATCCTCACCGATGCCAACCTCGCCGGTGCCGATGTCTCCGGCACCTGGCTGGATTTCCAGAGTAAATCAGAACTCGATCTGGTTGCGGCCTACGAGGCCGAGCTGGCCACCAACTACACACTCGCCGAAATCAGCGACCTGCGCCCCGGCAGCTCCCTGATTGCGGTATCCAACGGAACGGCCACCATCCGGTTCACAATAGACGTCAGCACCAACCTCGTCGACTGGACTCCCGCCACCAATACCACCAGCGCCACCCTGCCCGCCGATCCCGAAGTTCAGTTCTTCCGTTTCAGGATGTAGCCGAAGATAAACTCAATGGCCAGCTATGGCCGCGAAAAAGCACAAGAGCCACAAAGACAGAAAGTAATCTGCTGCGGCAGGGCTCGGAAATCTGATTCTCCACAGAAAACCGGAAGGTGCAGCAACGCTTCACCCTGCGAAGCGGGGAAAGCGTTTCCCACGCAGCAGAAGCCAGCACGTAGTGCTAATGGCACTAACTTAAGGGATTTTGCGCTGAAAGCGCTACACAGTTCAGCCTTGGACGCAGTCCAAGGTTTTACGGAGCAATATGAAAATATTTGTCCTGAAGGGACAACACAACCGCCCGTTTGTGCTGTCCCTTCAGGACAGATGATATGAGAAACAAAACACATGGGGCGTTGCCCCATGCTAGAATATATAGCGCCTTCAGCGCATACTGAACGTACTTAAGTTAGCGGCATTAGCTCGTAGTGCAGGCTGTACCCGTACAGCCGCCACTATGTGGTGGCATCCCGATTTGTCCAAGGTTGGAACGGGCTAAGCATCTAAAAAAGTTTGAACTGTTCGCCTGTACTCCCGCAAACGATCGTCGGATAACGTCACCCGATTTTCGCAACAGAACTTCCAAAGCCTGGAAAAATGAGCACCACTGAATACACGAAATACACAGAAATGGTCCTGTAACATTTAGAACCACTAATCCACACGAATGGACACTAATCTACAGCCGCTCAGAACCGGTCCTTCCAAAGCCTGGAATAATGAGGAGCAGCGCAAGACGGCAGAAGAGCAGACGGAATATTCAGCCACGAAGAGGCTAAAAAGGCACAAGTAACCTGATAAAGGATGAGCTGCAGCCCACGGTAAACCGGAGGTTGATGGACCATACCAGAACCATTGCGGTGCAGCTCAGAGACTCGCGCTCCTACTGAGCGCCCGTCCTGCTTCGCGCCTTGGCGGCTTTGCGCGAGACATTCAGTGCAGGGCGGGCCGGAGCTTTAAGCGAGGGCGATGGCCACGTTGGTCGGATTTTTCAGATTATCACTGACCGGGCAGCGATCTTCCACCGATTCCAACCATTTCGCTTTCGTGGCTTCGTCGGCCGAACTGTCCGGGGTAATCCCCACACGAATCTCTTTATAGCCCGCACGGACTTCATCGCTCATGCCCAGGAACCGGGCCGGATCCAGATCGCCCTCGATGGAAATCGTGATGCCGTTCAGGGGCATATCCATCTCTTTCGCCACCACATGGCCGACCACATTCAGGCAACCGGCGAGCGAACCCAGCACATATTCAACCGGGTTGGGACCATGGTCGGTTCCGCCCAGAGCAACCGGCTCATCCACAACAAATTTAAATTCACGCGTCTGGATGTTCAGTTTGGTTGGGTTTTCGCTGCTTCCGGAAGCGGTAAACGTTAGATCGGGCATCAGTAGGTCCTTTTGTTGAGGGTTATTGAAACGGAAAAATATACATAAACCAACAGGCTATAGCCAGCGAGTTTGATGCAATCCCTATATCAAACCAAACCCGAAACATAAGCCAGCTCGTAGTGCAGGCTGTACCCGTAAAGCCGCAACTATGTGGTGGCTTCCCGCAGGCGGAAAACTTGAAACCTAAAACCGCGAAGCGTACGCTTCGCCCATGGACCATTTATCTCCAGAGCGCAGGTCATGGAACATGTCGCGCATCAAGGGGCACGAAAGCGCAGCTGAAGAGGCAGTGCGAAGGCACTGCAATGACCAACGGGAATGGCAACAACACCAAACCGGAATTACTCGTCCGTTCACTCCTGCATCAGGCCGGCTAAATAATTTTAAACCCAACATCTTTCAAGTACTCAAAAGTAGAATCGTAAAAACTTGGCTCGCGGGTTGGATCTTCGGGATCGCCGGGCGGAATAACAATTACCATTCCTTGCCTTGCGCGGGTTAACAGTACTCGGTAAGCATTTTTCAGATATGCCTGCCGTTCGGCTTTGTGGATTTTCTGCCACTTCGAACCGCGGAAGGAGCGATGAACCCAACCTTCTTCCGAATAGCGAAAGTCTGCATCCCACGTGACGCATACCCAATCAAGTTCCAAACCTTGGATATGAAACTCCGTCGCCACATCTTCCAAATAATATGAGGAGCGTACGTCATCTTTCTCCGCCAAAAACCAATGAACAGGATTCATGGGAGATTTAACATCAATCGCATGAGGCTTGAGTCGTTCGGCCTGAGAGGAGACAACGATACCGTAGCGTTCCGTTCCGCGCGCCTGTTTCTTCATCCACTGCTTTGCCTTGGTCAGATCCCGTGTGATGACAATCGGATATTTAGAGTTGAGCTGCCCAAGTGTTTGGCGCGCGTTTTCTACGTCAAGATCGAGCGTCTGTTTGATCAATTGCGACACATGCTCTGCACGGAACGAGCGCATAGAAACCGAGAGATGCAAATCCGAGTTGAAACTAACATTTGGGCGAGTGCCAATATGCTCGAGCACCGTTCCTGCATCGTACTCGTCGTCCGTCAGCCGATCCGAGATGTGAACATGCCAATCTGGAAACGAACGGTTCAGGGCCTCGATCCATTCGCTGATCCCAGCCTCCCCTGTATGAATTTCCTGTCCACCGCCGACTAAACAAACAATGACGCCCCAGTCGTCATGCCTATCTATGCATGAAATAAGAAACTCGGGTTCAGATTTATCGAAGCCCTTAATCTTTTTATTGCGCTGCATGAAATCTGCCGTTTTTTTTCGATTCCAAGCACGCTGAGCTTCATCAAACAATGCAATGTGATCTGCTGGGGGGGCCAAATCTCTGATGCATTCATCTCTATAATGATGCACAATTTGCACGAAGGCCTTTACCTTACTTCTCGCTTGCTTCTTTGTCAGCCGGTTGCCTTTCGCTTTTTCCTGCTCAACCTTGTCACGCACCAGCGCTTCTTGAAGTACCTCCACGAGTGGTTTATTCCCAGACAATAAGACGCTATACATACCACCTTCTGCATCAAAGTGCCTTGTCGCAATATTCAATCCGATAAGCGTTTTTCCTGCGCCAGGAACACCGGTTACAAAACAAATGGCTTTATGGGCGCGCTCTTTTGCCTGGCGAATAACTTCGGAGATTGCATCAGTTGTAGCTGTAAGGTTTTCCTTTGCATCATTACGTGTAATATCAGCAACCGAGTGTTGCCGATATAAAGCCAACGCTGCCTCAATAATTGTTGGCGTCGGGCAATAGCGCCCTTTCTCCCAGCTTGCAACATCAATGGTTTCACCATCCACAAACTCCAGAATGGCATCTATCACTTCAGGCAAGACTGCGGCATTGCTCTTAATTGAGTATAGCAGCTTGTCGTTTTGCGGTGTTGTGTTCGGAATGCACATCTGCGCTTCCGCTTCGGTTGCGATCAATACGGGAGCGATATATTGATGATGACTCGACTCGTGAAAATTCTTCAGGTCCAACGCGTAATCGCATACCTGATCCAACCCATAAGAAGAAAATGACTTCTCTCCGACTTTGAATTCGAGAACGAAGATAGCCGCGCCTATCAGCAAAACCACATCGATCCGCTCGCCCATTCGGGGAATTGAATATTCAAAATAAATCGAACCTTCAAACTTCTGAAGTATGGGACGTAATATTTCAATTTGCTGTCTCCATGCTTCTTGCTGCGTCTGCAGAATCGAGGAGTCATCACTTCCCTGCATCAGCTTACCCAAAACTGAATCGGTATCACTTCGAACGAAGTTTTTAATTGAATCGGAGTAATATGCTCTATTCATAATTCACTGCGACCCTCTCAGTTTACAACCGCACTATTATCTTTGCGGGCCTGCTCTACCCAAATGATTTCCACTAATGGAACCTCCCATTCATCGGGATAACTTTCCTTCACATATTTCTCATCCAACAGGTTTTTGCGCCAATTCACGACAGACTTAACTCGCACCTCTTTGACGCCTGAGAGTCTATCCATCCACTTTGCGCTAGAGGCTCTGGAGAAGGCTCCGACGTGGTGCCCTCTTTCATTCGTGATGAATATGCGATTCCCCGAAGCTTTCAGGCCGACCATGGATCCGAATTCCAACCTCGAGATTTCCTGGCGAACGTAACGTGCATTGTCTGCATCCACAGGATAACTAATCCACACATCGGATAAACCCAGTGCGCCATAGTTAACATTGAGCACCTGATCTGAGGGTTTGTTATAGAACTCGGCCACTGATCTGATGACCGCATCCCCACGCAACACCTGCGTGTGTGGATTCGAAGTATTTTTCAGCTCACATAATGTCAGCGTTTCCCGGGCACGTGTCATGCCGACATAATAAAGGCGCCGTTCTTCTTCCAACTCTGTCCTCTTGAAAGGTTGATCCCACTTCCCTAGCAGAATCACATGATCAAACTCCAGCCCTTTGGCCGAATGCACAGTTGAAAGGTAAACTTCGGTATCACCTATTCGTTCTCGCTGCCGTTCATAAAGAGCCTCATAGATAAAGTCGACAGCCTCATTCGGTGTCCGGTCATTATTATGGGTCTCATCTTCCCACTCCCTGAGAATATCATCCACAATCCGGCACCAGGGAATATGGGTTTTATAGCACTCCAATGCCTGGAATTCTGACTGCAGACGTGTTGCGGTAGTCGTTTTCTGCTTCAATCCTTTAATCAGTGTGAACAAGGCCTGTGGCTCGCGCATCCGATGAAGTGGAGTATTCCCTTTATTCTCCGCCGCCAACGTTGAAGGAATATTCGCATATTCCAATGCGGCCCGAATGGAGTGTAGCTCTCTCTTTGTGCGCGAAAACACGGCAATACTTCCACCGGCTTTCTTCTGTGCTTTAATGCTGTTAAGGATAAATCGGGCCTGATTCATAGCATCGGGACAACACACAATACGAACTGGATGTCCGGCCGACTCTGAACGACGAGCTCCGTTGATCTGAATTGGACGATCCGTCTTCATCCGATCTTCATTCAGTGCAATCAACATGTTTGAAGCATTGATGATACTCTTCGTAGAGCGATAGTTTTCAATCAGGAAGTGTGTCCGCGCTTCATAATCTTTTTCAAACTGCCGGATAAACTGAACATTCGCACCCCGGAAGGTATAGATGTTCTGGTCATCATCTCCCACGGCAAGAACCGAAAGCTTGGTATCATCCTTCTCCGACTCTAGCGTACGGCCGGCAATGGCGGAAACCATGTCGTACTGGGGCTGATCAATATCCTGATACTCATCAATCAGAATATGGTTATATCCTGCCAGCAGGCGCTCCCTCATCTCATCGCGCTCCAGCCCCGGAATATCGCATTCTCCCCGCAGCATCTTTGTGGCCTCAGGAATTACCGCATCCAGATCCGGCATTTCTTTTCCTTTTTCCATGCGACCGGAAAACGACGCCCCGATCAACCGCATCGCAAGGCCGTGATAAGTTTGAATAGTCACACCGAAAGCATCCCTACCGACCAGATCCATAATGCGCCGGCGAAGACTAATCGCCGCCGACCGATTAAAACACACGACAAGGATTTCACGGGGACGAACCCGTTCCACGCGCAGCAAATAGGCGCAACGATGAGCAATTACCCTGGTTTTTCCGGACCCCGGCCCCGCAAGCACCAGCATATTATCCTGTACATTTGCCGCCACCACCGCCACCTGAACTCCGTTATTCAGCTGATCCACGATTTCCCGGTACGATTCGGCCGTCGTCGCCATGTTCAGGATTTTTTCCCGTCCTGGGAAAAAGCGCCTTACAAACTCAACTTTGTTCATAGTGAAATAATCTGAAACAAGGGCCCGTGCATTCTGAATTTTTTCCAAGCCAAGAATCGCATACTCATGCATCACATGAATCTGAAAGAACCGCTCTTTGTAGTGTTCATGGAGCGGAGAATAGTCACCCTTGGTGTAGCGCCGCCCTTTCGCTTCCGGCAGTATGGCTATCGTCATCGCCTGCCGAAATACGGCCAAGCCTTGCTGAAGAATAATTGATTTCTGCTCATGCAGATACAGCAGTCCCCGTTCAATCGCCGAACTGAAATCTTTGATTTGAGCGGCAATAAACATATCGCTCTTCAGGGCATTTATCAGATCACCCTCGCTGAACTTCACCAGCTGCTCACCACTGGACGTGGATGGTATCTGTTTTGAAATCGCACTTAAAACAATGCCTGCAACTGCATGACGTTTATGTGCAATTTCTTCAAGGCTTTCCCAGGAGCGCTGGAGCTTTACTCGATAATGCTCCTTATCCCGATATTTCAGATCGATACTACCGCGCCTACCTGCCAGACCCTTACCATCCAGGGCCAGACTTTTTAGAAGATTAATGATCGTCTCTGGCGCACAGGAAAAGCCTTCATCCAACAAACGCTGATTCAATCGGCGAAGCCCTACAATCATCCAACCGTCGGCATCGGGCTCCTCTTCCCGCATCACCGCAAGCAATGCTTTTTCGAGTGCACAGATGTCGGTGAATATTTTTTCGGCAGAATTCGCGCAGCGGACCTTCACATAGGCGCTCATCATGGTGTCTTTATCGATCAGTCCTGCATTCACCATATCGTTCAGGATGCGCATGATCGGAAGCGTATCGTGCTGCAAGCCGCGCCGCAGATCCGGCGCAGCCTTCTCTTCCGAAGCCATGGAGGGCAGCTCTGCAAGTTCGTCCGCACTTATCCCCTCATTCGGGTCGCTGTTATAAATCGCGCCCAGTATGTCCAGCCATTGACGACGAATTCGATCTGAAAGCCCAAGTTGACCAACCTTTTCAACCGCATCCTGAACAGACTTCACCAAAGGCTGAACCTCCAGAACTCGGGTCCTGTTTTCGTTCCGCTCAACAAAGCTTCCCCGCTCCAACATGGAGACCGCAGTATTCACCTTAGTCGTTGCCATCGGATCGGTAGTATTGAACGCCGTATCTACCCCTTCATCACGTAGGATTTCCCCTGCCGTGATAATCACTGAATTTTTTTCGTCTTTTTTGGCCCGGCGCAGGCCCCGCAGGATCTGGGCAATATCTTTCCGGGTTAACTGCGAGAATGCACTCATTGAAAACTGCGTTTCAATATCCTGCTTGTCATAAAGAAGAACACAGTGTGCCTGTTGCCGGTCCCGCCCGGCACGCCCCGCTTCCTGTAAATAGTTTTCCAGTGATCCGGGAATGTCCGCATGGATTACCAACCGGACATTTTCCTTATCAATCCCCATGCCGAAAGCATTCGTCGCACAAATATGCTGTATATCACCGGCTATGAATTCCTCCTGGATCCGCCTCTTTTCAGGGGGTTCTAAACCTGCATGAAAAGCCTCCACCGAAAATCCTACCCGACGAAGGAATTCCGCCATGTCCTCCGTACCCTGACGGGTTGCACAATACACCACCGAAGCGCCGTCTTCCGGAAGTGGGAGTCGGTCAAGAAGCAGTTCCTTTACCCGATCCCGTTTATCGGCTGGATTTACAATCTGGACTTCAAAGTCAAGGTTAGTTCTCTCCGCGCCGCCGTCGAAGAGCTGCAGTTCCTGCGAAAGCTCCTTTTGGAAATGTTCTGATATCTCTGCCACTACATCCTGCTTGGCGGTCGCCGTAAAACAGGCTACTGGAGGACATGGAACATTCTGCTGTTTCGCCAATTCCCGAATAAAACGCGACGCATACAGATAGTCAGGGCGGAATGAGTGGCCCCATCGCGAAAGACAATGCGCTTCATCAAAAATCCAACATCCAATCTCGCGTTGCTTGATAACCTTTCGGAAAGAACTGTTACGCAGCTGTTCCGGTGATACATACAATACTGCAATATCACCCATTCGAACTCGTTCTATCACATCGCCACGTTCCGGAGGAGTCAGCATGCCATACAGTGCCGCCGCAAAACTCGACTCCGTGATACGGTTCAGGTTAGCAATCTGGTCCTTCATCAACGCCTGCAGTGGCGAAATCACAATCGACAAAACTCCAAGCCGACGATTTCGTACCAACGCTGGCAGCTGATAACAAAGCGACTTCCCGCCGCCCGTCGGAAGAATGGCCAGAATTGGATCATCATTCATTCCGGCTCGGATAATGGCCTCCTGCAGGCTACCGCCATCGTTTGCCGCCGGCTTAGCCCGAAAATCATCAAAACCGAAAAACCGCTTCAACTGCTTCTGCGGATTATGGTTGTCCTGACAGTAGGAACACGATGGATCCGAACACCCTTTATCCCGCAAGCGCCGAACCATCGCAACCACAGCCGGAAAACGGTAATGCACCCACGGTGGGATTATCGAATTTGATCCAGCAACCCGCAGCCACGCCAGCGCATACGCCGAAGGTGTTTTTATTGAAGAATCAGTTGGGTCATTCTGGAGATTATTACGGCGGCGGAAGAATCTTCCTAAACCAGAAACTTCGCCCTCCGCCCTTGCAGTGGAAACCAATTCAGAAGAAATGGCCGCGGCGGCTGTTTTGCATCCAAATTCAGCAGCTCGTGCACTAAAATATTTTTGTGCTTCCTGATCCGATAACGGCTGGGCGTCCAAGGCCAGGAAAAACGGAAGCATCGTTTCGTAAAAAGCCCACGCATAAAAACGAACCAGTTCCTTTTCAGTGTTTAGCAGTTCCTCAAAAACCGCGCACTGATCCCGAAAGAGCTTCCCCGAATTCTTTGCGTCTGCAACCGGGTCGTTCAGGGCCGTGTTCAGTAGCTTGTCATCCTTCACCAGGTAGTGATACGGATTCTCCGGAAAAGCAATCGGCGATAGAAACAACGTATCAATAGTCGGAAGTAAATGCAGTTGCAGCTGCGAGAACTGCTGCTGAAGAATTGGAAGATCATGATCCAGAATATTGTGACCCAGAACATATTTCGCACCGGCGCCCAGTTCATCCAGCACACGGTCGACTTCCGACCTCGCAAACCGCCCCTTAAGAAACCGCTCCTCCCCGCCGCAAATCGCTCCAACCTTCAATAGCTTCCCGTCCGGTGATGTTTCCAGATCCAGCAGGAGGCAGTCTTTCAGGATTTCATCGGAGCGGGTCATGTCATTTATTGGGTTAGAAGTTTTCGGAAAAGTGTTTCAGATGCTCGGCTAGGTTTTCTTGGCTGGGGCGGTATTGTTCGTTTTTTGGCAGCTTAATTTCCTGCCCTTGGAACTGCTGGATGGAATAGGTGCTGGTGACCGGCTCCGTCATACGATCGGAAACGATGACGCTGTAGTTTTCGGGATCGATGGCGATGAGGCCGCGATCGAAGGCGCGATGCAGTGTTGGGCAGAGCGCAAGTCCATTGGTGATGGTGTCATCGTGCGACTGGCTGAAAGGAACAATGTGGCAGGCGTCGATCAGGGAGGCACCAATATTGGTTTCGACTTTCAAACCGGAGATGCAGCAGGTGTTGTCGTAGATCATCGGCACCTTTTTTTTGAAAACGCCACCGCGGACAAACACCTCTTCTTCATAGGAATTCTGATCGAGCGTTTCCTGCAGCTTTTTGATTTTGGCCTGATATTCAACGGAGGACTCCGAAAGCATCTGGTCACTGACTTCATCCAGATAACTGACGCCGGCCGATAGTGTTGCATCCGGGAAATACCTTTCGAGCAGAGCCTGCCGTAAAACTTCACGCTCGATGGGCGAAATCATTAACGCATAAAGATCCGTATCCAACTGCACATGGCTTATCGAGCGCTGCAGTACGCCGATCGCCTGGCAGTTCCGCGCAACCTTTACCCACTCTTCAAACCCAGGGTTAGGAATATGGTGCCAGAATTTCTCGCTCCGCATGTAAAAGAACGGCTGGGCGATCAAAGGCGAATGCCCCGTAGTCACGACATTGCTCCAGATCGATTTAAACGCACCAACCAGCTCAGGTGACAGCTCAATATGATTCCCGGATATCCATCCCTCATCCAACCCCCGCAGTACCGCGAGCAACAGTACCGGCTTATGCGGAGCGGGTCCATACTTCGTCACCCCCTGCCGAAGGTGCTTGAATTTATGGACATATTTCTGAAGAGTCTTTTCCATGTTAACCCGGAAGTTGGCAGCTGACCTTAGCTTCATCGAAGTTTTGCGCATAGATGGAGTTGAGGGAGATCCAGAAATGAATAAAGCGGGCATCCGAATCGTCAGCCGTTTCGGCGGGCTTGAGCCAACTGAGTGCGCGATGGATTCTCAGACGCGTGGCTTCCGGTTGCGCGCCCCGGACATCTTTATGCCGCCCCTTCAAGGTCTTGTAATTTAATCCCATATATCCATTCCAATCCCCCCAGACTGTTATGCTCTAGAAGTACTGCAAACAGAGATGCACGACAACACTAAACCTTAAAAAGACACCGCATAAACACCCAACAAATACATGATCCTTTTTGACACATTTTCCTCAATTCGTAACTCATTCAGCACTACGCTTTGCTTCTCGGGCCTGCACGGCCTAAAGGACGCGCTGTCGGCGGCCCTCTAATAAAACAGGCGGCGAGTTTTTCCAACCATTGGAAGGGTCTTTGTGCGGCTTGTGCCTTTTCGTGGCCAAAAATGCTTCCTACCCGGCGGCAGGCGCGGCGAGCTGTTCCAGGCATTGGAAACAGATTCGTTGCTAATGGCCTCATCGGCCGAAAGTCAGCGAGCCGCTGACCCTCCATCAAAAACGCGAATCCCTGCGACAGAGAAATAGACAGGATGATTGAATGACAGGATCATGAACCACTCCAGTGCGGCAGATCAGAATAATAATCCTGTCCATTCATGGTCCTGTCCTAAATCACATCCGCCGAAAGTCAGCGAGCCGCTGACCCTCCATCAAAAAACGCGAACCCCTGCGTCAGGGAAATAGACAGGATGATTGAATGACAGGATCATTTAAATCGTGAGTTGTCAGTTATCTGTGGATAAACTCTACGCATGAAAACAAATGATTATCTGTACCATTACAAAGCACTGGTCACGGGTGCTTATGACGGAGACACCATTACGGTCGAGATCGATGTTGGATTAAAAACCGCGATCAAGGGCGAGAAGCTGCGGCTCCACCGGATTAATGCCCCGGAGATGCGGGGCGATGAAAAGGTGGCGGGCAAGGCTTCGCGCGACTGGCTGCGTGAACGCATTCTCGGCAAGGAAATCCTGATTCAGACAATTAAGGATAAGAAGGGAAAATACGGTCGCTATCTCGCAGAGATCTGGCTGGAGGAAAACGGGGAATACGTGAACATCAACGACGAGCTCGTCACCACCGGTCACGCCGTCTACAAAGACTATTAGCCACGGAACAACACGGATGAACACAGCTTGTTCCCTCGCAAAGGCGCAGAGGTCGCAAAGAGGACGTAGTTATAGCTCCGAGAACTCGCGGCCCTCTATCAGCGGCCTTTAGGCGCAGCGCACAGGTTTCGGGCGGAATGTTTTGCTGATGGGCCGTGGCGATGGTTTCGAATTCGGCCGCGTCGGACGTTGTTCCATAGACCGCGTTGAGCGTGTCGTCGACCGCCTGGAGGTAGGTGATAAAAGGTTGTTCGGACCAGTTCATAAAATCAGCCACAGACCAACACGGATTAACACGGAGAAAGCAATTTCCTGACTATTCGCATCTGTGTTTATCGGTGTTCATCTGTGGCCGACAGCCGGCTATTTGCCAAGGTTATCGACGATGGTCTCGGCCATTCCTACGTAGGAGCCGGGGGTCATTTCGAGGAGGCGCTGTTTGTCGGCTTCGTCGAGTTCCAGGGTCTGGACAAATTCCTGAATGGTTTCGCGGGTGATTTTGTCCTGCCCGCGGGTGAGGTCCTTCAGTTTTTCGTAGGGTTTTTCGATGCCGGCTTTGCGCATGACGGTCTGGATCGGCTCGGCCAGGACTTCCCAGGCGTTGTCGAGGTCGGACGCCAGAATCTCTTCGCGCAGCTTGAGCTTGCTGAAGCCTTTGAGGGTGGAGAGATAGGCAATCATGGAATAGCCGAAGCCGACGCCCATGTTGCGCAGCACGGTGGAGTCGGTGAGGTCGCGCTGCAGGCGGGAGATGGGCAGCTTGGATGAGAGGTGCCCGAAGATGGCATTGGCCAGGCCGAGGTTGCCTTCGGAGTTCTCGAAGTCGATCGGGTTGACCTTGTGCGGCATGGTGGAGGATCCGACCTCCCCTTTTACGGTCTTCTGGCCGAAGTAGGCCATGGAGATGTAGGTCCAGATGTCGCGGTCGATATCCAGCACGATGGTATTGAAGCGGCTGATGGCATCGAACATTTCGGCCATATAGTCGTGCGGCTCGATCTGGGTGGTGAAGAGGTTCTGCTTGAGCCCGAGGTCGCCTTCGATGACGCCTTTGGCCAGTGCCGGCCAGTCGACGTCGGGATAGGCGGAGAGATGGGCGTTGAAGTTACCAACGGCGCCGTTGAGTTTGCCGAGGATTTCGACGGCTTCGATTTTCTGCTTCTGGAACGCGAGGCGGTCGGCGAATACGGCCAGCTCTTTACCAATGGTGGTCGGGGAAGCGGTCTGCCCGTGCGTGCGGGCGAGCATGGATACGTTTTTCCAATCGTTGGAAAACGTTTTCAGCTGATCGATGATTTCCTGCTGGTGCGGCAGCAGCGCGGCGAGGCCGTCTTTGAGCATGAGGGCGTGGGAGAGGTTGTTGATGTCCTCGGAGGTGCAGGCAAAGTGCAGGAACTCGGAGAGTTCTTCGAGCGAAGTGCCTTCAATTTTCTGCTTCAGGTAATATTCAACCGCTTTGACGTCGTGATTGGTGACGCGCTCGATTTTCTTTACGGCTTCGGCTTCCTGCGGGGTGAAGTCTTCGACGATGCCGATGAGCAGGGTTTTTTCTTCGGTGGTCAGTTCGCGGCATTCGGGGATGCCGGCTTCAGCACAGAGGGCCATGAGCCAGAGGACTTCCACCCGCACGCGGTTGCGGACGAGGGCGTATTCTGAAAAACATTCGGTGAGTTCGGATACTTTGGATGCATAGCGCCCGTCGATCGGGCTGATGGCTGTAATCATTTGTTTTCTCCCTGAAACTTTTTTTGACAGGATCAACAGGAATTACAGGATGCCTGGCTGCTGCACCGACCTGATTAATCACTTAATCCTGAAACTTAATTTTCAAATCTGTTATCGAAGCGCCGAATATAGACGGGGACAGAACATTGGGCAAAATGATTTGAGGCAAAATAATTACAAAAGGGGCTGACTCATGAGTCAGCCCCTACAGCATATTTAATTTCCAAGGATTGGAAGCTAGAATCTACGCCCGGGCAAAAGCTTTTTCTTTGTTTTGTTCATTTGCTTCATTTCCTCTTTGTCCTTCTGGTCGAATTCGTTGAAATCGCCGTCAAAGATCGAGCCCTTTTTCCCGGCCATGATGGCTTCGGCATTTTTTTCGTACTCCAGTTTGCTGCATTTCAGGGAGATGACATCATGGTTTTTATCGCGAACGGCAATCAGGTAGCCTTTATATTCAACTCCGATCTGCCGGCCGGACTCCATTTGCCTGAGCTTGATATCCCGGGAATCAAAGCTGTGCTGATTATCGTTTTCGGTGGAAAAGAAAAAACGTTCGAGCTGTTTATCGAGGATGACATAGCCGTCTTTCTGCTCGGGACTTCCGATGACATAGAGCTCGGCGCGCAGCGGGGCTTCGTAGGGCGCCGAGCTGCTTTTCCGGATTTTGGCCTCTACGGTAACCGTTTCTTCCTGAACCTGAACGGAACGGCGGTTTCCGTAGCCGGTATTGGAACGGTCGGCATCGACAGCAACGGATATTTCAATGCGCGGCGGTGTTTGCAGAATGGCATATTTTCGGTCGCGGTCGCTCAGGGTATCGAGCGAAACGCGGATTTCGGAGCCGTCGGCCTGCCGCAGCACGACCTGATCGGTGAGCGTGCGGACATGCTCGGCTTCGATGGTTTTCCCGTTTTCATCGGTCCAGATGCGCAATTCCGCATGGGCGGTGGCGAGCAGCGCTGTGAGTATCAGCAATGTCAGTGCCGTGGATGTTGTTTTCATAGTCTGTTCTCCGGTTTGTTGCTTTGATTGTATGAATCAAACAACGGTGAGAACAGCAAAAAATTGTGCGTTACAGGGAGGAGAGCAGGGCCGCCCATTCGACAGCGGCTTTCTGCAGCGCACGTGCCCGATGGGAAATTTTGTTTTTAATGGCCGCATCCAGCTCGGCAAAGGTTCCGGAATGGCCTTCTGGGATAAACAGCGGATCGTAGCCGAAACCGTTGGTTCCCCTGAGCTCTTCTATAATTTTTCCGGGACATGCCCCTTCCAGCGTCTGCGCCTTGCCTTGCGGGTCTGAAAGTGCCAGCACGGTGCGGAACTGTGCGGAGCGGTCGTCCTTGTCGGCTAATTCTTTCAGCAGCTTCACATTGTTATCCGCATAGGAACAGTGGTCGCCGGCATAGCGGGCGGAATAGACCCCCGGAGCGCCATCCAGCGCCGCAACTTCCAGCCCGGAGTCGTCGGCCAGGGCCCAGCAGCCGGTGGCCTGTGCAACTTCCACAGCCTTTTTCACGGCGTTGCCTTCGAGGGTTTCTTTATCTTCCACCACATCGGGCACGTCAGGGAAATCGAAGGCGGAGAGCACTTCCAATCCCTGGAAATCAAAAATGGCCTGGATCTCTTCCAGTTTGTGGGCGTTGCGAGTGGCAAGTACGAGCTTCATCCCGGAATTCCTCTTATTTCAACGACGGTTTAGGGCGCGCAATTTTGGTGGCTTTTTCTAAAAATGAATCGCGGTTGGATTTTACGGCGACGGGGTTTCCGAACCGGTCCCACACCACCAGTATGTAGCCGGAATAGGCGCGCCCGGAATTATTGGAGCGTTTCAGAAATTTCTGGGTATCGCTTTTGAACTGAACCGGCACTCCGTGCTTTTCCGGTAACGTGAATTTGAATTCCGTAGCGGACCCGGCTTTTGAATAGGCCCCCGTTTTAAGCTCTTCCGCCAACATGACGAGTACGGCCGTAAGTTCGCCGCTGTACTTTGCGGTATTTGCTTTTTTGATGGTCGCGATGCATTTGACCCGTTCAGAACTGCCCGAAATACTGTCCGTGCTGCGCGAAACGTCGATACTGAGCGCCGGGGGAATTACTTTTTCCAGGTAATCCCTGTCCGCTTCGCAGAGGGCATCGGGTTTGTATTCATTTTTTTTCCCGGCCTGATCGCGAATGACTACGCGCCCGCCGTTCATGGTGACAAACTCGCCTTCCCAGATAGTGCCATCGGTGGATTCCCAGATGCGGAATTCGGCTGAAACACTCTGCACAGCAAGCAGCACAAAAACCAGCGGCAGAAAAAGAAGGGCTCTAGAGGAAATGTGATTCATACGGTGCAAACTCCGAATTAATTTTTCGCGCTTAAAAAAATAGACATAAGCATACTGTTCGTATTACCGGAAAAGCCTGTTGTCAGATCCAGATCCGTAACACCGTTTTTCCGTTATTCTGATACTCAGTTTTATTCTATCAGCAAAATATTCTTCATACACCCCGGTCTGAGGCTTATGGATGAGTGGCATAAAGTACATTTTTGAGCGTATGCAGGCAAAAAAAAACCTTGGACAATGAAGTCCAAGGTTTGGAAATTTAAAAACCGGCTGCGTGCTACTCTCCCAGGGTCTACCCCCTAGTACCATCGCCGCTGAGACTCTTCACTTCTGTGTTCGGAATGGGAACAGGTGTT
>JAROAZ010000023.1 GCA_029432775.1 Pontiellaceae bacterium B12227 | reverse complement strand
CACCAAATTCCTGCCTCGCCTGGTTATTATGTGCCCCGTACAGCCATGAGTAGTCAAATTCCGGCTTCGGTTGGTTACTATGTTCCACATCAGGGAGCCACCAATCAAATCCCGGCTTCGCCCGGTTATTATGTGCCTAGTGAAGGCGCCTCCGCACAAATTCCCGCTCCGATCGGGAAATACGCGTCCGCATTTGGCCAAAGCGTGGCCTATACCGCACCGCCTGGAACGTATACTCCAACCATCGGGACAGCGAGCTTGTCCGTGGCCGAACCCGGATTTTATGCGCCCGGTGGAAGTGATAGGCAGATTCCGGCGTCTCCGGGCTATTATGTACCCATCAGCGCCCAGAGTGCACAAACGATCGCCTCCATCGGGCACTATGTACCCGGAGCAGGTGCGACAGCTCAAATCCCGGCCTCGCCGGGGTACTACGTGTCCACTGTGGGGGCAACGGCGCAGATTCCCGCTCCCCCGGGAACCTTTGTTGCAAGTGCAGGTGCCTCATCAGCTCAATCGGCCCCGGCCGGGGTTTATATTCCCACAGAGGGCTCCACGACGGGCATCCAGGCGGAACCCGGCTACTACGTAGATCCGTCCAACCCGACGACCCAAAAGCAGGCGGAACCCGGCTATTATGTCGCCAGCCCCGGCGCAAGCAGTCCGACTCCTGCCGGTCCTGGCTACTATGTTCCGGGTTATGGTGCAACCAGCCCAACGGAGGCACCGGCCGGATCGTTTGTCAGTTCATCCGCTGCAATAGCTCCAACGCCTGCTCCTGCCGGACATTACACCGCGACCCCCGGAGCCTCTTCTGCCCAAGCCGCTCCTGCCGGAACGTATATTCCTTCGCCAGGAGCTATGGCCGCTATTACGGCTGACCCGGGATATTTTGTAAGCAGCTCGGCAGCGACCGCCCAGACCCCGGCCTCGCCTGGATTGTATGTTCCGTATGCGGGGTCGACCTCCGCTTTTGCAGCGCAGCCCGGAACATATGTGCCGGAGGCTGGAGCGTCCAGTGCGTTGCCGTGTTTGGCGGGAACGACCTCCTATGTGGCCAGCGTGGCCTGCCGTGTGACGGATGAATCGGTTGATTGTCATCCGGATATCGTCGGCCCCAAATTTGTTTGGGATGCCGGAGAGCAGCTCGTGGCCACGAATACCGAGGAAAAGGTCGGGTTCTTCATTCGACTTGAAAACGACACCGCCGAAATGGGAGGAAAGAACCCCCTGACTGATTTGACGTTGGTCGATGCCTTTTTTTCCGGCAATCATCCGGCCTATTATGAACTGAATGCAAAGCTCCCTCTGACTTTGAATGAGGGCGAAAAATTTGAACTGGATATCAGTTGTATTTCTCCGTTGGATCTATCCGTCGATGCAACCTTCAATCTCGTAACGGATCAGTTCGCTTCGGTGGGTGAGCCCGGAAAAGTGTATCAGGTACACTTGGTTTCTTTGCAGACTAAGGGGATCGGGGATAAAGACGGAGATGGCTTACTCAGCACGGAGGAAGCGCTGCTGGGAACAAAGGATAATATAAAAGATACCGACGGCGATGGACTCACCGACTTCGAAGAAGCCGGAACTACGATGTTCAATCCGGTGGTGGATGATCAGGCACTAATTGATTTGGTGAATGGTGATCGGGCGGCCTTCAACCTGTATACGGAAGCCGATATGCTCGATGGTACGTTTGGTGATTTGATGTTCCAACTCGTGGGCGGCCAGTATCAATTTGACTGGATTCTGGAAACGCGGACCAATCTGACGGATGGGATCTGGGAACCGGCTTCCACAAACACCTCGCTCTACACGCCGGTAAATACGGATAAAAGCTTCTTCCGGATCAGGGCGCGGGAGTAAGGGCAGCGGAGGCGCGGGCGGAGTTCGTCCGGGCCTCGCGATACTCCGGAGCGATCGTCAGTGCGGCTTCAAAACAGCGGAGTGCTTCGGTATGGTTGCCTTGCTGCCCAAGCAAAACCCCTAGGTTGTTGTACGCTTCGGCCAGTCCGGGGTTGAGTTCAATCGCCCGGCGATAGGCCCGCTCAGCAGGTTGGCTCTGTCCGGATTCGCGGAATGCATTCCCGGCCTCATATTGTCGCCAGGCATCTGATTGCTGCGTGGAGATATAATTGAGATTCTGTTGTGCATCGTGATGATCCGGCCGAAGGCGCAGGGTGGTTTCATAGGCTGCGCTGGCTTCTGCCCAGCGCTTTTGCTCCTGAAGCGCATAACCTAAATTATAGTGAATCCCCGCATTTTGCGGATCACGTTCGGCCGCGCTGCGCAAGCACGCCTCGCTGGCTACCGCATGACCGGCATTGAGATAGGCCGTACCCAAGTTGTAGAGGGCGTCGATACTTCCCTGGTTGGTCGCCGCAAACTGAAGATGGGGGATGGCGGCATGATATTCTCCCAGGTCGGCCAGCGTGATGCCCAGATTGTTACGAGCCTCGTAATAACTGGGCCGAATATTTAATGATGCCTCAAAGTGTTCCCGCGCGACCGCGAAATTCTTCTCTTCCCTGAACGTCAGACCATAGTTGTTGTGGGCGAGATAGTTACCTTCGGTGGCTTTCAATGCGTGTGCGAACAGCGTCCGGCTGTTTTTCCAGACCGCGACCTGCCGGACATTCAATAGGCACAGCAGCCCAATGAAGATAAAGGCGCCTTTCCGGCGCAAGGGCGTTGTGCTCAGCACCATGCCTGCAATGAGATAAATTCCAATGGCTGGAACATACATATATCGATCGGCCATGGCCTGCGAGCCGGCCTGCACGATTCCAATCATTGGAAAAAGCGCGCCGAGATACCAGAGCCAGCCGACGATGGCCCACGGGCTTTTTTCTCTTCGAATCAGGACCCATGCGGTGATCGCCAGGAGTAGGATCAGACCGAGGCCGGCCCGAACCCAGTGGATGGTTTCCGGATAGGGATAGAATACCGCAAGATGGTGCGGCCCCAACAGGCGAAGCAGATAGGTGCTGTAGGAAATGCAGGCGTTGGCGATTCTTCCAACCATTGGAAAAACCGCGGAATCGCCAATGGCCCCGATGGAAAGCTGGCAACGAACGGTCATGAATGAAGCAAAGCCGACGATCAGGAATAGCGGCAGTTTTTCGGTAACCAGCCGCCAGCTCCATGGCCGGCGGCCGGGCCAGAAATCGAGCAGTAGCAAGACGCAGGGCAGGGTGACGGCCAGCGGCTTGGCCATGACGGCCAATGCGGTTCCAAGTGCGACGGGCAGATAGGTTTTCCAGTTTGGCCGCTGAGCATAGCGGTCGTAGGCGAGCAGGGTCAGAAGCCAGAAGCATCCGGCGAGCACATCTTTGCGTTCGGTAACCCAGGCCACGGATTCAACGTGCATGGGATGGATGGCAAACAGCAGGGCGGCAATCAGGCCGGCGGCGGTGCGGGCCGTTAGGCGGCGCAGCAGGAGAAAGAGGAGTGCGGCGTTAAGGGCGTGCAGCAGTGTGTTGATCAGGTGGTGCGGGCCGGGCGCGGTTCCAAAGAGGGTCACGGCGGTCTGGTGCGACAGCCAGGTGAGCGGCACCCACATGCTGGGGCCATGGATTTCGAAGGCCCAGCGAATATTCTCTGCGGTCAGTCCCTGGGTAACGTGCGGGTTTTCATAGAAATAGTTATTGTCGTCGTAGTTAACAAAATCAAAGCCCGCGGTGCGGGCATAAAAGAGGAATGCAAAGAGCGCCACGCTCAGTGCGATGAGGGCTGTTTTTGCGCCGGGTTTCATTCGAGCCCCGGAATTTTATTCTGATAGGTGCGGCGCATGCCTTCATCGAAACCGGTGTAGTCGAGCGGCAGTTGCTGCTGTGCGTTGGCGGTGTTGAAAACCATGCTGTCGCCCAGCAGATGGCACAGCCGCCAACCGCTGATGAAGAGGGCATGCGGCCAACGAATGCGGCGAACAAAGAAGAGAAGGATGGCGCGTAGTGCCCGGCCGACGGACTGGGGAAGGGGCAGTCGTCTCTGTTCCCCAAAGAGTTTTATAAAGGGCACGGGCGTTGGGTCGGCCAGATGAATCAGTGTATTTTTTGCCGCGCCGTTTTCACAGATGTGCAGGAGCTGAGCCACAAGATCATCGATATAGAGCAGGCTGAGCGAACCGGGCCAGTTGATACGGGTGATCGGGTGGAAGCCTTCCATGCCGCTTTTAATAATGTCGAACAGTCCGCCGGGGCGGTAGCCGGGGCCATAGACCGTGGGCAGGCGGAGAATCGTCCAGTTGTAGTGAAAAGGAGTGGATAGTTCCTTCAGGAAGACCTCGCCTTGCAACTTGGTTTGTCCATAGACCGTCAGAGGGTGACACTCCTGTTCTTCATCTACACCATCGGGAGCGGGATTGAAAATATCGAGCGAGGCGCAGGAACCGAAGTAGATGACGCGCGTTCCCTTCAGTTTGTCTCCGAGCGCTTCCAGCAGGTTGCGAGTTCCGCGGTCGTTTACGTGAACCGCCGGGCTGTTTTTCTCGGTGTGGGTGAATGCGGCAAAGTGGAGGAGGATATCAAATTCCTGGATGGAGTCGGCGGGAAAGGGGGCGTCGAGCAGATCGTGCTGAATCAGGTTGAAGCCTTGTGCTTTGAGCGCTTCCGCCCGCCGGGCTTCCAGTTTATGGAGCGGTGTGGGCGGCACCATGAGCTGGAGCGATTCTTTCCCGTAGCGTTCGGCCCACGCCTGAACGAAGGAAAAGCCGCTCCAGCCGGATGCTCCTGTAATTAAGCAACGCATTTTAAACTCCGTATTCAATAAACGCCCCATCGTAGGCGGGATGCATAAACAGTCAAGGAAATGAGTCGTATCGCCTGGAGGGTGCAGGTAAAAATCAGTTCTATGGAAGTTGTATCAGAAAACTCATCCAGTCAGGCTCGGGAGCTGTATGTGAACCGTCGAAAGGCGCACTATGAGAAGATGGCTGCCCGACCGCAAAAGTCCGGCACGCTGGGTGCGGGCTATCAGCGACAGCTTCAGCGCTATTATCAACTGTTTGTGCCCCGCAATCAGCGGGTGCTGGAGATCGGGTGTGGGAATGGCGACTTGCTGAATGCGGTGGCGCCTGAGTACGGCGTGGGGCTGGATTTTTCGCCGGCGATCTTGGAACAGGCGCGGCAGAACTATCCGCATTTGACCTTCCTCGAGCAGGACGCCCACGCGCTGAGCTTCGATGAGCCGTTCGATGTCATTATTCTTTCAGATCTGGTGAACGATCTGTGGGATGTGCAGCAGGTGCTCACGGCCCTCAAATCCTGCTGCCATCCTGCGACCCGGCTGGTGCTGAATTTTCACAATAATCTTTGGGGGCCGATGCTGTCCTTCGCGCGGCGGCTGGGGCTGCTGGATCCTCAGCAGGAGCAAAACTGGCTTACGCCGGAAGATCTCGAAGGGCTGCTTAAGCTCAGCGGCTTTGAGCTGGTGCAGCGTCGGCCGTTGATTCTGTTTCCCTTGAACGTTCCGGTTCTGACCCGGCTGTTCAATCGGGTGCTGGCGCATCTTCCGCTTGTTCGTGCCTTCGATCTGACCCACTTTTTCATTGCCCGACCGGTGCCGGAACCGCTCAGTCAGCCTCCGTCGGTCACGGTGGTGATCCCCGCGCGTAACGAAGCCGGAAATATTAAAAACCTGTTGGAGCGGGTACCCGCAATGGGTGCATCCACGGAAATCATTTTTGTGGAGGGCGGCTCTTCCGACGACACCTATGCCGTCATCGAAAAACTGCTGCCGGACTTCCCTGAACAAAACGGGCGACTGATTCGACAAACCGGCCAGGGGAAAGGCGATGCCGTGCGCGCCGCGTTTGAATGTGCCACCGGCGACGTGCTGATGATTCTTGATGCCGATGGAACCGTTGCGCCCGAAGAGCTGCCTCGTTTTTATGATGCGCTGGTTTCCGGTAAGGGCGAATTCATTAACGGGGTTCGGCTGGTCTATCCGCTGGGCGACCGGTCGATGCGCTTTTTTAATATGGTTGGTAACAAATTTTTCGGACTGCTGTTTTCCTGGCTGCTCGGTCAGCCCTTGCGCGATACACTGTGTGGAACGAAAGTGCTGTGGAAAAAAGATTACGAACAGATTGCCGCGAACCGGGCCTATTTCGGCAAGCTGGATCCATTCGGAGATTTTGACCTGCTCTTTGGTGCCGCTAAACTGAATCTTAAAATTCAGGAACTTCCTATCCGTTACGGTGCGCGAACCTATGGCGACACCAATATCAGCCGTTGGCGCCACGGAGTTGTTCTGTTGCGAATGGCGGCCAAAGCAACCGCTAAGCTTAAATTAATCTAAAAGGATCTGCAGATGAAACTTTGGGCCGCGCTGATTCCCTACTTTGCTGTGTTGCTGGGTATGAAAACATTCCACAATGCGTGGGTGACGATATTGCTGTATCACGCCGGCATTCTGCTGTTCCTGTTTTGGCGCAAACCTTCCGATGGTTGGAAAACGGTGTGGGGCGGACTGAGAACGCCGCTGCTGATCCCGGGCGCAGTCGTCTGCGCCATGGCCGCGCCGGTGATCTATTTTATGTGGCCGTTTTTCCAATCCTCGGAAAATATCCTGCCGGAGTGGCTGGCAAAATATGGGCTGACGGGCTGGTCGTGGTTTTTGCTGATTCCCTATTTCTCCATCATCCATCCGGTGCTGGAAGAGATTCACTGGCGGGGGATTGCGCCGGATCGCGTGAAGGGATTGTGTTGGCAGGATCTTTTGTTTGCGGGCTATCATGTGCTGGTTTTGCACGAGCTGCTGTTCTGGCCGTGGCTGTTTCTGGTGTTCGGTGTGCTGGCCGGCAGTTCTTTTTTCTGGCGCTGGGCGGCGGATAAGTTCGGCGGGTATGGGCTGCCGGTGCTTACGCACGCGGCGGCGGATGCAGGGGTTGTGGTAGGTGTTTGTTTTCTGCTTTAATGGCGCAACGTTTTTGGAGATCAATTATGGATGTTGGATTGCATGGGAAAGTGGCAATGGTTGCCGCGTCGAGTAAAGGGCTGGGTTATGGCATTGCGCGGGAACTGGCCAAGGAAGGCGCACTGGTTTCCATCGGCGCACGAACGGAAGCCGAAGTGTTCGATGCGGCGGATGTGCTGATTGAGGAAACGGGGGCGGAGGTGCTGCCGAATGTGCTGGATGCATCCGATCCCGATTCCATCTTCCAATGGTTGGAAAACACCACCAACGAATTTGGCGGTGTGGATAAACTGGTGGTGAACGCGGGCGGTCCGCCGGCCGGAAAATTCGAAGATTTTTCAGATGCCGATTGGTTGGCGGCCTTCAACCTGACGCTCATGAGTTCGGTTCGTATGATCCGCGCAGTACTGCCGTCCATGCGTGAAGCCGGCGGCGGCTCCATCCTTACCATCACGTCGGTTTCTGTGAAGGAGCCGATCGATTTCCTGCTGCTCTCCAATGTCATGCGTTCGGGGGTGACCAGTCTGGCGAAGAGTCTTTCCAAACAACTGGCGCCCGAAAATATACGGGTGAATAATCTGATGCCGGGGCGGATTGATACCGACCGCGTCCAATCGCTCGACACGATGAACGCCACCGCGCGTGACCTCTCCGTTGAGGATATTAAAACCGCAAATGAATTGGGCATCCCGCTGGGCCGATATGGAACGATCGAGGAGTTCGGTAAACTCGGTGCCTTTCTGCTGTCCGATGCCGCGAGTTATATCACCGGCCAGACGATTGCAGTCGATGGGGGAAGCATTAACACGGTTTGGTAAAAAAGGCGTGACGATTGAGGCGTGAATCGTGATTGTCACGGCTCACGGCTCACGGCTCACGGCTCACGGCTCGAAAAAGGACTTTAAGGATGAAGAAAAACACATTAGGCAACACTGGAATCGAAGTCTCCCCCCTAACTATCGGCGCGTGGCAGCTCGGCGGGCCGCTCTTTTTTGATGGCCAGCCGGACGGGCATCCAGACCCCGGCAAGGAAAATGTCATCCGCATGATTCATGAACTGGGCGACCTGGGGATTAATGCAATCGACACGGCCGAGCAATATTCCGCCGGCGAATCGGAACGGCGCGTGGGCGAAGCGTTGAAAGGGCGGCGCGATGACTGGGTGATCTCCACCAAGTTCGGTTATCGCGTCGGGCCGAATAATGTTCGGATTGACGATTCATCGCCACCGACCATTCTTCCGAGCCTTGAAGGATCGCTGAAGCGGATGGGCACGGATTATATCGATGTCTATCTGTATCATTGTGCACCGGAGGTGGAAGACCTCGATGCAGGCCGTGCAATTCTGGAGCAGGCGAAGGCCGATGGAAAAATCCGAGCGTATGGAATCTCGACCGGCGACTTCCAACTATTGGAAACCATGATCGGAACCGGGAATGTGGAAGTGGTGCAGTTTCCGACCAGTTTGCTGGAGCCGGCTTCCAATGGTTGGAAACTGGCGCAGGACCATGGGCTGGGCACCCAGCTGCGCGGGGTGATGGCGCAGGGGCGTCTGAGCGGTAAGTATTTTACGAAGAAGCCGGAGTTCCGGGGCGATGATAACCGCTCGAATTGGTGTGCGGATGAAGACTATTCCCGCTTTTCCGTTCTGGCTGATGCTCTGCCGGAGGGAATGACGATGGGACAAGCCGCCATTCGCTGGGTGCTCGATCAGCCCGGTGCGCATACCATCTGTATGGGTGCCAAAAATATCGAAGACTACCGCTCCGCCATCGCCGCCGCTGAAATGGCCGCGCTGGGTGCTGAGCTCTGCGAACGGCTTGAGAGGCTTGCGGCCACATTGTAAGCGGGCCGCAATTGTATTGAATGGACCGTCATATCACACATCTAAAAGTGTGAAACCAATCTAAGACCTTTGTTTTAGTGCATTAATTAATTTCACACATTTGAAAGTGTGAAATTCTGAGGGTTCCAGCGTTTGGAAGCCGTTCCATTCGGGGTGGCTTTTTGCGTATAGTTCCGCCGGATTTCGCATATCTGAATGGAGGTTTGATATGTGGCGGACATTATCCCTTGTTTTTGCTCTCCTGTTTTTCCCGGCAGAGAATATTGCTGAAGTCAATATTGAGCGCGGTGCGGCTTGGTATGAAAAGGGGATCAACTATGTTAAGCGGGGCGATTTGGTACGGGCCAACAGAAGCTTTGCGAATGCGCTGTTCCATAATCCCGAGCACCCTTATGCCCAGGAGGGATTCGATGTAACCCTCCAGCGATTGGAAGCGAATCGGGGGAAAAACCCGCGAATACAGAATCCACGCAGGAACTCGATTCGGGTCTCTTTCGGTAGTACTCCCGGAATAGACAACGCGAGCGAGACGGAAGGGGTCTCGGAGGATGGTGGCATGCAGTTTGAGGTTTTGTATGTGAAAACCCGCTGGGGAGAGAATCATCCAAACGTTGGGTTCCTCTATGGCGGAGGCCTGTTCCTGGCCTACAACAAGGGCGTCGAGGTTACCGGCGAAAGTTATGATGCGTTCGCTATCGGTTTTATGGGTGAGCTAGGCGTGGCTGCCCGGGTTAATAAAAATGTGATTGTCGAGCTGTCGCCCTACTTGGGATTGGGGGCCCTGCTCCCATCCATACACTACGGGGTAAAGGGCGGTGTGCATGTGGTGAGCGGGAGAGTCGGTGTTGGCCTTGAGGTTGGATATGGCCGCTTCGAATACAGTGGCAGCACCGGAGGCAGCGGGGCACGGGTTGCTCTGGCCGGCTCATTCAATTTTTAACGCCCTGCTTTCTTGCGCACTTTGTTGGTGGTTTTCGCATGAGTGGGTAGAAGCACAGAAAGAAACCCGGAGGCACGTCATGAAAACGGTAGGAATCATTCTCGTTGCAATACTGATCACCACGATGTCCGGTTTTTCCGGAATCATGGAAGAGGAATGTTCCAAGTGGTATGAGCAGGGGATCGCTTCTGTGAAAAAAGGCGATCTGGAAGCTGCCAAGATGAGCTTTTCGATGGCGCTGGCTTATAAGCCTCAGGATGCTAACGCAACACGGGGGCTTGAGATGACAGAAGCGAGGTTGGAGGGGGCGACTGCATCGGCCCCTCTTGTGCTGGTGACTCCGGCGAAAGTGCGGGCTGAGAAACATGCCGCGAGTAAGGGTGGAATTCGGGTTGCGGTAAGGAATCACCCGGGTGTGAGCGAAGTGGAGCACGATCGGTATGACGGTCCAAGTGACAATGAATACAGTGTGACCTCTCTGGACGACAAGATGGGGGCGCAGATTGACATTATGTACATGAAGCGATTTCTGGGGAGAGACGGCGGTAATGAGTTCGGAGCCGTGGCATGTGGAGGTGTGTTCTTTGCAAATGCGGTGGGTGAAGGGCCCGGCGGCTATGAGGTAGAGATGGATATTGTGGGATTGACTGGCGGGGGCGGGTTTGTATACCGCCCGACAGAAGCCCTTGTGATTGAGCTTGGAGGAACTGTAGGCCTCGGTATTGCTGATCAGAGTGATTTTCCCGGTGAAGAGGAGGAGGGAGCGTATGTATCGTTAGCCGTGAAAGCCGGTTGTTACTATCTCATCGGAGAACGGATGGAGCTGGGGATTGAGGCAGGTTATATGACCTTTGAAAGTATGTCGGAAGTTGAAAAATATTCAGGCTCTACGACCGAAGTCACACTCTCCGGTGGTGGCGTTCATGGGGGGCTTGTTTTTGCTGTAAAATTCTGATCCCGGTTTTTCCAATGGTTGGAAGCCGCTCTGTCGGGGCGGCTTTCTTTGTGTAGGCGGGTATTTACTTCAGAGCGGGCTTTGATAGTATCCCCTGCAATTAACGCCGCAAGGAAAGGATTTCGCTATGCGCAGTGATAAAACGAAAAAAGGAATCGAACGGGCTCCGCACCGCAGCCTCATGCGGGCCACTGGAATGTCATCTGACGACATCAAAAAGCCGTTCATCGCAGTTTGTAACGCTTTCAACGAGGTCATTCCAGGGCACGCCCATCTAGATCAGGTCGGCAGGATTGTCAAAGACGCCGTCCGCGAAGCCGGCGGCACTCCGATTGAGTTCAACATGATCGGCGTTTGCGACGGTATTGCCATGGGGCATTCCGGCATGAAATATTCCCTGCCGAGCCGCGAACTGATTGCCGATTCGGTGGAAACCATGGTGGGTGCGCACGCCTTTGATGCCATGATCTGCATCCCCAACTGCGATAAAATTGTACCCGGAATGATCATGGGCGCGATGCGCGTGAACATTCCGACCATCTTTGCCAGCGGCGGCCCGATGAAAGCCGGTAAAACCAAAGACGGCAAAGTGGTCGACCTGATCAGCGTATTTGAAGCGGTTGCCGAGCATAAGCAGGGCGCCATTACCGATGAAGAGCTGGAAGAAATCGAATGCAAGGGCTGCCCGGGCCAGGGCTCCTGTTCCGGTATGTTCACCGCGAACTCCATGAACTGCCTGTGCGAAGCCATCGGCCTGGCACTTCCGGGCAACGGAACCATTCTGGCGCTCGATCCGGCGCGTCATCAGCTCTGGAAAGATGCCGCCAAACGCGCAGTGGAAATGGCCTATGCCGACGGACCGCTGCCACGGGATATCGTTACGCAGGAGTCGCTCGATAACGCTTTTGCATTGGATATGGCGATGGGCGGCAGCACTAACACCGTGCTGCACACGCTGGCGATTGCTAAAGAAGCAGGGGTTGAATATGACCTCGACCGCATTAACGCGGTGTCTAAAAAGTGCCCGAATATTTGTAAAGTTTCGCCGTCCTCGCACTATCACATCGAAGATGTGCATGCGGCTGGCGGCATCAGCGCCATTCTTGCCGAAACGGCCAAGAAGGACGATCTGCTGACGCTCGACTGCCCGACCGTGACCGGTAAAACCCTCGGCGAAAACATTGAAGGGCTGGCCAGTCAGGATCTCGAATGCATTCGAGACCTGGAGCACGCATATTCGGAAACCGGCGGCCTGTCCATTCTTTGGGGTAATCTGGCCGAAGGAGGTTGCGTGGTGAAAAGTGCGGGCGTTGACCCGAAAATGCTGGTTCACACCGGCCCGGCGGTCATTTTTGAATCGCAGGAAGAAGCCTGCGAAGGCATTCTCGAGGGCAAGGTGAAGGCCGGCGATGTGGTGGTCATTCGCTACGAAGGACCGAAAGGCGGACCGGGAATGCAGGAAATGCTCGCGCCGACCTCTTATATCATGGGGCAGGGCCTCGGCGACAGTGTGGCGCTGATTACGGACGGCCGCTTCAGCGGCGGGACCCACGGCGCCTGCATCGGCCATATTTCTCCGGAAGCGGCCGAAGGCGGCCCGATTGGGCTGATTCGTGAAGGCGACGTCATCGAAATCGATATTCCGAACAACAAACTTGCGGTCCAACTGTCCGATGAGGAGCTTGCTGAGCGTCGGAAGAGTTGGAAGGAGCCTGCACCGCGCTTCACAACCGGCTGGCTTGCGCGCTATGCCAAAATGGCGACGAACGCCAGTAATGGAGCGGTTTTGCAGGGCTGACATATGGCTTTGCTTCAATCTAGGCTTTTGTTGGGCACGCTGGCGGTTTCGTTGGCGTGCTCTTCTATGGGCGCAGGACTTGGCGAGCTGAAAAGGGATGCGGAAAAGAAGGCCGCGGAAAGTACGCCGAAGCCGGAAAAACCGCCCCATCAGTCTAACGCTGCAAATTCCTCATTCGGTTCCGGAACCTTTCCTTCTGAGTCCGCTGCGAGTAGTGGCAGTGGTTTTGCCGGAGATTTCTGGGGCTGGCTCGTTGCCGGTCCGTTCCGCTATCGCTCGGATGATCCGAATGCTTCCATGAATGCACAGGAAGAGGGCTGGGCTGAAGACGGAGGAATTTATCGGCCAAAGCATCAGCAGGGTGAATCCATCATGCCCTATGTCCGTGCTGACCTGAACTGGCAGTATATCGACGGCGACAACTCCGCCATCGATGGCCGGGTTGAGGTGGGCTATAAAGCCATTGCCTTTCAGGCGCGCTCGACGAGATACGATGATTCGTTGGCGGATCTGACCCAGCAGATCAACCAGTATTATGGCATGTTGCGCTACGGCTTCCGCTGGCCCGCAGCCTTCCCGGGCACCATTGAATTGGCGTTGGGCGTCGGTGTGGCGAAGCAAGACGGAGATCTGTCGGACGATAGTTCCGTTGCTGTCACCCTTCCGCTGAAATACCATCCGACTGACTGGCTCGGTTTTGAATTCCGTTCGGCCTGGTATGAAGCGGATTATTCCGGCTATGTGTTTAATATCGGTGACTACGATCTTTCTGCGTGCCTGGGCTATCGTTACATCCAGCTCCGGGCCGGCTACCGCTGGCTGTGGTTCAGTCGGAGCGACAACGGCCGTTATAACGACGGCCCCTATGCCGGGCTCTCGCTGAGCTTCTGAGTGCGCGAAGAGTGACGATTGAATCCTGAATTGAGATGACAAGGTTCCAAAGGTCGGAAAAAATCCTCACGCCTCACGCCTCACGCCTCACGCCTCACGCCTCACGCCTCACGCCTCACGTTTCACGTTTCACGCTTTCCAATGCTTGGAAATCCACGTAAAGTTCCCGTGTTAATCGATAAGCGGGGATTGATTTCATGGCAGGAACATTTATAGAGAGAATGAAAAAGTTTCTTCATTTCATTCAGCACGACCTGTGGCGTATCGATCTGGTTCACCATTCCAGGCTGCATGCCTTCGGCGTTGAATCCCTGCGGGTGATCCATCTCGTACTGAAGGGTGTGAAGGACGACAACTGCAAGCTGCATGCCTCGGCCCTCACCTATGCCACGCTCATGGCTATGATTCCCTTTTTGGTGATTCTCTTCGCCATTTCCAGTGCCATCGGCTTCACAACCGCATCGGAAAAACTGATTGAATGGTCTGCTGATATGCCGCAGGTACAGGAGGCCGTTTTTACCCTGATTGAAATGGTCGAGAAGACTGATATGGGTGCACTCGGAGCCTTCGGTGGAGTCATTTTCCTCTACATCATCTTTAAACTGCTGAGTGGAATCGAAGAATCCTTCAACCAAATCTGGGGTGTGCAGTCTCCCCGAAGCATTGCGGACAAGGTTCGGAACTACCTCTCGGTATTGGTGATTACGCCGATCCTGATGATCGGGGCTAACTTTCTTTCGATTAAGTTTGCGGCGTTCTCAAGCCAGATTCCCTGGCTGGGGCCCTTTATTGAGATACTCCTGCAAATTGCGCCGGTATTGATTATGACCGTCGCCTTTGTTGCCGTATTCATGTTCATTCCGAATACGCAGGTAAAATTCAAAGCGGCACTGGTCGGCGGATTCACGAGTGCTTTACTGGCCATCATTCTGCAGATTCTGATGGTTAAACTCGGGGTGGGGGTTACTCGCCTGAGTAAGATTTACGGAACCTTCGCCTATATCCCCATCTTCCTGTTCTGGCTGCAGATGAGCTGGACCGTGCTGCTGTTTGGTGCGGAGCTGGCTTTTGCCATTCAGAACCGCGACACCTATGCCGAGGAGCAGGCGGCCGTGCGGGCCAGCATGGTGGCCAAACTTTGGGTGGCCTATTCAGTCATGCAGGAAGCCGTCCGCATTTTCCAGAGTTCGGAAGCCGCGGTGCATACCGTCGCCTACGCCCGGGCCAACAATATTCCGATCCGCTTGATGAATGAAATCATCGAGGTCCTTTCGCGGGCCCGGCTGCTGGGACCGGTGGCTTCGGAAGCGCCCGATGGGTATGTGCTGCTGCAGGCCCCGGAACATGTGACGGCCAAAAAAATCTTTGATCTCATGGTTTCCGATGGTTCTTCACCGGAAGACCTGGGGCTCGTACAGGATTTAGTCACGGATGAAGTTCTCGCCACGCTCGACGTCAAACTCGATGAAACCCTCGATCCCATCACCCTCCGCAAATTCATGGGAGAGGAGTAAGGCCGCCGCTACGCGGTGGCTTCCCCGCATGCAGGAACCGCTGGAGCCAGCGCATAGCGCAGGCTCTACATGCCATTCATATGTAACGAGACTGGAACCTGTATCTACATTTCGCTAGTGTGCGCCGATTATGAATTTCGAAGCAGAACTCAACGAAGAGCAACTCGCCGCCGTCACCGCACCCGATGGACCCGCGCTGGTGGTGGCCGCCGCCGGAACCGGCAAAACCCGCACCCTGATTTATCGTCTGGCCTATCTGGTTAAAGAGAGAAACGTCCAGCCATGGGAAGTGCTGCTGCTCACTTTCACCAATAAAGCGGCGAAGGAAATGATCGAACGGGCATCGACGCTGATCGAGTCCGAGTCCGACCGCGGGTTCGACCGCGGCATGAGCGGCACGTTCCACTCTTTTGCGAACCGTCTGCTGCGAAAACACGCCGGCCTGATCGGGTTCGGTAATGATTTTTCCATTCTTGATTCCGACGATTCCAAAAAGCTGGTTCGTTCCTGCATGGATGACCTGAAGGTGGAGAAAAAAAACTTTCCGAAGCCGGAAGTGATTTTGAGTCTGCTGGGTGTCACGAGCGGGCGCATGGGCGATCTCGGCGCGGCGGTGACTGATCATTTTGAGCTCACCGACGTCAACGCGGAGCAGGTAATCGCGGTGTTGGAGCGGTATAACGTTCGTAAGAAAGAACAGAATGCAATGGATTTCGACGATCTGCTTGCGTTCGCCCTTAAATTGCTGGACGAGCATGAAGAGGTCCGTTCGCACTATCAGAATATGTTCCGCTATGTGCTGGTGGACGAATATCAGGATACCAACGCCATTCAGGAGCAGCTGGTGCGTCAGCTGGTCAGCGGCCATGGCAATCTGATGGTGGTGGGCGATGACTTCCAGAGCATCTATTCCTGGCGCGGCGCGGACTATCGCAACTTCCTCGATTTCGAAAAACGATATCCCGATGCCACCACCTATAAACTGCAGACCAACTATCGCTCGACGCCCGAGATTCTGGACGTTGCAAACTCGGTGATTGCGGGAAACCCGGAGCAGTTCCAGAAAGAATTGCAGCCGGTGCGGGCTTCTCTGGCACAACCGCACTATTTCCGCCCGCGCGATGGATCGGTCCAGGCGCGCTACGTGATTGAAAAAGCGAAAGAGCTGAATCGAAAGGGCATGCCGCTCTCCGAGATATGCGTGCTCTATCGTTCGCACTTCCATGCCATGGAACTGCAGATGGAGCTCAGCCGCGCCTCGCTGCCCTATATGCTGACCTCCGGTGTGCGCTTCTTTGAACAGGCCCACATTAAAGATGTGTGCACTACGCTGAAACTGATCGCCAATCCGAGCGATGAAATGGCCTTTACGCGGCTGGTGGAAATGTTCCCGAAAGTGGGACCGAAAACCGCGCTCAAAATCTTTCGGAAGTTCGGTGGGCGCTGCAATTTCCAGCACGAGGAAACCCTCGCGGAAGTCGGTGCCGCGCTTCCGAAAGCCGCCCAGCCGGATTGGGAAAAAATCGCACCCGTTTTCGCAGCTTATCGCGGGGAAAACCTGCAGGACGATCCCGGCGAGGTGATCCACCGTTTCGTGAAAGAGTTCTATTCGGAATATATGGTCGAAAATTTCGATAACCATAAACACCGGCAGGAAGATATCGACGGCCTGATCGACTTCACCGCAAAATTTGAAACGACCGAGGAATTCCTCAGTGAAATCGCGCTGCAGAGCAACGTGGATGGGGAAGTGGCGGCGGAAGCCGAAGCGCCGGCCGACGCGATCCGCCTGAGCACAGTACATCAGGCCAAGGGGCTCGAGTGGAAAGCGGTCTTTATTCTCTTTGCCTGCGAAGACATGTTCCCGAGCAAAAAGGCGGCTGAGGAATCGGGCGATGCCGAGGAGCGGCGCCTTTTCTATGTGGCCGTCACCCGCGCCGAAGACGAGCTGTTCATCTGCGCGCCGCTGGTGCGACGCCAGCGCGACGGCGGCATTATTTTCCTCGATCCTTCGCGCTTCATTGCCGAGATCCCGCCGGAAATGCTGGATGAAGTTGCCGGTTTCAGTGCTTTGCAGAGTTATTCGAGTTCACCCGCCCCGTCCTACAGGCCCAAAACACCGCCCAAACCGGTGGAGAAGCCCCGGCCGCGTCCGGCAAGCACAACGCCGACGTGGGAGCGCGAGCGGCCGCATAGCTGCCGGCTGCCGATCGATGAGTTCACATTTTCCAAAGGGGCCGCTGAAGTTGAGCTGGCGTTTGATCAGCATAATCTTCCGGGGTTGACCAAGTCGGTCAAACAGACCATTCGACTCGAAGACCCGCTCTTCGACGCGATCCATAATTCGCTGAAAGAAGCGTTGCGCGGCAAAACCATCGCGCTGACGGTTTCGATTTCGTTCAACGCGTTCGCCGTGACGGAATACGAAGTAACCGATTGCGATTTGAAGGCCTATATGGAATCCCGCCTGGAGCATGTCTTGCCCGCGTATTTAAACACGCGGTTGGAATCGTTCGAGAAACAGGGCCGGGCCTTTGTGGACACCAAAACGCTGTTGGAAGATTGCGAAGGAATTGAATCGCAAGCCGACCTGCTTGAGCAATTGGCTCCCGACGCGCGTCATGCCGAACAGGTCAACCATCTGGCGAAGGAGCATCTTGCGTCGCTCGGCCCCATTCACATTGGAACGGCCGCGGATTCTGTACTCTGCCTTCTGGGCGGAGAGCAGGATTGCTTTTTTGTCTGGGAAATCTTTGACGCCGACCTTTCCACTTATTTATGGAAATCCACGGCATCGCTGATGCAATTGGTGGCGAATCCGAACCGATATGCCGAGGAGATGGCGCGCGTGGTTGAAGAGATTAAATCGATCTCCGCGATGGGCGGACGAACCAAATATAAGGCCAGCAAACCGGCGAACTTTTCCCATTTCAAACACGACTACGACGCCGAAGGTTTCGACGCGTGGCTCTCGAAGCTGAATCAGCAACTGGGTCGGCTGTTGTAGGAAGGGTCGCCGGCCTCGGCGACTGGGCTGCGAGGCCGCAGCCCCTCCAGTTTACTTGACTGAAAAATCCACGATGACCGGCAGGTGGTCGGAACCAACTTTCGGGCCGATCATCCGGTTGTGGATGGTGATCGCTTCAGCATGCAGCATGTGATCGAGCGGGATGCGCAGGAAAAGTTTTTCGCTCGGCCAGCTGGGTTGATGGCCGAATCCCTGCATGCTGTTTTTCAGACCGGACTCCTTCAGCAAATGCTGGAAGTGGAACGACCACGGCGTGGTATTCAGGTCACCGATGAGCAAGACGGGATATTTCTGTTTTTCCACATAGCCGGGCAGGGCCGCCAGCTGTGTATTGCGCTGGTTGGAATAGTCGGTCCCGACCGGGGGAAGCGGGTGTGTTCCGATAATGGAAATCACGCCGTTCGGGAAATGGGCCTCTGTAATGATTGAAGGCACGCCGGTGGTTCCGATCTCGACGATCTCACTGTGTTCGAGCGGGTATTTACTGAGGAGGGAGATACCGAAGCACCCGTCCTGGGGTTCCGTAATACGATATCGGAAGGTTGTATCCAGCACCTTTAATTCCTGAGCCCATTTTGGGGTGACTTCTTCCAGCAGAAGAATGTCCGGGGCAGCCAATTTGATGGCTTCAAGTACCTGTTCGGTATTGCCGTTTCCGGCGTTTAAATTCATCAGCATGGCGCGAATGGGTTTCTCTTTGCCCGGGGAGGGCTTACCAAAGTAGAGCGGCAGAACAAAGGTGTAGTTCAGGCAGACCAGCAGCACCAGTGCGATTGCCAGTTTGTTCCGCCTTCGCCATAGCGCAATGATGAACGGGATGAGACACAGTTGCAGATACTGCACCCGGAAATGGGAAAACAGGTCAAGGAACCAATTGTACTTGCCGAAGTAACCAAGCAGGCTAACGATTAGAATGCCGATGGTGAAAAGGTCCAGCAACCGATCGAGGACCCTTCGTTTTTTATGCGTCTTTTTTTTCATGGTCAGTTTCTTTTTAACAAGAGGGCACTGTTCGAACCTTTTGTGAATGCGTATTTGATTAAACGTCGAGCACGATGCCGCACCATTGCCCGTCGCCGTCGCGGGAAATTTCTTTGCAGCCAAGTTGAATAAAGGTGTCGGCCACAGCGTCGCCTTCAATTTCGCGGATGCCGCTGAGCAGGATTCGTTTCTTCGCCGCACGTTTGATCATGGGTGCGGCATCGAGCAAGACGGAGGTGAGAATGTTGGCGCAGACGAGGTCAGCCGGCTTGGTATTCCAGCCGGGCTCCAGTAAATCGGCCTGGAAAAAGTGAATCTTTCCATCGACGCCGTTACGCTCCGCATTGATGGAACACTGATCGATGCAGACTGGATCGTAGTCGAAGGCGATTATATCCGGAATGCCGAGTTTAATGGCGGCAATAGAAAGAATCCCGCTGCCGGTTCCGGCATCGATCATCGTATCGATTTCCAGGGTCTGGAAACTTTCCTCCAGCGCTTCAAGGCAGAACTTGGTCGTGAAATGTCCGCCGGTACCGAAGCTCAGGCCGGGGTTGATGATGATGTTGATTTTGTCATCGTCGCGTACTTCTTCCCACTCCGGCACAATGCGCAGGTTGTTCCCGAGTTCCAGGGTTTGGAAATGGTGCTGCCAGAAGGTGGTCCAGTCCTGTTCTTTATATTCTTTAGCCTCGGAAAACCGGATGAACAGATCATTCGGCAAAGCCTTTTTCGCGATCCGGGCTTCAAGCAGAGAACCAAAATAGATTTCAATCTGCGTTTCTTCTGCGTTGGGCTGGTTGACTTCGATGGGCTCTTTGCCGAATGCTTCGCGCACCCATTCGCAAACCAGTTCCGCGTGTTCGATGGGTACGACCAGGTTTAGCTGTCCGCCATTGTTTTTATTTTCTTCGCTCATATTATTTCCCATTTCCTCGGGAGGATTGCCACAAAAAGGCACAAGAAGCACGAAGACCTCTGGAGCTGTTTGCTTTGTGAATTTTGTGCCTCTTTGTGGCCATTTGTTATTCCTGTAGGTGCCGGTTCTGCCGGGCCATTGGAGTAGAGGGTTTGGCGGCTCCGGTGTCACGTTTTTCAAAGCCGAACTTTTTCAGAAAGCCGGGCATATCGGGCCGGTTGCCACGCTGATAGTCGGTCCAAAGCGCTTCGGCCACGACCTTTTCATCCAGCCCGAGTTCCAGGGTCTGGAACTCCATCAGTAGCTTGGCCAGCCGGATCATGTGCAGGTTTCCGGTCGTATCAGTTTTGGCGTAAAGCCAGTCAGAAAACTTCATGAAGGCCGCAAAGGCGGATGAAGGCAGGCGGGACGCCTGCGGTACGGAGGGGGATGTATCGCAGGCGTCCCGCCTGCTCCCCGCATGGCAAACCCGAATGCCTGCCTTTTCCGGATTGCGCCTGATATAATCCCGTATCCGATTTAACTCTTCCAGATCACGAACGATATGGTCATAACTCTCTTTTTGCCACAGCTGTCCCGTGCGTGCTTGACCTTTGTTTACCTCGTGGGCGGAAAATGATTTCCACGAGTGCAGAATGTCGGAGAGTTGATGGTCCCCGAGCGGTTTCACCAGCACATGAACGTGGTTTGGCATGATGACCCATTCGTCCAGCTCATAGCGTTCGCCATTGAAGTGCAGCAGGGTATCGGCAACTGCCTTCGATATTTCGGGATCTCGCAAACAGCAGGAACCGGCTCCTTCGTCTAGCCAGTCATTGACCCGTTCCGAAAACAGTGCTTTGAAGCGTTCGCGTTCCTGTTCTAAGTAGGGGGGATGGTGATGCTCTTCCCATTTTCGGCGCAGTTCCTCGTATGCCTTTATCCGGGACTGCGGAATGGAATCGGCTAAACGGAAGGTTATGAAATAGGTGCACCCTTCCTGTGTCCAGTGCGGATAGTTTTTGCGCTGACTTTGGCGGACTTCCTGATGCGGGTTGAAGCCGATGGTTTCAAGGAGCCTGCTGGAAGCAGGCGGTACAGGAGCGGGCGGTACGGGCGTATCGCCGACATCCTGTCGGCCTTGTTCCCAGAGCAGGGGGGCGGTGCTGATGAACTGTCCGTTGTTGACCACCAGGTTCCAGTAGCGGGCGAAACGTTGGACGCGTTGCATGTCTTCAAAGGAAATCTGGCTGGTGCTGAGTATTTCGTAGGGGGCGTGCGCGCTGTAGACCATCTTCCAATCTTTGGAATGGCGATCGATCGGTGCACCGCGGAGCCGTTTGAGGATGCCTAATTGGATTTCCTGCGGATTAAGGGCGAGGAGTCGGTTGAATCCGGCTTCGAAGCTTTCAAGGTCTTCGCCCGGCAGTCCGGCAATGAGATCCGAGTGAATGTGCACGCCGGTTTCGTTGCGCAGGCGGCGCATGTTGGCTTCGATCTTTGGAATATCCAACGGGCGCTGAATGCGATGGGCGACCGTTTCGTTGAAGGTCTGAATCCCGACTTCAAACTGGAGCATGCCAGGCGGGCAGTCTTTGACGGCGTCCATCAGCTCATCCGGCAGATGGCTGGGAATGACCTCGAAGTGGAGCATCATGCCGGGCTGATATCGTTCCTTGAAAAAGGCCAGCACCTTGAGGGCGAACTGGATATCGATGTTAAAGGTGCGGTCGACAAATTTAAAGTTCAGCGCCCCGCGGTCGAGCAGTCTTCCAAAGGCTGGAAACAGTTTTTCTTCCGGGAAATAGCGTACGCAGGGATCGAGCGAAGACATGCAGTATTCGCAACGGAACGGGCAACCGCGCGAGGCTTCCACATAAATTGCCCGGTGTTTGATGTCCTGATCGGAATAGAGATCGTACGGAAGCTCAATCTGCGTCACGTCCACCGGCTCGGCGTGGATTGTTTTTGTCTCTCGCAAAGGCGCGAAGTCGCCAAGATTACAAACTGCGAGATTCTCTTTCTTTGCGTCTTTGCGCCTTTGCGAGAGGATCTGTTGGCAGAGTTTCGGGACTTCGATTTCGCCTTCGCCGCAGACGACATAGTCGGCGTGTGGGAAAATTTCCTGCTCCTCGGTTTCGTAGGAGATTTCCGGGCCACCGAGGACGAGCTGCACTTCGGGGCGGACGGCTTTGAGCAGGGCGGCGACTTTGGTGACGAGATCAATGTTCCAGATATAGCAGCCGATGCAGACCACCTTCGGCTCATGGCGGAGGATTTTTTCAACCGCGATGCGCGGCTGCACCTGCAGATCGAATTCAATGAGCCGCGAGCGCTCTTTCAATTCGCCCATATTCGCCAGCAGGTAGCGCGCCCCGAACGAGGTGTGGGCATAGCGCGCATTGAAGGCGGAAAAAATAACGTCAGCCATTGCGCCCTACCCAGATATCGAGTTCGGTAAGTTGATCCGAAGTCAGTTCGGTAACAGGGCCGAGCTGGCGGGCGTAAATATTGATTTTTGCGGCATTTTCGAGCACCTCAATGCGGTCGAAGGCTTCGAGGAGTGTCGTGCCGACGGTTAAGACACCGTGATTTTTCATGAGCACACAACTGCGGGTTTCCGCAAGTGCGCTGGCGACGGAGTCGGCAAGCTCCTGTGTGCCGGTTAAAGAATAGGGCGCAACGGCCGGTTCTCCGATGATGGCATAGGATTCGGCAATCAGTTTCACGTTCAGCGGCTCCTCTACAGTTGTGAAGACACTGGCCATCGGGGGGTGGGCATGAACAATGGCGAGCACGTCGGGGCGGCGTTTGTAGATTTCCAGGTGCATCGAGGTTTCGCCGCTAGGCTTCAGCTCAGGGGTGTGGTTGGTACCGTCCAGGCCGATTACAGCAATCTGTTCCGCTCTCATTCGGCCTTTGTCGGTGGCCGATGGGGTGAGCAAAATGAGCTCGTCGGAAATGCGCAGGGAGATATTGCCGCCGGAAGTGGTGGTGAGCCCCTGGGCATACAGGCGGTTCATGCAGTCGGCCACGGCTTGTTTTTGTTCGGTCATTTCGCCCTTTCCTTCAGGTTCGGTTTGAGGAATGGTATAACGTGAATCTCAGAGGAAAGGAACAACTCTATGCTGGAAACCGTACGTTGGATAACCGCCGAAGGAAAGGTGCTCGCAGGCTGTGAAGAGGGGGTACAACTGCATCCGGGGAAGCTGCGTATTATTGATCAGACCCGACTTCCGCAGGAGCTGGTCTATCTTGAACTCGATGATATCGACGGAATTGTCGCCGCCATCAAACGCCTTTCCGTGCGTGGCGCACCGGCCATCGGCTGTGCAGCCGCGCTGGGACTGGCGGCCTGTGCTCAGCATCTATCAGAAAAGGATTTTCTTCCAAACATTGGAAAACTGGCGGATCAGCTGGCGGCGTCGCGCCCGACGGCGGTCAACCTGTTCTGGGCGCTGGACCGCTGCCGGAATAAAGAAAACATGGAAGAGCTCATTCAGGAAGCGCTGGCGATTCTGGAAGAGGACATTCAGATGTGTCAGGCCATTGGCCGGCACGGCGCGCCGTTAATCGAAGAGGGCATGGGACTTCTGACGCATTGTAATGCCGGGGCGCTGGCCACGGGCGATTTTGGCACGGCGCTTTCCCCGATGTATGTGGCGCATGAAGCCGGCCGGAAGTTCACGGTCTATTCCGACGAAACCCGCCCGCTTAATCAGGGCTCCCGTCTGACGGCGTGGGAGCTTCATCAGTCCGGGATCGACGTGGTAACCATTTGCGACAACATGGCGGCGCAGGTGATGAAAGAAGGAAAGATTGATCTGATCATTGTCGGCTCTGACCGCATTGCGGCCAATGGCGACGCCGCCAATAAAATCGGTACCTACGGCCTGGCGGTGCTGGCGAAGCACCACGGCATTCCGTTCTATGTGGCCGCGCCGACTTCAACCATCGACGCCTCTCTGGAGCAGGGCGATTTGATCCCGATCGAAATCCGCGATGCGGCGGAAGTGGGGGCGGCAGAAGGCGTGCGGGTCTATAACCCCGCGTTCGACGTCACACCCAATGAGCTGATTGCCGGCATCATTACGGAAAACGGCCTGCACCGTTCGCCGTATGCCTTTGGGTAAAGCCCGCCACTACGTGGTGGCTCCCGCATATTCCGCGGCAGCCAGCGCGTAGCGCAGGCGGTACTCCTACTTCGCCGACCGGACGCGGAAGAATTTCTTTTCGCCGTCGACCGGCCAGCTCCAGACTTCCGCCGGGCCGGCGTTGGTCCAGTTGACGAGATCGTCAGACTCTTCGAGCTGGAGGCTGAGCGTGGCATTGACTCCATCCGTTTCGATGATCATCTGCCCGACCGCCACATCGAGTACCACGTTGGACGAATAGAGGCCGAAGTCGTCGCCATTATTGGCGATGTGGTCAACGCGCCATTGGTCGCTGACCGTCGGGCTTCCGCCGTTATCCACTTCCAGCTTATCGCCGAATCCGTCGCCGTCGGTGTCAGATTTCCAAGGGTTGGAACCGATGGCGGTTTCATTCGAGTTGAGCAGTCCGTCGCCGTCGGCATCGTCGGAGAAGGTCGCCATGACCGTTTTCGGAGCATCCATGGTCACGATGGCATCATTAGTTCCGGAAGCATCGCCGCTCCAGCCCATGAAGAGCCAGCCAGCGTCTTGGGTGGCGGAGAGGGTCTGCACGGAATCTTTGGCAAAAAATGCGTCGTCGGCATCCACCGATCCGTTTCCGGTGATGTTGACATCGAGCAGGTAGTTGGTACCCCAGTTCCAGACAATGGAAGAATCTTCGGTCAGGGTGATCTCAACGCTGTTGGAGGTTCCAGAGGTTGGAACCGAACCGGTTCCTGTCCATCCGATACATTCGTATTGGGTGGTGCCGGCATTGACATGATCGACGGAACAATTGATGACGGTTCCGTAGCTAACGGAATGTGTTCCAATGCTCGGAACCGTGGTGCCATGTGCCGAAGAAACCGTCAGCTCCTGATCTTCCTGCGGAAGTCCGAGAACGGATAGATGCGCGTCATCAAGTCTGGCATAGGATGACAAATAAGCGCTGTAGCGAATCGACCGGGTTTGCGCAGGGATGGGGTTTGTGGCCATATATTCTATCCACACCTGTTGATCTGTAATTTCCGGCAGGCTGTTTGTGCTGATCGGCTGATTGTTGATGTCAAGGTACTGAAGAACAATCTGACCGGAGGAACTGTTCACTCCGTATTGCCAGCCGCCGAATGCCGCTCGGTACATTCCGGCATCGATGTCCTCTGCGGCGAATCCCTGGTTTAGCAGATTGATCACCTGATAAACCTCCGCGGTGTATGCGCTTCTGCAGGAGAGGTATACGCCATCGTGATACGGTATGTATTGAGGAAGCTGGGAATACGCAACAAACGAGCTCGCTGGGCCATCCGTACGCCATGCTGTGTTATAAAGGTCGATAGCAGGGTCTGTCAGCAGATTGGTATCTGAGCCTAGATTATAATTCTCGCCCGTGCAGTAGCGAATATCATCGATATAAGGGAGATAGCCGTAATCGGGTCTTGTATTGAGCGTCGCTCCCAAATGAGTAATTAAAGTCTGGGCGGGAGCTTTCATTTCAATATGAACTAAATTATGAACTGGCGACCAGTGAGTTGCACCTTCCCGTTTCATAAAGAGACTGAACAAACCGTACGTTCCTTCCTGGTTCACGTAGCTTAAATCAATGTCTGCCCGGAACTCAATCACCTCGTCGATATCCCAATCAGAATAAGACGGCGTTTTATTTTTTTCTGCATCATAGAAATAGATATGCGGCGGGCCTTCATCTCCTGAATAGGCACGCAACCCCCATGAAATGACCGCCGTATTGCTTGATGTGATGGAACTTTCAGATAATCGAAGGCCTGGTTCCCCTAATGTGCCTCCGGGGCCGATCTTCGAAATGTGATGTATAGAAATTATTCCGGAATTCGTTGTGATATTAAAAGGTAAGGAGCGATAGACTCCTTTTCCCCAGCCGTAGTCATCATTTGGAATCAGCCAGGTATTCGTTGTTGGAGATCCTTCGTTCCGCAGGGTACACCCGCCTTGTCCAGGAATGGTCGTCCACGCGGTGGTTGAATACTCGCGGTCAAAATCATCCAGTGTTGAGAGAGCTAAACTCTTTTTGATCGTCGTAATGGAGAGAGATTCGGCTGCATAGACAGTTCCGGTAGCGCCCATGCCGATCAGGACCAATTCGTCGCCCGGTTCAACCATCACTTCCATATCGACGGAGAGGCTGTTGGTGGAAGAATACCTGATGCCATTATTGTATTTCAACTGTACCTCTTCAGACGAAGCGGGACAGGTTCCCTGAACCCGGACGACAGACAAGCCGTCTTCTGCCGGCGCAACCCAGCGGGTAGCTGGGTCCCAGGATTCACTGAAAATAATATTATCCAGGCCGATCGTGTCATTATCGTCGGTTGCTGCCGCGGTTTGAAGGTCCAGTATCAGCGTCAGGGACTGACCGGTGACCGCGCCAAAGTTAATATTCGTGTGTCCGCTGGTGCTTCCATCAATGGCCAGGTTGTTCTGCTGGAACAGAACGGTTCCGTTTTCATTGGTGATCGTCATGCTGTCAATCGGAATGATCGAGGTGCCGTATACTCCCAGATCGAGACTATGAAGGGAGACCTGATGCGCGGATTCGGCTTCGAAATGAACAATCACCCAGCGTTCGCCGTCGTCTTCATTTTCCAGCACATTGATCAGGTCGCCGTAGTTGGCGTACCAGCAGTGCAGCCCGTCGCCGACTCCGATATATTCCACGGTGACATTCGGAGTATACCCTTCTCCCTGCTCTCCATAGGAATAGGCTCCCATGTTTGTGCTGGATACGTAGTCGCCATAATCCTGCGGCATCAGCTCATAGTTGCCCACGCCGGCATCAAAGGTTAATACGGTTGCCTGCGAAGCTCCAACCACAGCGGTCAAAGCAAGCGTTATTAACGATTTACTCATGGTGTTCCCCTGTTAATTTCGATCTCTATTTGAAGCGCCTACCCCATAAGCACCCACACAACGTGATTTTTAACCCTATATGCGTATGGATGACAAGTGTATTTGAGCCGGTTTCATCCCGCAAAACCCCGCCGGTTGGCGGGGCTTCCTGAGATGTGAGGATTCCAATGACTGGAACTATTTTATGGAGCGGACGCGGAAGAATTTTTTCTCGCTGTCTACCGGCCAGCTCCAAACCTCGGCCGGACCGGCGTTCGACCAGGTGATGAGGTCTTCCGACTCTTCGAGCTGGAGGCTGAGCGTGGCATTGATTCCATCCGTTTCGATGATCATCTGCCCCACGGCAACATCGAGAACAACGTTCGACGGATAAAGCCCGAAGGTTGAGCCGTTATTGGCGATATGGTCCACCGCCCACTGGTCAGACACGGTAGGATTCCAGTTGTGATCGACTTCCAGCTTATCGTTGAAGCCGTCGCCGTCGGTATCGCTTTTCCAGGGATTGGAACCAGCGGCTGCTTCTTCGTTGTTGGTAAGGCCATCGCCGTCGGCATCATCGGAGAAGGTGGCCATCACCGTTTTCGGTGCATCCATGATCACCGTGGCGTCATTGGTGCCGGAGGCATCGCCGCTCCAGCCCATGAAGAGCCAGCCCGCGGCGGGGGTGACCGTAAGAATTTGATTGGAGCCTTTGGTATAAAAGCCGTCAGTCACGTTCACCGATCCGTTGCCGGTGACATTGATGTCCAGCCAGTAGTTGGTCTGCCAGTTCCAGACTATAGAGGAAGCTTCGGTGAGAGAAACCTCTACAGCGTTTGAAGTTCCAGAGCTTGGAACCGATCCGGTGCCGGTCCAGCCGATGCATTCATATTGCGTGGTGCCGGCATTGACATGATCGACGGAACAATTGATGACGGTTCCCCAGCTGTTGGTGGTGGTTCCAACGGCGGGAGTTGGAGAGCCGAGGGCAGAGGCAACGGTTAAGGGTACATCGTCCCGTGGCGGAATGATGGTGAGGTCGTCATAGTAGGCGACGCGGGCTTCGTACTCATATCCTCCGGCAGAACCCAGCTCAATGGCGGTGATCGCTTCGCCCATGCGGTCAAAGCTGTAGGTGAGCGGTCCGCTTGCGGTTGTGGTGGAGAGAATGATTTCGGTGGGCGTGATTTCGCCGTTCACCAGATACCAGGTTGAACTGGTGTAGTCCCCCTGAACGGACTTCCTGGCTCCAAATTCATACCAATGCACGGAATATGCAGTTGATCCCGCGTTCGAGAAAAAGCTTCGTTCGAATTGAAGGCTTCGGACGCGGCTGGTGTTTCCGGGAACGACTCCAATATATGCCGCTTGCGCATTGTTTGCCGTGAAGCTGGGGCGAACCCACACTGAAAACGAAGCCGATTCGCCGGGCTCAACCGCGAGTGGATAGCGGGCGTGATCATAAAAGTTCTCGGAAACGGCCAGTGAATTGATGCCAGAATGGGCTTGGGCATTAGAGACGCGCACTTGATCCGTCGTGCTGTTATTGCCTCCATAATAGGTCCAAGGCGCGGGCGGGAATTGGCCCGCGGTGTAGCCTTCCGCCGCCTCAAACCCGATTGTAAGATCGTTCGCGTGAACCGTTGCTGCCAGCAGCGCCAGCGCGAGAGTCATCATTTGCTTTTTCATAGGTGCTTCCCCTTCACTTGTTGTTGATTCTGTTCAAGTGCGCCTACCCCTAAACGCCCTGCTAAATCCTTTTTAACTGATACGCGTATTGGCGACAAGTATTAGTGCATCTCATGAAAAAAATAAAATCCACTCTATCCCCGCCGGAGTCCAAATACGTTTTTCAGTTCAAGGCGAGTATATGCGCAGGAAAACGACAGATTGAACCCCTCTTGAGTGGGGTATTTAGCTATTGTTTTATTCCGATAATTTAATTCTATTGGTAGGAAAGAACCTTGAGGAGGCTGAATGTCGGCAGGTGAAGAGCAAAAGAAGAGGACGGAGATCGCGTTTAGTGCGGCGCATTTTGCAGCGGTTATCAAGCTGGTGGGGGATAGTGCAATACTGTCCGGCCTGCTCGAAACCAAACGCAGGCAGTTGATCTCCGGCCTCGCGGAACTAATCGACGCCGACGGCTGGCTCTGGACAGTCGGGCGGGTTGATCCGAAACGGAACGCTCCGATGCAAATGGATATGCTCTTTGGCGGATTGACTGATCACCAGCTGGCGGCGTTGCTGGACTCGCCTACGGATACCACCTCGCCATCGCCCTGTGACGAACCCCTGGCGGCTTTGGTTGCTAAAGGGAAACATTTTGTCCGGTCTCGGCAGCAGCTCGTTAGCGATGAGGTTTGGTATAACAATGCCAATACCCAGACCTATTTTCTGGAACACGGGATCGATCAGTGCATGTATGCCATCACCCCGAAAGCGGAACAAGGTTTCAGTGGAATCGGGTTTTTCCGGCGAACGGATCGTCCTCCCTTTTCTGAACGCGAGCGAAAGCTGGTCGAAATCATTACCACCCAGGTCCAGTGGCTCTATGCAAGCGAGGCGCCCGCACTGCGCGGTGCCGACACGGAAAAACTGACGCCGCGTTTACGCTCGGTGCTCGCCTTGTTGCTCGATGGTTACCTCTGCAACCCGATCGCCGAGCTGCTTCACTTGAGCCCGCACACCGTAAAAGGCTACATCCGCGATATCTACCGCCATTTCGAGGTCAACAGCCAGCTCGCTCTCATTAAACACTTCCGGAAAAAGGCCACCCCGCCTGTCTGATGGGAGTCCTTCTGTCTATTGGATATTGACATCGCCACGCAACTCTAAGAAAACCTTGCGGCTATGAGTTTACCCATTTGTACCTACGGAAATCCGGTTCTGCGCCAGAAGGCGGTGGAGGTCATGTCGATCGACGATGATATCCGCGCGCTGGTGAAGGAAATGTTTGAAACCATGTATAAAGAGCAGGGCGTGGGCCTGGCCGCCGAGCAGGTGGGCCGAACGGAGCGTGTCTTTATTGTCGATATTGCAGCAGAGGGCGATGTGGGCGATGATGGGCAGCGCGAAAATCCAACGGTGGAAATGCCGCTCGTATTCATCAACCCGAAGATCACCGGCCATACCGACGAGGTACAGGTTGGCCCGGAAGGGTGCCTGAGTTTTCCGGACATCTTTGCCAACGTAGAGCGCTGGTATGAAGTGGATGCCACCTACACCGACCTCAACGGCATTCCGCAGTCGATCCACGCAAAAGGATTGCTGGCCCGCGCAATTCAGCACGAGCTGGATCACCTCGACGGTGTTCTGTTGGTTGACCGCATGTCGCACGTCAAAAAGGCCACGATGGCCGGCAAGCTCAAGCGCCTCGTCAAAGAAACTAAAAAAGCCCTCTGATTTTAAACCACTAATCGACACTAATCCGCACTCATGAATCTGTTCTGGTGAATCAGTGAAGATTAGTGCAAATTAGTGGTTTGTTATGATTGCGTTGAATAAAACCATACGGCTGTTTTTGGACAGTATCGGTCGGCAGGACGAGTACGAGTTCTATCTCAAAAAGTTCCAGTCGGACCGTTCGGCCTGCTTTGCACTGCTGTGTCCAGACCTTGGAAGTATTGAAGCCGGGGCCGAAGTGCTGGCGTTCGATCTGCACTTCCTGCTGCGACTCGAGTTGGTTCCTGCGATTCTTCTCAGCGGACCGGATGCGATCAAAATGCAGCAGGCCTTAGCGGTTGAGCCCATTTTCACGTTCCAAACGCTGGAAAAAGAAACAACGGCCTCGTTCATCGAACATGCGCGCAGTCAGGAAAAGATTCCGGTGCTGGTGACGGATCAGCTGGATTTGGAAGCCGCCTTGCTGGAATTGCTTCCGGAAACCGCGAAACGGGTCCACTTTATCCGGGCCGGCGGCGGCCTGAAATCGGAGGCCGGCGAGCGGCTGGAATATATTTATACGCACAAAGAAAACTTCCAGCCGTTGGAAAAGCTGGAATACGATTTTCCAGCCCTTGGAAAAAAGCTGCTCGAAGAGCGGCCGGGCGTTCACCTCTCGGTCACATCACCGATCAAGCTGTTGCAGGAAATTTTCACGGTCAAAGGGGCGGGTACCCTGTTCCGGAAGGGGAGCGAAATTAATCATTTCCAGGGATTGGAAGGGGTCGATCGAGCACGTCTGGTGGAGCTGCTCGAGGCCAGTTTTGCGAAGCCGCTGAAGCATGAGAGCTTTCTGGAAGGGGTATCGCACGCGTATATCGAGAGGGAGTATCGCGGAGCCGTGCTGCTGGAAGAGCATCCGGCCGGACTCTACCTTTCCAAGTTTTCTGTTGGCCGTGAGGCCCGCGGCGAAGGGCTTTCGCTGGAGCTGTGGCATGAAGTGCAGGAAAATCATTCGGCCCTCTTCTGGCGCTCGAATGTGGCTAATCCGTTTAACTCCTGGTACGACAAGCAGGCCGACGGACATCATCGGGTCGGGAAATGGCAGATCTTCTGGCGCGGTGTCTCTGCCGACTCCATATCGGCCTGTATTGCCTACTGCTGCGAGCGCGGTGAAGACTTCTCCTGAGATTATTCGTTGTGAAAACGGGTCAGCTCGATTTCTCCACTGGCACCGTTTATATTCACCGAAAAATGCTTAAGAAAAGACATGCCCAGTAAGCCATCCGCATGGGCGTTCGGTTTGCTCGGCATCACGAGCACTTCAACCTGGTCAACGGTTGCACTGCCGACCGTAACCTGTGAAAGCGTAGCAGATCGGGCTTTCACTTCCCGGCCATCCGCCACGATGGCGGTAATGCCGGCAAGGTTCTCCAGGTTAAGGCCCAGTTGTTTCGCAAACGATTCACTGATCGTCATGATGGATGCCCCGGTGTCGAAGATGAAATCCCCGGTGGCGCTTCCGTTCACCAGTGCCCGAACTACCGTATGATGCCCTTTGGACGTGGCAGGAATGGAAACGACATTCATTTCGGTTTCGAACTGGGTTAACAGCCGGTCAATTTTGCTGAAGAACTCTTTTGATTTTGAATCGGCCGGCGATGATTGCGTGCTTTTGACCTGCTTATATGCGCTCGAAAAAACCGCGAGATCTTTTAGGTACTTGCCGATCGGTGTGGCGAGCGTTTTCTGTTTGTTTTGAAGCGTCACAATTTTCTGCAGTGCTGTTTGCTGGTCTTGTATGAGCGGTGGGATTTGGCTGTAAAGCACATCCGCTTCGAGCTTGAGCTGATTTCGTTCTGTGATCTTTTGGTTGTAGATTCGGGCATCCTTATTTTTGCGGGGCGGTTGATCAGGAACCTGAATGGCCGCTACCTCTCCCCTTTTTTCAGAGAGTTGCGCATTCAGCAGGGAGGCCTCGTTTTGTAGTTTCTTAATCTTGTTGTTCAGCTTACGGATCTCTTTGGTGTAGTAATTAGTCATATATTGCGCATCGTATGCTGTGTTGCGCCGGTTCATCAGCACCCGGAATTCCGCTGCGAGGTCCGCATATTCAGCTGGAGCATGCTGCTCGCTGAGAATATTACCTTTTAATGACGGTGCGGTGGTGTTCTTTCGCGATTTTGTGCGAATCAGTTGTTTGATCTGATTACGAGGGATATTCATGCTGCCGGTTCCCAGGGAAATTTCAACATGGTCCGCTTTCTCTGCAAGAATGATGCAATCCATGGTGCGGCCATTCTTAAGGACCACCTGATCCGCCCGCGATATAGAGCAGAACAATGAAACCATAAGGAGGAATAGGCTGAGGGTGGCGCGCTGGACTTGGTTCATAAAATGAAACTAATTGCACGAAATACAGATGTCAATTTCCAAAGAAATGAGCAAAAAAAGCGGCTGTGCGGTTTGGCGGTTACGCGAAACGGGGCATTTGGGGGCATGGGTCTCGACCAAGCAACGTAATTGACAGGCTAATCCGTAAACATTAGTTTCCTCGGCATTTCCTAACAAAACTATAAGGATGATCGGATTATGAGTAAATTGGACTTCTTTGAAGCATACAATGCGCATTCTGAAGAGCGCGCAAAAGAGGGCATCCCTCCGCTTCCATTGAGCAAAGAGCAGACTGCCGATGTGATTGAGCTTTTGAAAACCCCGCCCGCCGGCAAAGAAGATGAGCTGGTTGCCCTGATTACCGACCGCGTAAACCCGGGCGTCGACCCGGCCGCACAGGTTAAAGCCGAATTTCTGTTTAAGGTGGCCCATGGCGAAGAATCGACCCCGCTGATCACGGCCGAACGTGCGGTGGAACTGCTGGGTACCATGGTGGGGGGCTATAACCTCGACGGTCTGATCCGCCTGGTCGACGAACAGGGCCCGCTGGCCGAAACCGCCGGAACCGCACTGAAAAATATGGTGCTTTCCGTTAACCGTTTTGAAGACGTTCAGGCGCTGGCCGATAAAGGCAACGCCGTGGCTAAAGACATTATTACGTCCTGGGCCAACGGCGAATGGTTCACCTCGTTGCCGGAAGTGGCAGAAGAGGTTGAAACCGTTATTTACAAAGTAGACGGCGAAATCAATACCGACGACTTCTCGCCGGCGTCCTTCGCCTTCACCCGCGCCGACATTCCGCTGCACTCCACCTGTATGGGCGGATCGCTCTTCCCGAACGGGCCGCAGGAAATCGCGGACCTGAAAGCATCTACCAACCTGCCGGTCACCTTCGTGGGCGACGTGGTTGGAACGGGCTCCTCCCGTAAATCGGCCATCAATTCGCTGCTGTGGCACATCGGAAACGATATCCCCTGCATCCCGAACAAGCGCCGTGGCGGCATTATCATCGGCAGCACCATTGCCCCGATCTTTTTCAACACCGCCGAGGATTCCGGATCCCTGCCGATCCAGACCGATGTTTCCGAGCTCACGACCGGCAAGGTCATTAAAGTCTATCCGACCAAAGGGCTGATCACCGATGCCGACGGCAACGAGATCACAACCTACCCGATTAAGCCGGATACGATTCTCGATGAATATCGTGCCGGCGGACGTGTTCCGCTGATCATCGGTAAACAGCTCACCGAACGAGCACGTGAACTTCTGGGTATGAGCTCCCTCGACGAGTCCGGCATTTTTGTGGTGCCGGATAATCCCAAACCGGCCGAAGGCCAGGGTTATACGCTGGCCCAGAAAATGGTTGGAAAGGCCTGCGGTGTGGAAGGCATTCTGCCGGGTACCTCCTGCCTGCCGAAAATGACGACCGTTGGTTCTCAGGACACCACCGGTCCGATGACCGCCGGTGAAATTACGGAACTGGCCTGTCTCAAGTTTAATGCCGATCTCGTGATGCAGTCCTTCTGCCACACGGCGGCCTATCCGAAACCGACCGACGTAACGACCCACGCCACGCTGCCGGATTACATCATGGATCGCAAAGGCGTATCTCTGCGTCCGGGCGACGGCGTCATCCACTCCTGGCTGAACCGTCTGCTCATTCCCGACACGGTTGGAACCGGCGGCGACTCGCACACGCGTTTCCCGATGGGCATTTCTTTCCCGGCTGGCTCCGGCCTCGTGGCCTTTGCGGCCGCACTCGGTGTGATGCCGCTCGATATGCCGGAATCGGTGCTGGTTCGTTTTAAAGGCGAGCTGCAGCCGGGCGTCACCCTGCGCGACATCGTGAATGCCATTCCATATCAGGCGATTCAGGAAGGCCTGCTCACCGTGGAGAAGAAGAATAAGAAAAACATCTTCGCCGGTCGCATCCTCGAAATGGAAGGGCTGCCGGATCTGAAAGTCGAACAGGCGTTCGAACTGACCGATGCCGCCGCCGAGCGCTCTGCCGCCGCCGCCAGCATCAAGCTGGGCCGTGAATCGACCGTTGAATATCTCCGGTCCAATGTGAAGCTGATGGAAGAGATGATCAAGGGTGGATACGGCGATGCCGAAACCATTCAACGCCGAATCGATAATGTGAATGAGTGGATCGAAAACGGCGAGCTCATGAGCGCCGACGATAATGCGGACTACGCCGCGGTGATTGAAATTGATATGAACGAAATCACCGAACCGATCCTCTGCTGCCCCAACGATCCGGATGATGTGAAAAAACTGTCCGACGTGCAGGGCGCCAAAGTCGACGACGTATTCATCGGAAGCTGCATGACCAATATCGGCCATTTCCGCGCGGCCGGTGAAGTGCTCGACGGTGAAGGGTTCGCCAACGTCAAACTCTGGATCTGCCCGCCGACTAAGATGGATCAGGCTCAGCTGACCAAAGAAGGCTATTACTCGAAGTTCAGTGCCGCCGGTGCGCGGATTGAAATTCCGGGCTGCTCGCTTTGCATGGGCAACCAGGCGCGGGTGAAAGACAACGCGGTGGTCTTCTCCACTTCAACCCGTAACTTCAACAACCGGATGGGAACCGGCGCTCAGGTTTATCTCGGCTCCGCGGAACTGGCCGGTGTCGTTGCCCTTAAAGGCGAACTGCCGACGCCCGCCGAATACGTTGAGATCGTTGCTCCGAAGCTGAAAGGTAAAGAAGCCGCGATCTACAAATATCTGAACTTCCATCAGATGACGGAGTTCTCGGTGTAATATGTAAGTAGTTTCTGTTGAATGGTTTGCGGTGGTTTTGTCGCTCTCGCAAACCTTAATGAAATTGCATATTTTGCAAAAACCCTAGTAAAAAGGGGTTATGACTTTGCATCGATATTGCATTTTTTTCATGCGTAAATTGCCCTTTTTCCCAACTCTGGAAACCGTATCAAAGATGCTCCGATGTAAAAGAAACTGGAGCAAACATTGCATTTTACTCCCCCTAGCATTCTTCAAGATCATCAATTTGCGTTGCTCAGAGATTGAGCTGGTCACCACGCACAAAAAATTTCTCCCACATTTCCCTATTAATCGCACATCACGAAGTTCTCTCCAGAGCCAGGAAACAGGGCTGGGATCAAATCGCACCATGAGTAGGCTTACATGCTGATCGATGCTCCTAGGGTTAGGAGAGTGTGTCCAGAGATAAGCTACAAACAAAAAGATGCAGGCACTTACGCATCGGATCTTCGTCACCATTGGATTTGACAGTCATAAAACGAAAAAAGGGAGCAAAAATTTGCTCCCGCTAACTGCATCATCCCTGACGCTCATTAATTATTAGATGTCGTCTAGCATTGATTTAGACTGTTCCATTGCGCTCTTACGTGCATCCACTTCGGCAGACTTCTTTAGCTTTTCAATTTCGGCATCGTATTTCTTGGTGCGAAATTCCATAACCGGCTCAAAGTTTGATGTATCATACTTTTTGATGTCTTCATCTATCATTGTGGTAATTGACATATAAGACATTTCTGTGCGCCACTTTGACATCCATGACGGGACTTCCATATTGCCGCATGAAACACGACCATGCTGCCCTTTGTCCAACTCCTTTTGATGTTCTTTATTAGCTGAATCAAATCGCCATTCCAGATGCCAGACGCAATGAGTCGATCTATATCTAGAACATATGTTCATAAATAATTCTACATACGCAGTTAGACATATGCGAATTCATTGAGTTACTATAGTTGAATTAATATAATTAATGTATCAGGGGATGATTATGGATGGAAAAAAGGCACGAGAGGAAGTCGACGAAAAAGTAGAAAGTGGAGGAGGGATGAATTCTGAAGGCTCCAGAAGTGGCTTTAAGCGTTATATATCCGATGTAAAATCGGGGTTTATTCCTGCCGAAGGGACTGCTGGTCTAGGAGGATTCCTATCTCGAATACGGAACTTATGGGATAGTGGAAATACAGGAAAGGGAACCCTTGTTTGTCTAGGAATAGTCTTTCCTATCGTGCTGGGGGGTGGGGGGATGATTTTGACTGGCGTATTGTTAAGTTTGATTTTTTTCCCTGAAATAAAGGAATATTTTAAAGGTAAATATTATCAAAATGAGCCGGGGGAGCAAGTGGGTGTGATTAATTGCAAGGAGTGCAATCATGAAATAAGTTCAAACGCCAAAGCATGCCCCAGTTGCGGTTCTAAGACGAAAAAGTATCGGGGACTTTTTATTTCTGTAGCGGCAGGGATACTAATACTTATTGGTATAGCCGCATTGACTAGCAATGAAAATGCTCAACTTTCTACTTATCAGCGTTCTACTTATCAGGTTCGTGGGGATGGCATACGTGGAGTTGCTGTAAAGGGTCTTTACCTCGGAATGTCCATTGATGATGTTCCTTCTATTTTCGCTGATTTGTTTTCGGAGACGGACGATCCTAGACTCTATATAAAAGGGAATGCACTTAAGGAAGATTCTTCGGGGAAGTGGTTTATCATGAGCGGAAAAGCGATGGAGTATTATGGGGACCCCAATGTCGGAATTTCTGTTTGGGCTAATGAGGATAAGGAGGTTGGACAGATTGAAGTCCATTCTCTGGCGGCGAATGTTTTGTTTAATGTCTGGGATTTGGAAGCTGAAGAATTTGCCCAATTATTCATTGATAACTATGAGGTTGCAGAGATGGAGCCAGTAAGTAACGGTTGGAAATACATCGATCAAGAAGAGGGTTATTCTGTATTTATTGGAACATCAAAGATGATAACGATGAAGAATGAGAAAAAAATGTCAGAGCGAAAATTTGACTAAAATGTGTAGTTCTTTCAGGATGAAGGATGACCCAGAGTCCGCAACACTCGTATTCGTTGGCTTATTTGGCGGATGCATCTTTGCGCTTCGTCGTTTCTCCCTAATATAGATATTCATCACTTTGTTTTTAAAGCCCTTCAATGGATGATCATTGATGGGCTTTTTCTTCTTCCGCATTCCGTAAATTACATCTGTACCAACTGGCAAGCACGCTGGCGACTGATGTTCATAGACAGACCAATCTTACCGTAGCTCAATCCATCCTCACGAAGCGTCTTAGCCAGAGCAACTTTATCATCAGTACCCTTGAGCTTCGTACCCTTCTGACGACCCAAACTCTTTTTGAGAACATTCTTTCTATAATCGAGACCTGCTTTCACTCGCTCGCTAATCCGAATGCGTTCCTGCTTTGCAATTGTAGCCAACAGAGAAATTACGACATCGCTGAATGCACCCAAGCTACTGAGATACTGTTCAGTGTAAGAATGATAATCGATGCCGTTGTCAGTAAGTGTCTTTAGATAATCAAGGGTTTGTGCCGTACCTTCACGAGATAGACGATCCAATGACCAGAAGAGAAGAACATCATACTTTTTCTGATGAGCCATTTTGAGAACTTTATCTAATCCCGCCCGTTCCTTTGAGCTCTTCGATCCAGACACACCTTTGTCAGTGATAATCTCAACTATATCAAATTCTTGTGCGTCGGCGTAATCTTGCAATTCTCGCAGTTGATTCTCTGGATTCTGATTTGCGGTGCTTACTCGTAAATAAATGACTGCTTTCATGATTTTCGCCTCTGTTGTCTAGTTTAAACCTTTTCTTGGAAACCAATGGAAAGTCTTATAATCAACCCCTCTCAAAACCGCAAGCATAGAAATACGTAGAATCTTGACATAAATGCCTAGTTAACGGTCGTTTACGCTAATCTGTAGAAATCTTCACCAATCACATTAAATTTTAAGACTCAGACGTATAATCCTATGTAGCCACTCTTGTATGCGATTCCTAGTCGCTCAGAGTGTGCCTAATACCCCATAGAGATTAAAGAAAATGAAAGACAACAAAGAAAGCCATAATGAGCAGTTGAAACGAGATGAACAATGGAATGAGATCGCAAGTCGGTTTTTCGAGCAGTTTTGCCATCCCACGCCGAACACTGAAGAATATTACCAGACCGATTGCCGTCCTGCTCTTCCGTTCGATGTATTCGACTTTTCAGCAAGCACACAAGTTGAATGGAGAAATGTGATGAGCAGATATTCAGATTTGTATGAACGAGTTGATGCCACTTGATCTGCCTCCAAAAAAATCACGCCGTTTGAAACACGAGATAAATTCCGTAACTAACACAGCATGAATGCTATATGTATATACTTGATTGGATATCATGACAGTATGAAAGTATACATGGTTATTTATAAGGATAAATATAGAGGTAAATGAGAGTTAATAATCACGTAGTGAGTAGCGAAGCTACAGATAAATTTAAGGTAGATGTGATAAGTAAGTTGATGAAAATGAATAACAGAGATTTTAATTATCGGTGCAAGAAAAACGGCGTTGATTTGGGTCAGAAAGTTGGATTCAAGAAGAAGTGCATCTTGGCTCTGAGATATTTGCGGTCTATGCAATCAGGGTTCTTTCAATATTGGAATGATGTTGAGTTGTGTAGTGACGAAATGATCAGCGATATTAACAACGGTGATTTTCCCATTATTCGATCCGCAAACCTTAGAAAGCTGTTGAATGATAAGCGTCTGGATTTTCTGATTGAGATCGGGGTGCTTGAGCAAAGAAAACTCAGCAAGGCATGGATTAATCATACTGGTAGATGCAGTCAGTACGCACAGCATTATTATGTGCTCACTGAATTCGGTAAGAGTTTGTTCTGCGGTTCCTGGACTACGCTTCGAAAACACGATCAAGAATACCTGAACAGTTGCTTCGGTGAGCCTCCTCTTATCTACCGACAAATTGAACGAAATTTAAAACAGTTCCGCTGTGTTGTGCCTGATTCAAGCAAAGATGTTCTGCGTTCAGAATTACGGAAACGATTTTGGAGAAAAAGTCGCAATCAAAATGTCAGTGATGAATATGCCAATGAGATTGCTGAGTCGCTGTATCAATCCACCGTACAATATTTTTACCAAGCTGAAGACTTCGATCATAAGTATGCTGTATCTACTGACATTGAAACTTGGTCTGGCAGAGCGTATAGCATTTTTTCTCAAATGAGCAGTCCGCTACGTAAGTTCATCGTGTTGAGATGCAATCCTTTTGACGCTGTAACCCAGCTAGACTTCAAGACGTTTCAGATGCACACGCTGGTCTATGCAATGAAGAAAGAATTCGATATCAAACATCTCGGTAAATTTGAGTCGGATCTAAGATCGGGTGTAGATATTTATAAAGTGATAGCTGAAATGTATTACGGCAAAGTTGTGAGCAAACAGGAGAGAGATCGGATGAAGGAAGAAATCTTTCGTCTGGTGTTTTCACGAATTAACGAAGTCCATCCGCTGTGGATAAAATTAGCTAAAACATATCCAGAATTTGCCGATGCACTGATCAAAATGAAGTCTCAACCTCGACCTTTATTCAAAGAGAAGATGACTGCTAGAAAAGAGAGTTGCTATGACAACTGCTACAAACAAGCTCCGTTCTTTGGCTCGTATTATGAAGTTCAGTTCTTCACAAAAATCTGGCGTCACTTGATTAAAAACAAAATTGCATTCATTCCGATCCATGATGCCGTTCTTGTATCTGCCAGCTATGAACACGAAGTGATGAGCTACATGCTGGATGAGTCAGAGAAGTTCTTTGGTTATAGGCTGACTATAGACGTTGAAGAAATGAATCAACTGCAAGAAGAAGCGGCTTAATGTTTCACCCGAGATATGACTGAAATATTGTCATTTCTTCATGCATGAAATCAGGTCAAATCTCTTGCCCTGCTTATTGTCAGAGTTCGAGTTGTTTCTCAATTTCGGCACGACGCTCACGTAAGTAATTCAATGCAGGCTCCATGCATTCAGCAGGAGCGGTATTCATCACATCGAAGAATGGTTGGAACTCAATTTTGTATTTGTCTGTGGTGTAATAGTCTTTAAGCATTTCCTCCAGACGACTTTCTGGCAGAACTAATTCAGTCATTCCCGCAAATATTTGAGTTTCTGTTGTTTTGCTGAGAATAATTGGAGTTGCATATGTAGCGACTTCATTCCACCAAAGACCCGTAGCTTTTTCATAATCTTCTTCAGTAAACTGATCTATCACATTTTTAGGCACATTCTTCCCTTTATCAAGAAAAACATTTTTAGCATAAGCGATGAAACTAGGCTTCAATTTTGCATCTAGTATTTGGCGTATGTGCTTTGCTTCAATCGGCTTCTTATCAATCGGAAATTTTTCTTCCGTCTTGTTCCATGCTCTAATAAGTGGCTCTGCAAATAATTGAAGAGATTGAGCCGAAGGTGTCTTGAGAAATTCTTTTACTGATTTCTTGTCCCAATCATTTTCGATTGCTTCCGCCATAGAAGCTCTGAAATTTTTCCAATACGCTTCCGCTTCAGATGAATCATGCCTATTGCTAGTCATCTTAATTTTCACATCAGCTACTGCGTCAGGAAAGACCTCATCAAGATGATCAGCTATTTTTTCTGTATTGCTTCCTGCTATACCTTGAGAACAGATGAATAAAATACCTAGTGCCAACAGCTTGCTTCCCAGCTTCATTGTATTTCCTCGTGTTTAATTTCGTATTTGAAATACGTCTAACAGAAAGATATGAACGAGTATTAAATAAGCACAGGGTAGTAAGTATTTCACGGGATCACAACGTAATTGGAAAGGAAAAGACTTAGAGAGGGAATTGTGATGTGTGTCACAGCATCTTGACAAAAAAAACGCCGTACATAAGCATTCTCAGCCTGTACGACGCATAGCATCTGTTGATTGTAATGTTCGTTTACAATATGTGTCTTAATGTTTCACCCAAGATATGACTGATATATATTCATTTGTGTTGTACTGGTATGGAGCTATTTTTATTGGTGTAAATTGATATGATTTCCGATGAGTAAACCACTGAGGATATTGTGTGTTGTAGATTAGAAATGGAGCGTGTTTTGATAGGTTGTATTAAATGAAATCCGGTCAAATATGCTTCTAGCTTCTGGGTACATAAAAAAGCCGTACCAAGCATATTTCAACTTGTACGGCGTATGGTATGCGGTGACTTATCAGGGTGTTATTTGCGCTTTCTATAGTCAGACCAGTCATATTCAAACAGTTCTAGTCTGTCTAATTTTTCAGCCTCTTCAAATTCCAAATCTTCATTCCAAACTACGATAGATAGATCGATAAAATTGCAGAATGAAAACACCCGTAACTCATCAATAAGTCCTTGTTTAGAAAGAACTGAAACCACTTCATCCTGTACGTCTAAACCGTCCTGATAAATGTCAGTCGCCCTGATCATGTCCTTAACTTGTTTTGCCCTCACCGCCGATGCGCATTCGATACTGTAATTAAAAATAGCCATAAAATTGTCTCCTCTTGTATTTACAAGCCGAGAGCAATATTCACCGTGTTGGAAATGAGATCGTTACAACTCATTCGGTAGATGTTATGAAGCTATCGTTTCAAATCATGGATCTAGTTATATTTTTCTAGATACAGGGGTTTCGTTGATAATTGGACATCACTTTGAAATGGGCTATATATGAAAAATTGGATTATGCTTTTTATTGTAGGCATGCTTGTCGTCGGTTGTGAAACGACGAACACTAGAAAGAGCACTGGAGCGGAAAAGAAGCTTTTCTCTGATCTCTCAATTGAGGAGCAGGTCGGCATTTATGAGGCTGATCTTCCGGGAGTTAGGTCTCGTTGCGCAACTTATCTAAAAGACGTTGTTAGCATATTAAATCTGAATCAAGATAGGTTCACATTCGTGTACAAAGCGCATTCAAAAGAGGATGTTGAGGCGATAAAATTCTTTATAACTCACCCTGATCATGAAGTTTCTCATTGTAGGAGTGATGCCGTGTTCTTGAAAGGGCATCATTTTTTAACGATTATCGATAATCGCTCAGGAACGGAACGCTCTGCATTAATTATTTCATTGGCTAGTAAGCATTATCAGGGGGATTTTTCATACAATTAACGGATCTGTTATTAATGTAAGTACTTACTCTTTCGAGAAAAGTGCTTCGGATGAAGCTCTGTCAAAGTCGATTGAAACTGCGTTAGATAGCTTAGTTGAATCCTATTTTGACCTTAAAGGGCATGTTCCGAGATATTCAACATACAGTTATGAGCAAGGTATTGAGCTTGAAAAAGAATGGGAAAGCGAGTGTCGAAGAAATCCGCTGATCAATTAATAATTTTGCATGCCATCTAGACCAAGCTGATAGCTGAATTCTCACCGTCAAAATCAACTTCTTCATCAAATATTTTGAAGTTAAAATTCACGAAGGCAAAACCGTCAACAGAACGTCGAATTGTAATCTTTGAATTAGCTTCAATCATGGGAGACTTACGAGCGAGGGTTTCAAGCATTTCATCATTCATGCTACTCAGATCAGCTTCCAGAAAAATGAAGCTCTCAGCAAGTATCCCTTCGTAGCTCCACCGCTGGTACAGAACGTCAAAGCTATCTAACTCACATTCTAACGATAAAATGATGTGAGTGTTTGTATCGGTTGGTATGGATTCAAATTTCATAGTTAAAATATGAGAGCATCAAGAGCTTCAGCAAAACTTTTTCCTTTGCTCTGATTCTTTTCTCTTTGCGGTTTAATATCGAAGCATTTCTTTGCTTCTTTTTCACGATTTTTGGCAAGACCTCTATAGTGTTTGAACAGCATTTTTGAATTAGTATGTCCTAGCTCTTGTATTGTTGCATCAATACCATGCAAAGCTAAAAAGTACGTTGCGAAAGTATGACGAGCGCCATCTTGAATAGATTTGACCTTTGATTTTTTATAAACATCCTGTCGCCACTTGTTTAGGGTAGAGAGGGAGAATGAAAAGATTGATCCACTCTCTTGTTTATACTTCTGAAGCCAAGTAGCGAGATTGTCAGATATGTGTACATAACGAGCGGTGCTTGTCTTCGAGTGATCAGCTTGCACATGAATTACTTTGAATTCGAAATCTATATCAGTCCAGTCAAGTCGAAGAATCTCAGTTGGACGAATTCCTGCAAAAAAAGCTATGGAAAGATATGCAACAAGACCTTTGTGATGAGTTTCTGCTTGTTTCATGATCTCTGCAACTTCACTGGATTTGTAGATTTTAGGAGTGTGGATTGCGTTCTTAACTTTTCTCGTTTTCTTGACGGGGTTAATCAGCACTTTTTCATTTTCAACCGCCCAATTGAAAAAGATGCTTATATATAGACGATGATTCTTTCTACTCGTAGCCTTGAACTGTTTCTTGTCCAGCCATTCATCAATGTCCACTGATTCTATTGTGTCGATAGCACGCCCTGAATGATCACTCTGAAACTTTTTTAGATGCCAGAGATCTTCTTTATATGACCTCTGACGTATTTCCCCCCTTTCAAGTCGAGTTTTCTGAAGTGCTAGATATTGTGAGATTAATGATGCTGTGTCGTTAGTCTTATCAACCTTCTTGTTATGCTTGATGTAGTAGTTCGCCGCATTCCGCAAATTGACTCCATACTCTTTTAATAGTTCAAGAGCTTCAACTGCATCCGTTTTTTGATGATCAGAGAATTTTAAAGATGCTATGCCTTTTCGTTCAACCTCTTTACGTTTTTCCCGAGCAAACTCTCGTGCATCTTCACGAACCTTGAAGCTTTTTCGAACGTGTTTTCCTGATTTTGTCCCAAGATCAACTTGATAGCGTTTTCCTGCTTTTGTGATGATAGTGCGAATCAGAAACCCAGTGCAATACTCAGGTTTTTTTGCCTTTTTTTTAGATGCTTTTTTCATGTTCTACATTATGAAAAAGTTCCGCATAGGAAGTCAATACATATTGCATATGCCTTGCATAAAAGAATTTATAAATATCATAACATGTTGGAGATAAAGGGATAAGGTTATGTTGGATGCCTGAACTTCCATCAGATGACCGAATTTTCGGTGTAGATTAAGTTTTGTAGTCCCGCCTTCAGGCGGCCTGCATGATGAAAGGCGGTCCCGTTCGGGCCGCCTTTTTCCATTGATGCCGATTCGTTTTAAAGAGGCTCCGCATTCCTGACCGAGATACCTAGCAGGAAAAGCGGTGATCCGTATTCATCCTTAATGATGCGGTAGCGATTCTGGTAGGGGTGGATTGCGCCCGATGCAAAGCGAATTTGTGTCTCAAGGGAGTAGGTATCTTCACGGGCGATCATCGCTTCGGCGAAGCGCTGCCGGAGCCTCATGAGCGACATTTCGGGAATCAGGCTTTTAAATTCGATTTTCCCGGACATGATGTCTTCTGCTGAATATCCTGCCACGGATATGCTCTCGGATACATATTCCGTAGAAAAGTTATCGCGGATAGCGAGTATAAACTGGACTGCAGGGCTGGTGTTGTCGATTAGATCGGACTTCTTCAGCTCATTATAAAAATCGGTAAGTTCGACCAGGTGCTGGTTTTCTTTCTCCATAGTATCTTTCCGCATCGCCCTCTCTTATACACAAGTGGTTCTGAATATTGGGACTTTATAGTGATAGGAGCTTCAGTGCAATAGGGTAGGCTGGTTTCGATGAAACCGCTGCACGCTGGTAGGCTTTGCGCGCACGGCGAAACGTCCCGGTCCGAACAGCTGATCGAGTAGGCGCAGGGGATTGGCAAGGAAGGCGCGGGTAACCTGGTAGTATTCGATTTCGCTATTGAGGCCGTCGGATGCCGTATGGTGTCGCTTGCAGATTCTTTTATCCCAGGGTGATCAGCTCTGAGCTTCATCCAGATAACCGCCTTTTTTATTTATAACTCATTTTGCTGTTAAAGAAGTACGGCGTGTTTATGCGAAGGCTTATTTTTTATAAATAATTCGGGTTTTCCGGTAATTTCCATGTTATTCAGGAAAAAGAGAAGAGGGGTTACTATGAAACAGGAACGGATCGACGAGATTCTTGATAAGCTTTCCGTAGAAGATGCGCAGGAAATCCGCGATGCCTTGGCAGAACGGGAATATACGGAAAAGAAACTGAAAGAAGCGGAGGAACGCACCCGGCTCTGGTTGGAGAACTCACCGGCATGCACCAAGATACTCGATCTGGACTTCAACCTGCAGTATATGAGTCATGCCGGCATTGCGGGACTTGGCATTGATGATGTAACTGACTTTTACGGGAAGCCCTATCCCTTCTCTTTTTTTCCCGAAGAAGCCAAAGCCAAAATGCTTGCGAACCTGAAGAAGGCCCGCGATACCAAGCAGATCATATCTAAGGAGGGGCCGGTATATGACATTCACCGGAACGAGCTTTGGTTTCAGGCCAGCATTATGCCGATTTGCGATGAACAGGGGGATGTGGAATACCTGATTGTTGTGTCTGTCGAAACAACCGAACGAAAGAGAGCAGAGCAGCAACTGGCCGAAGAAAAAGAGCGGCTTGCTGTCACATTGAAGAGTATTGGCGATGGTGTGATCACCACCGATACTTCGGGGCAGGTGATGATGATGAACTCGGTTGCCGAGGTGCTCACGGGATGGACGCAGGATGCAGCGGCGGGGTTGCCGCTGGCCGAAGTGTTCGAAATCGTCAATGCGCATACCGCTGAGCCTGTTGACAGTCCGGTTGCCAAGGTGCTGGAAAATGGGCAGATCGAGGGTCTCTCCTCTCATACGGTTTTGATTTCAAAAAACGGGAAACGGTATCAGATTGCCGACTCCGGCGCTCCAATCCGCGACCGCGAGAACTGCATTATCGGAGTCGTGCTGGTATTCAGGGATATCTCAGAGGAATACCAAATGCGGGAACAGCTTCATCAGTCCCGGAAAATGGAAGCCATCGGTCAGCTTGCGGGCGGTGTTGCGCACGATTTCAACAATACACTGGCCGGTATCAGCGGAGCCTCCGAATTACTCCAAAGCATGTTGCCTGATGACAAGGATGCAAAAGAACTTTGCGGAATGATACACAATTCAATTTCAAAGGCCGCCGGGCTGACGGCCAAGTTGCTGGCCTTTGCCAGGAGACAGCCGCAGGCAGTAGTCGTTGTTGATCTGCACCATGTCGTCAAAGATGCTCTTTTGCTGCTGCAGAAGTCTGTTGACCGGAAGATCCGGTTTGAATCAGAACTGAATGCAGAGCAAAGCCGGGTACTCGGTGATCCCTCGCATATTCAGAATGCCATCATGAATCTGGCCATCAATGCAACACATGCGATGCCCGCCGGAGGAACGATTATGTTTTCATCCCGGATCATTGATTTGGATGAAGCGTATTGTTCCAGCTCCCTTTTCGACCTGGAACCGGGACCGTTCATTGAACTTACGGTACGGGATAGCGGAATTGGTATCGCCCCCGAAGATCTGCCTCGTGTTTTTGAGCCGTTCTTTACCACCAAGGCTCCGGGAAAGGGGACGGGCCTTGGACTTTCAACGGTATATGGAACGGTTCAGCAGCACAGTGGGGCCATTATGGCCAGCAGTGAAGTCGGACAGGGCAGCTGTTTCCGTATCTTTCTCCCGCTCACGGAACGGTCGGTTGAGCCGCAAGAGCCCGAAGAAACACCACTTCGTGGTTGCGGCCGCATCTTGTTAGTTGACGATGAGCCCGTGCTGCTGAAAACAACGAAGTCCATTTTAGAAGACCTAGGCTACACAGTGGAAACCGCTGAAAACGGGTTATCCGCTCTCACGCGCTTCAAAGAAGCTCCTGAATCATTTGATTTGGTTCTGCTCGATATGATCATGCCGGTGATGTCCGGCAAAGAGTGTTTCCTTGAAATGAAAAAGGTCGATCCGAAGGTCTGTGCAGTTTTATCCTCCGGCTTCACGCAGGAAGGTGATTTTGACGAGATGTTGCAGAGCGGCCTATGCGGGTTCATCAGAAAACCGTACCGCAAGAGCGAATTGAGCCGGGTCATCCACCATGCCCTGCAGCCGGACGCCTAGAAGTCCGGCCGGCATCAAGGGAGGCCGCCGTCCTTCCAGCCAGCTCTGCATTTACATCCCGTTTTTCCGGGAGGACATCATGCCGTCTGCATGCCGGTCTGCTCTCAACGCTTTATGAGGGGGGCTTCCAATTTAAAATGGCATCATTGTCAACGCGTTCGAGTGGATAGTAGACGGCCGAATTTTCGGCAAACGCCTGGTTACTGATGGCGTTGTAGGCGCAAATCATGCTCCAGCGCGGTGCTGAGCTACGGTTCTGGTTGGATTTATGTAACAGGTTGCAGTGGAAGAAGAGCGTGTCGCCCGGTTCCAATTCAACATGTACCAGCTCATGGTACTTCATGGCCTCATTAACGAATTTCATTTCCGCACCTTGCTGGTCGCCGGTGCGCAGGTGGTCGAGCCGTCCGAGGTGGTGGGATCCTTTCAATACCTGCAGGCATCCGTTTTCCTCGGTGGCCTGATTGATCGCAATCATGCAGCTCAGCGCCTTGGGGTAGAGCATGAGGTTGTCCTGATGCCAGTACCCGAAATCCTGATGCCATTCCCAGGCACCGCCCACAAAGGGCTCCTTCATCATGATTTTGGTGCTGGTATGATAGGTCGGTTCCCCGATCAGGCGTTCGGCGGAATCGATAAGCCGGCGGCTGCGCGAAAACATGCTATAGAAGTCGTCGCCGGTTTTCTGCCAGAGGCACACTTTGCTGACGGTTCCCTTGGCATCCTTTTTCTCCCAGGCTCGTTCATAGAGACTGTCATCGTTGAACGCCGTTTCCTGCAACCGCTTGATTTCTTCCGGGGTGAAATACCCTTTGGCGATCACATAGCCGTTTTCATGGTATTCGCTGATCTGCCGCTCTGTTAATTGAATCGTACTCATCGTGTTATTCTCCAAATAAAACCATATTCGCACACTATGTTTGTGTGAAGAGGTAAAGAAATAGAATCGGCCTTTAGGATAGTAGTACGCTGTATCGTCGAACTATCCCGGCCCGAAGAGCTGATCGAATACGCGTTGCGGATTGGCCAGAAAAGCATGGGTGATTTGATAATGCTCAGTGTCTCGATATTCAATTCGTTCGAGTCCGTTGTCGGTGCATTGATAGATCCATGCATCGGGGTAGGCCATCATGATTGGGGAATGGGTGGCAATGATGAACTGGGAGTGGTCAGCAATCAGGTCGTGCATGCGCGACATGACAGTGAGCTGTCGCTGGGGCGAGAGGGCGGCTTCGGGTTCGTCGAGAATATAAACGCCATTCCCTCCAAAGCGATTCATCACCAAGGCGAGGAATGATTCGCCGTGCGATTGTTCATGCAGGGAGACCCCTCCATAGGAATCGATGACGGGGGGACTGAAGGCAGGTTCGCTATCCATCCGTTCAATTTCAGTGGCTACATTGAAAAAGCTTTCGGCGCGTAGGAAAAAGCCATCGCGCGGTTTTTCAATGCCGCGGCTGATGCGGAGAAATTTGTGCAGTGCGGAGTGGGAGCTCCGTGTGCTGAACGAAAAGTTCTGGGTGCCGCCTTCCGGGTTGAATCCGGCCGCCACAGCAATGGCTTCGAGCAGGGTGGATTTTCCCGTGCCGTTCTCTCCGATGATGAAGGTAACTTCGGGGTGGAGCTCAATCGTTTCCAATGATTGGATGGCCGGGAGGGAAAAGGGATAATGCCCGAATGACTCAACCTGATTCCGGATGAGGGCAATGTTACGAATGAATTGGGTCGAAAACATAAAGACAGAGTAGTCAGAGAAGTTCCGGTTCGTCAATGGAATGCCATGCTTTCAGAAACGCGTAGGTTCCAGGCATTGGAATTCTTGACCACTTAGGCGCGAATGATACCCTTGTGCCCATCAAATTAAGGAGAAACAGATGTCTGAATTTAATAATGTAACGGTTGTTCGCAAAGCGAATGTTTATTTCGATGGCAAGGTAACCAGCCGTACGGTGGTATTCGAAGACGGGTCAAAAAAGACGCTCGGCTTCATGATGGCAGGCGAATATTCATTCGACACCGGCGCGGCTGAAGTGATGGAAATGATCGGCGGCGAGATGGATGTTCAGCTGCCGGGTTCCACCCATTGGAAAACTTTCAAAGCGGGAGAGTCGTTCGATGTGCCGGCGAATTCTAACTTCAAGTTGGTGGTGAAGGAATACGCCGACTACTGCTGCGCATACCTTGAGGACTGATCGGTTAACAATGTTTAGAAGTTGAAGGCGGGCCCTGCGGCTCGCCTTGATTCTTATTTGGAACTTCTGTTGTCGAGCGACGGGTTGCCTGGGCCGCGGGCGATGATCATGAGCATGGCTCCCACGAGGGCCAGGTTTTTCATGAAAGCAATCGTCTGCATCTGTTTGGCCTGTGCGTCTTCGAAGGTCCAGAAATCGTGGAACCAATAGGTCGCCAGAATCAGGAAGACCAGCAACAGGGTTGCGCCGATGCGCGCTCTGTAGCCGATCAGAATGCTGATGCTGCCTGCAATCAGAAACAGGATTGCTCCGGCCAGAAGAAGAGCTGCGGCCGGAACGCCTTCGGACTCCATATATTTGACGGTGCCGCCAAAGTTTGGGATTTTATTGCCTAGGGCGCTCATCAGAAAAATGACGATGAGGAAGAAACGGCCGATTATGTTGAGTATGGTATTCATGATTCGTGCTCCTTTTAGTTGGTGGTTAGATGGGCCTCGTATGCAGTGATCGTTTCCAGAAGGCGAACTTCGTCTTCCGGGTTTGGAGTCGGCATGCTCAACCAGTTTCCGGTTTACAGAGGTGCTGTAATTACTTCCGGCAAAGACCAGTGTTGTTTTTCATGGTCGTACTTTTAGGTTCAAGCGAGTTCAAAAATGAGCAGTTCGGCTTTTTCCAATCCCTGGAAGGTGAGTGTTTCAGCATGCTCCATCGAGGCACCATCACCGGTTTCCAGTAGTTGTCCGTTTAGGGTCAGTTTGCCATTTACGACCTGAACCCACGCGTGTCGGTCGGGGGTGGCCTCTTTCACCAGCTGTTTGCCCGGCTCAATAATCGTTGCGAAGATTTTTGCATTCTGGTGAATGGTCACAGAGCCATCGGCACCGTCGGGCGAAGCAACAAGCCGCAGCCGGTTGGTCTTTTCTTCGGGCAGATAGGTTTTCTGTTCGTAGCTCGGTTCAACGCCTGTTTTATCGGGTTTGATCCAGATCTGCAGCAGGCGCATCGGTGTGTCATCCAACGGGTTGAATTCGCTGTGGGTAATCCCGGAGCCGGCACTCATGCGCTGGACTTCGTTAGGGCGCACCACCGAACCGGTTCCCATGCTGTCTTTGTGTTCGAGCGCCCCTTCGACGACGTAGGAAATGATTTCCATGTTTTCGTGCGGGTGGGTGCCGAACCCTTCGCCCGGCTCAATGATGTCGTCGTTGATTACGCGCAGGGATCGGAATCCCATATGGCGGGGATCGAAATAGCACGCAAAGGAAAAGGAGAAGCGGCTGTGCAGCCAGCCATGTTCGGCCACCCCGCGTTCGTCCGCTTTCCTGATGATAAGTTCATTCGATTTCATTTTATGCTCCTTGGCTCCGGCGGCAACAACCGTTGCGGTGCTTGCGGCCATAAACGTTCTTCTGGTTTCTTTTGCTTTCATGCCGATAACCCTAGGGCATCTTGTTGATATGTAAAATATAAGTAAAGTTGACAACTAATATGTAAAGCATATTAATCGGCGCATGGAACTGAGACACCTGAGATATTTCATTGCCGTGGCCGAAGAGCTGCATTTCGGCCGGGCGGCCGAACGGCTGCATATGGCGCAACCTCCGCTGAGCCAGCAGATCAAGGGGCTGGAAGAGGAGTTGGGCGTACAGCTGCTGGCCCGGACCAAGCGTAAGGTTGAGCTGACTCCGGCGGGCCGGCTTTTTCTGGATGAAGCCCGGCTGACGCTGGTGCAGGCTGAGCGGGCGCAGCGGATTGCCGTTGAGGCGGAGCAGGGGGTGCGCGGCCGCTTGCGGGTCGGGTTTGTGACCTCCGCCTGCTACAGCATTCTGCCGGTGCTGGTCCGGCGATTCAGAAAAGACAATCCGCTGATCGATCTTGAATTGATGGAAATGACCCCCTCGCGCCAGATTGAAGCCATGGAAGAAGGAAGCATTGACGTGGGTATCCTCCGCCCGCCGGTAGGCCCCAGCTGTTTGCTGGTTAAAACGTTGTTGGAGGAGCCGCTAGTTGCGGCGCTGCCGATTGATCACCGCAAGGCGGACCAGAAGGCCATCAGTCTCCAAACCTTATCGGAAGATGCTTTTGTGCTGTTTCCGCGGCACCATGGCCCCGGCATTTTTGATGTGGTGATGAAAGCCTGCCACGAAGCGGGGTTTACGCCGCAGGTTTCGTATTCGCCCAACGAAATGCAGACCCTTTTGGCCTATGTTGCCGCCGGGCTGGGCGTATCGCTCGTGCCGCAGTCCCTCTCAGCATTTCATCCTGCTTCGATTGTCTACCGCCCACTGCGCGGGAGCCGGATCCGGTTGGAACTGGCGCTGATTTCCCGGCGGGAGGAAAACAATCCGATTCTGGATCTGTTCTGTGCATTAGCTTCAGAAGTCGGAATGGAGTATGCCAGCCAGTTCCGTAAAACGATTGTGAACTAGGAGCCGTATGAAACCACTCTATATCGGGATCGATGTTCAGGTGCAGCGTCCGTGTGCTTATGCCGTTTTGGAGGCAAACGGTGAGCTGCTTGAGTCCGGTTGGTTTGCAACGGCCGAGGAGGGGTTCCAATGTCTGGAACCGCTTGCTGAATCCAATCTACTGCATTTCGGCATCGATGCGCCGCGCATGCCACTTTCCAACCCCCGGAAGTGGTATTGGAACGGGGCCCAAAAAGCGTGGCGGGCGCGCAAACCTGCCGAGAAAGGGCTGGGCCGCCATTGCGAGGTGGCGGTGAAGGCGCATAAGCTGGCCAATCCGCAGTGGACACCGATGAAAAAGGGTGCACCCGATTGGATGCGGCTCGGGTTCGAACTTTTCCAGACCCTGGAAAAGCTCGGTACGACCCACGAGGCCTTTCCATCGGCTTCTTATACGATGTTGGAAAAAGATCCTTCGCTGCAGATCACCGTCAATTTTTCCAATGTTCGGAAAGGAAAGACCGATATGCTCGATGCCTGGATGGCGGCGGCCACAGTGCGCGAATTCGCCGAAGGCCGGGGAATGGAAATAGGCGGAGGAGATGGACTGGGATCCATCATCCTACCGCGTCTCATTTCCGCTCCGATTGGTTTGGTTTTGGACTGGCCCGATTAAATCGTGTTGTTTACATGGCCTCGTTCTGGGCGGAGGCGAGTTCGGCTTTGGAAACGACTTGCCCAGATTTCATTTTACGAATCAAGGCAGTGAATTCCTGCATTCTGGCACGACTACCTTTCGTGTTAAAGACCCGGCCCTTGTGATCAACGAGCACGACCATATTACCATGATATGCGGTTCCTTTAGACCGGTTTCCCTGTAGATTTTTGGTGGTGACCGGATCGGAGGTAAACACAAACTTATCTTTCGTATCTCCTTCGTTAAAGGTGAACTTTTTGACTGTTTTGTTGAGCAATACAAAGGCATCGTCCTGCTTTATGTAACCGAATACGTACAGTTCAGCATTGATCGGCTCCCTGTAGGGAATGGTGCCGCTTTTTTTCAACGTAACCTTATAACTGCTGGAAGTCGTTTGAACCTGGTAGTCTGTATCGGCGGAACTGTCGTTCTCATTTTCAAACGAGAACCCTTGATTTTTCCGGTCGGTCATTTCGGAAACACTGATCTCTATTTTTGGCGGACTGTTCACGAGTACATATTTCTGATCATCGGCCGAGAGGTTGCTAATGGAAATATGCGTTTCGTTTCCGTCGGCTTTCTTCAGTGTGACCTGGCCATTCATGTTTTCGAGCAGTTCGGCCTCGATGGTATTTCCCCGGGAGTCGGTCCAGGTTCGCAGTTCGGCTTCTGCGATGGAAGTGAGCAGGGTGGATAGCATAGCGGTCATGATGATAGAGCTGTATGTACGCTTCATAGGTATTCCTCCATTCGTGGGTTATTAAACACGAAAAGTCTTAAACTGAAACGTTAATGTCGGCAACATTATTCCACATCCGACTAATTTTGGACCTGAATACGATTTGGATAAAAGGATTACTTCGGTAGCCCTCAGTCGTGCTAATTTCACACATCTAAATGTGTGAAACGGATTATGACCTATGATATTAGCAGTAAAACATATTTCACACTTTACAATGTATGAGATATTAGGCGGACGACTAAAAGAGGCTCTTCGTGTAGAGTGTGTGGTAGTAGCCTTGAAGACCGGTCAGCTCTTTATGCGTGCCGTTTTCGACTACCTCGCCATCGCGCAGCACAAAGATGGTATCGGCATGTTTTACCGTTGAAAGCCGGTGCGCTATAATGATGGTTGTGCGGTCTTTGCAAAGTCGCTCCATGGCATCCTGAATCAGCTGTTCGGATTCGGTGTCGAGAGCCGAGGTGGCTTCGTCGAAGATCAGAATCGGCGGATTCTTGAGGAAGACCCGGGCAATGGAGATTCGCTGTCTCTGGCCTCCCGAGAGTTTTACACCATGTTCGCCTACGGGGGAGTCGAAGCCTTCGGGGAGGGATTCAATGAAATCCAGAATATTAGCCTGAAGGGCCGCAGCAACGATTTCTTCTTCAGTGGCCTCGCGATTGCCAAACAGAATGTTGTCGCGGATCGTAGTGTCAAAAAGGAAGGGCGATTGCTGTACGATGCCGATCTGCTCGCGGAGAAACTGTTGTGGCAGGTCGAGTACATCCACATGATCGATGGAAATCGATCCTTCTTTGGTTTCATAAAAGCGGGGAATAAGGGCGGCGATAGTCGATTTGCCGGCTCCGGATTCGCCGACGAGCGCAACGGTTTGCCCAGCCTGAATGTCCATGCTGACGGCTTTCAGCACATGAGCCTCATTGCCCTCGTAAGCAAAGGTTAATTCCTTAATCTGAATGGAGCCCATTATCTGATCCGGGATAATCGGGTTGGGGCGGTCCTGGATGTCGGGTTCAATATCCATGATTTCGGTGAACCGTTCAAAGGATGCGGCGCCCTGGCCGAACTGCTCGACAAAGTTGACCATGCGATCGATCGGTTTGGTCATAAAGCGGGCGAACATGAGAAACACGAGTACGTCGGTAATGGTGGCTAGATCGTTGAAAACCATCACGGCACCCGCGACGGTGATCAGGATCTCATGGCTGTGAATCAGGCCCATCATAGTGGAATGAAAGGCGGCCATGGTGTGATACATCGTTTCCTTCGATTCCCTGAAATCGTGGTTCACTTCATCGAACTGGGTGACGGCGTGATGTTCGCTGGCGAAGGATTTTACTTCACGAATACCCTGAATGGAGTTTTCGATATTGGCGTTGATGTCGGCCACGCGGCGGCGCATCACGCGGACATTGAGCCGGAAGCGCTTTTGGAACAGAATGCCGCAGATGATCATGATGGGCAGCGGAATCAAGGCGATCAGGGCGAGCGAGGTGTTCATCCAGAACATGCAGATGAAGGCCCCCGAGATGGTGACGACGGCCAGGAAAATATCTTCGGGCACATGGTGCGCTACTTCGGAAATAGTAAACAGATCGTTGCTCAGACGCGACATAATGTGTCCGGTCTTCGTTTTGTCAAAGTAGCTGAACGAAAGTTTTTGCAGATGCCGGAACAGTACGCCCCGCATATCCGTTTCAATCCGTGTGCCGAGCACATGGCCCCACTTGATGTTGTTAAAGGCGGAGAAGGCAAGAACGATGACCAGCAGCGTCAGAAGAGCAACGGTTCCGATGACCTCGCTCAGGGAGGCAGCATTCAGTTTAAACAGATGGCGGGTAACGAGGGGAATCAGAATGGCGCACAACGCCCGAACGAAGGCCATGGACAGGTCCAGCGCAAAGAGCGGCTTGTGCGGACCATAGAATTGACTGAAGCGTTTGAGCATTTCCTGTCTCTGGGAACTTCCAGGGTTTGGAAGTCGCTATTTCAGTAGAATAGCCGGGGTGTCGACCTGCAGGAAGTTGGTATGAGCTGAATAGATATGCCCGCCGCCGATGAATACAATGGTATCATCCATTTCGATCAGTTTTTCGTCCAGCAACTGTTTCAGCGCAGCTTTAACGAGACCGTCGGTCGTTGGGGGGATATCGATGCGCTCGGCATAAACTCCGTAGCTGAGCGAGAGCTCGCGAACCGTGCGGGCACTGGCGGAAAGGGCGAAAATCGGCGTTTTTCCACGATAGGATGCACAGATCTGGGCGGTGTCGCCGGATTTGGTGCTGGTGATAATCGCTTTGGCAGGAATAGATGCCGCCATGGCAACGGCGGATTTGGCAAGATGGTTGCGAGGCATCAGGTCGTGCGATTGCTGAACAACCGGCAGGTCGAAGCTGAGGGTTGTTTTCTGAGCTTCGACGTTGCGTGCAATGTCCGCCATGGTGGTAACGGCTTCAACGGGGTATTTTCCGTAAGCCGTTTCGCCGGAAAGCATGACGGCGTCGGTTCCATCGTAGATGGCATTGGCCACATCGGAAACTTCGGCGCGGGTAGCGCGTGGGTTGTCGATCATGGAGTGCAGCATTTGCGTGGCAGTAATCACGGGCTTCACGCGGCGAATGCAGGTTTTGATCAACTGTTTCTGGATAATCGGTACCTCTTCTGCCGGGATTTCAATGCCGAGGTCGCCGCGGGCCACCATCACACTGTGTGCCACATCGAGGATGGATTCGAGATTATCGACTCCCTCCCGGTTTTCGATTTTTGCAATAATCTTGATGGGACTCTTGCGCATATCGAGGATGCTTTGGATGGCCATTACATCATCGCGGTTTCTCACAAAAGAGTGCGCGATGAATTCGATTTCCGAGCGGGTAGCCCAGTCGATGAAGTTGGCATCCTTTTCGGTGAGCGAGGGGAGGTCGAGCTCAACGCCCGGCACATTTACACTTTTGCGGTCCTTGATGATTCCGTTATTTTCGGCACGGCAGATCAGGAGGCCGTCTTTCTTTTCGGTGACCGTTAGATGGGTTTCTCCATCATCGATGAGAATGGAGCTGCCGATCGGCACATCTTTCACAAATTCATCGTAGTTCACCTTAAAACCGTTTTCAGGAGCTTTTGTATCGCTGACGGTTACGGTGTCTCCTGTTGAGAGTTCGATGGTCTCTGGGATTTCGCAGGTCCGGACTTCCGGGCCTTTGGTATCGATCAGAATTCCGATGCCATCAGATACCGAGCGGATGTTGGCCACGAGCTGGTCGGCTTCTTCGAGGGAAATATGTGCGGTATTCAGCCGCGCCACGTTCATGCCGGCGTCATAAAGACTTTGGATGAAGTCGCGCTCGCCCCGGTTGGAAGCGATCGTACAGATAATTTTTGTTTGTTTATTTCGCATATGATCTCTTATTTTTTTCAGGCGCAGGGGTTTTAGCAGATTCGCGCCCATGTGCTAGCCATTTATTGAATATTAATAGTGCGGAGGGCGCTCGATCCCGGCGATTTGATCCGGCTCGCCAATTTCGAGGAGCTTTTTCTCCAGTTGATCAAGCTGCTCCCGAAGCCGGGAGATGTCCTGTTGCTGCCGATAAATTTCGTCGTTCAGGCTCTGTATCGTCTGATCCTGAAGTGCCGATAGGGTTTCCAGCTGAATAATTCTCTCTTCCATGCGCTGGAAACTAGCAGATTCTCTTGCAAAGAGGAGCGGATAAAGTTGCCTTTTGCGTTGAGAAGAAGGAGGGCTTTGATAACAATAGAGTAACTAGGGAGTAAACTATGTCGCAAAATTTGAACGATACGGGATTCTTGTTGCAGAACCTCATGGAGCACATGACGGACAACATCTATTTCAAGGATCGCGATTCCCGATTTATTATGGTGAATACGGCCTTCTGTGAATGGACTGGATTCTCCAAAGACGCGGTGATAGGGAAATCTGATTTCGACCTGTTTGCTTCGGTTCATGCTCAGGAGGCGTTCAACGATGAACAGCGCATTATCGCCACCGGCGAACCGCTGATCGGCATTGAGGAAAAAGAAACCTGGGAAGACGGACACATCACCTGGGTTTCCACCACCAAGATGCCGCTGAAAAATTCGAATGGTGAAATTATCGGCACGTTTGGAGTCTCGCGCGACATCACTGAGCACAAAGAGGCCGAATTGAAAGCCGCTTATTATGCTGAGCAAATCCGCCGCATTAAAGATGACATGGAAGACGATGTCCGTATGGCCGCCGAGTTGCAGAAAACATTTTTCCCCCGCTCCTACCCCGTTTTTCCTGAAGGTGTATTGCCGGAAGAGAGCCGGGTTGAGTTTCTGCATCACTACCACGCAAGCGGCCTGGTCAGTGGAGATTTCTGCACACTGCGTGTTCTTTCTCCCACGGAGGTGGGCGTTTTCCTGTGCGACGTCATGGGGCACGGGGTACGGGCAGCGCTGGTTACGGCTCTGATCTGCGCGTTGGTGGAAGAAACAGCACTGCTTGAAAAAGATCCCGGCGGTTTTCTGGGCCGCATGAACCAGCTGCTGCTGCCGATTTTGCAGCAGGAAGATATCTTCCTCTATGCCACCGCCTGCTACATGGTGCTCGACACAGAAACCGGCCTGCTGAAATTTGCCAATGCCGGTCATCCGGTTCCCCTGCATTTCCAGGCTTCGGAAAACCGGGCCGACTGGCTGATGGACAATCCCGACCAGCGCGGCCCCGCGCTGGCCATTAATGAAGAAGCGGTCTTCCACACTTTGGAAAAACAGATTGATGTGGGCGACACCGTGGTGATGTATACGGATGGGCTCTACGAAGTCATCGGAGCCGACGATGAAGAGTTCGGCGAGGAGCGTCTGCTGGAGGTCGCTTCGGGCCATGCCGGAAAAAAGCTGTCGGATCTGTTTTCGGGACTGATCGCTTCTGTACGCGCTTTTGCGGAAGACGGAAAATTTGATGATGATATCTGTATGGTCGGTTTCCAACGGCGAGTGACTTAGGTTGAGGATAACGATATGTCGCTGAACGATTCGGATTACACTCAACTACTGGATAACCTCATGGTGAACCTCACGGATGTGATCTATTTCAAAGATCTCAAATCGCGGTTTATTCGAGTGAACCAGGCGTGCCTGCATAAACACGGTTTCGAGTCGGAAGAGTTCATGATCGGGAAAACGGATTTTGATCTGTGGTCCGAGGTACACGCCAGCGAAGCCTTTGCCATCGAGCAGGAAATCATTCGGACCGGCGAGACCCGGACGGGATTTGAAGAGCGCGAAGTCTGGCCCGACGGCCGGGTCACCTGGGCCTCCTCCACCAAAATGCCGCTTCGCAATCCGGAAGGTGAGATCATTGGAACGTTCGGCGTAACGCGCGATATCACCCGTAAAAAAGAGGCCGACCTGCGCATTCGCCTATACGCGGATGAAATCAATGCCATTAAAGAAGAGATGGAAAATGATGTCCGCATGGCCGGGAAGTTGCAGAAAAGTTTCTTTTCCGCAGCCTATCCTTCGTTTCCTGAGCAGGCCGGTCCCGACGAACGGTGTGTGGAGTTTCTTCACCGTTTCATTCTGAATCAGCAGGTTTCGGGCGACTACTGTGCGATCCAGCGCATATCTGAACACGAAGCCGGCATTCTGATCTGCGATGTACAGGGGGTGGGCATTCGTTCGGCGCTGGGCACGGCTCTGGTGCGTGGTATTGCTCAGGAGCTGATGCCGTTGGCACGGGATCCGGGAGCCTACCTCAGCCGGATGAACGCCCTGCTGATTCCACTGCTGAATCAGGAAGAGGTACTGCTGGATACATCTGCCTGCTACCTGACGCTCGATGTCCGGACCGGCTGCATCCGGATGGCCAATGCGAATCATCCGCTGCCGATTCTTTTTCATGATGGAATGACCGCCCAGTGGCTGGGCGTTGACTCACGTTGCGGCCCGGGGCTGGGAGACACTGCGGGCGTGATCTATGAGACGCAGGAAATATACGTGGCGGTTGATGATGCGGTCGTGCTCTTTACCGATGGGCTTTTCACTCTGAAGAACAATATGGACGATCCTTACGGGCTCAAACGTTTACTCGACTCTGCTCACAGTTTTGCCGGAGAACCGCTCGAAGATATTTTCCAGGGATTGGAAGACGATGCTCTGGCCTTTTCCCGTGAACAGAAGTTTTCCGACGACGTCTGCATGGTCGGTTTTCATCTGAAGCAGCTGCTGGTCTAGGTTGATGCCATGAAAACGCTTGCCGTCTTTTTGTTCTGCGCAACAACCGCTCTGGGGGGCTTGAAGTGGGAAACTGCAGAAGCCGTTCTGGATGTGCATCCGCTTCAGGGCGTTGCTCCGGTTGCATTCAACTATTCCAATCCTGGAAGTGAACCGGTTGTGATAACCGATGTAACCGCAAGCTGCGGTTGTCTGGTGCCTGAAAGAAAATATACCCCTATTCCTCCGGGAGGAAAGGGTTCATTGAAGGTTCAGTTCGATCTGTTCGGCCGCACCGGACCGCAGCATAAAACTCTTTCTGTAAAAACCAGCGACGGGGCCACGAAGCAACTCAGCATTCGGGTCGATATTCCGAAAGCGTATACGGTAGCGCCTGTGCTCATGAAGCTGATGCAGACCGGACCCTCCACAAAAACGGCGGTTTTGAAAAATTCCAGCAGTCTTTCATTACCGATTCAATCGGCGGAATCCTCCAACCCAGCGATCAAGGCTGAGCTGCTGTGCATTAAACCGGGCTTTGAATATAAGGTGCTCGTGACGCCGCTCGATACGAATCAAAATCACCGGGCCGTCATTCGTATCACACCGGAAACGCCGGAAGGTATGTCCGAAGTGAAGAACTTTAAGTTTTACGTAGTGGCGAGTAAGCATGATCCGTCTGCTCAAAAATAAAGAGATCTATGAACAGGTGGTTCTGGAGTTAGTTCCCGAGTGCCGGGAATTCCTATGGATTGCCACGGCGGATATCAAGGACCTGCACGTTTCCAGCCATGGAAGTTTTCGCCCGTTTCTCGGCGTGCTGGCCGATCTGGTAGACCGGGGGGTGGACGTTCGGTTGCTGCATGCCAAAGAGCCCGGCCCGAATTTCCGAAAGGATTTCGATCTCTATCCCGCGCTGCTCACTGGTATGGAGCGAATCATCTGTCCGCGGGTGCATTTAAAAACGCTGGTGGCCGATGGCCGAACGGCCTATCTCGGCAGCGCTAATCTCACCGGAGCCGGAATGGGAGCCAAAAGCCCCGACCGCCGAAACTTTGAATCCGGCATCATTTCCGACGACCCTGAAATGGTGTCCGGTATCATGGAGCAGTTCGATGAAATCTGGATGGGTGCGATGTGCGACACCTGCCAGCGTCGTGACTACTGCTCCGATCCGATTGCCTGATCAGGTAGCCGGGTGCGTGTGAAAGAAGGAATAAAAGAAGGTAAATGATGGCTGAAAACAGAAAACGTATTGCAATTGTGACCGGAGCCACCTCAGGAATAGGAGAAGCAACGGTGCGCAAATTTGTGGCGGCGGGTATGCAGGTGGTTGGATGCGGCCGCACCGCCTCAAAGCTGACCGAACTTGAACAGGAACTGGGTGACGTATTTTACGGGCTGGCCGGAGATGCCACCGATCCGGATCTGCTGGAGCGGCTGTTTGCGAGCGCCGTAGCACAATTTGGTCACGAGGCGGATATCGTGGTTGCCAATGCGGGCAGGGGGTTGGGCGGTTCGGTTAAAGATGCCGATCTGGAGCAATTTGAGGAATTGATGAACATCAATGTAAACGGCACGGCGTATCTGATTCAGAAGGCGGCGCGGCGGATGGTTGAAGTTCAGAAAACGGCATTCCCTGAATCGGCCGCAGACATTGTGATTATCGGATCGGTGGTGGGGCGGCATATTTCGCCCTTCAGCGCTGTATACGGAGCGTCGAAGTATGCGGTCCACGCATTGGCGGAAGCCTTGCGGCGCGATGTGGGCCCGCAGGGCGTTCGGGTTTCATTGGTGCAGCCGGGCATTGTGATCAGCGGATTCCAGGCGGGAGCAAACTACAGCGACGAGCTGGTCGATAGCTTTCATGAAAAGTTCGGTCCTCTGCCCGGTTGCGACGACATTGCGGACACGATCCATCATGTCGTTTCCCTGCCGGCCCATATCAACATCAGCGACATCGTCGTCCGCCCCACCCGCCAGGACTATCCGTAGACTGATTTATTGTTGGTTGGAGTGAGGCTCTGTTCGGCGCATGGCGGCTCACACAGAGGCTCTCTCTCCGGAAAACTGCGCCTGGCTCGAATGGAACCTCTCTCCTTGCAGCATGCTGCTTTTTCGGTGGTTGCCCGCTTTCATAATGCTATTTGATGCCGTTGATGAATTCGGAAGTGTTGCGGAAGTTGATGAAGGCGCCTTTTTCCGATTTGGGTTCCAGGTCGCCGGCATAGATAACTGTGCCCGGCGGGGATCCGGGGAAGCGCGAGTGGAACGGCTTGAATCCTTTTGCCATTTCCGGCGAATAGGTTTCGGCGGCTTTGATTTCGAATGGATAAAGCGTTCGGTGGTGCCGGACGACCAGGTCCACCTCGTTTCCTTTTCCGTCGCGGTAGAAATAGAGGTTGGGCATCAGGCCGGCATTGGTTCGTGTTTTGAGCGCCTCGACAACGACCATGTTTTCAAAAAGGTTTCCCATCAGCGGGTCGCGTGCAGCCTGGGCGGGGGAATCGATGTCGAGCAGCCAGGCGGCAAGCCCCGGTTCGGTGAAATAGAGCTTTGGCGTTTTGATGGCGCGCTTGCCCGCATTTTCAAACCACGGAGAGAGCCGGAAAATAATGAACGAGGCTTCGAGCACGTTCAGCCATTCGTTGATCGTTGCACGGGCGACGCCGGTGTCGTTGGCGAGGGAGCTGATATTGATGACCTGCCCGACCCTTCCCGCGAGGATGCGCAGAAATTTTTCGAAATGGTTCAGGTTCCGGATCGTAGTGAACTGCCGCAGGTCGCGCTCGATATAGTTCTGGAAGTATTCGGCGTAGAGTGTTCCTGTTCGAATGTCCTCGTGGTAAAGGCGGGGCATGAGGCCCCGGTGCAGCAGCTCGTCTCTGGTCAGCTGGAACCCTGCCTGCTGGAGTTCTTCGATTGAAAGGGGCAGCAGTCGAAGCAGGGCGGAGCGCCCTGCCAGCGATTGGCTGATCGCGGCGGCCAGTTCGATCTGGTGGCTTCCGGTTAGGATGAACTGGCCGCGCTCTTTCGTTTCGTCCGCCATGCCCTGAATATAGGACAACAGTTCCGGTACGCGTTGAACCTCGTCGATAATGACCGGGGCGGGAAACGACCGGAAAAAACCGCGGGCATCTTCCATCGCCATTTTCCGAGTGTCGGGATCTTCAAGGTTGGCGTATGCATATCCTTCGCACAGCCGTTTGGCCAATGAAGTTTTGCCGGATTGGCGCGGGCCGGTGATGGTTACGACGGGATATTCCTTTCGAACCAGTTCAAACTCATGCGCAATTGATCTGTTAATCCAGCCGGAGGTCTTCATGGGCTTTCTCTTTCCGTTTACATGGAAGGAGTTAATCTGTATGGGTGCAAATTGTAAAGTAGTATTTACAATTTGCACCAATGATGACGGCAGGTGCTTTTAAACATTTTTGACGTTGGAAGTCAGAACCGTACAAAGAAGCTTGTTCAGCCCAGCTGATTATACCCCTCTCAACAAAATCTCATCGGCGCAGCCGGTCATGTGCTCTTTGATTTCGTGGAGGCGCGCGGAGGTGGTGCGGGGCAGGGTGCGGAATTTTTTACCGGGCAGATCTTCGCGCGGGATGAAGGCCTGCAGGGCGAAGCGTTTGGCGCCATCAATGATTTCGCCGACTTCGTCCATCTGATCATCGGTGTGGAAGGTGTCAATGACGGTGGTGCGGAATTCGTAGTCTTCAGCTTCCGTTTTGATCAGCCCGATCGACCGCTCGATTTTTCCAATGTCTGGAAACCCGACGAGCGCGGGGTAGCCGGAAAATCCGGTTTTCACATCCATGGCCACATAGTCAACCAGCGGCAGGCACTCAGCCAGAAGGTCGGGGTTGGAGCCGTTGGTGTCGAGTTTGATATCGAACCCGAATTTTTTGAAGAAGTGGATCAGCTCCACGAGGTCGTCGGCCATGGTGGGTTCGCCGCCGGTAATGACGACGCCGTTGACCCAGTCCTTTTTAAATTTGGTGCAGGCCTGTTCCATCCGTTCCCAGCTCAGGCCCTTCTGCTTTTTCCCCATTAGGGTCGCATTGTGGCAGAAGCCGCAGGAAAAGTTACAGCCGCTGGTGAAAAAAACCGCCGCAAAATGCTTCGGGTAGTCCACCATCGAGGGCTTTTCCAAATAGGCATAAATTGGACTGGTTTCAGGCATGCTAAAAAATATTCCTCGCAGAGGCGCGGAGTTCGCAAAGGTTTTTTTTACTGGGTTCGCTCCGCGCTCTCTGCGCCTCTGCGAGGGATAGAAGTTATCACCAAAATGACCCGCCGGGCGCTGAGGGAAGGAAAGTCCGGGCGCCCGGCGGGTCGGGTGAAGGAAAGTTAGTTCTGTGCTTCGGCCAGTACGGACTGGATCATTTTGGGGGAGATGATTCCCTTTCCCAGGTCTGAATAGTCGGTCTGCAGACCGAGATACTGATAGAGCTTGGCCTTTTTGCAGACGGAATCGTTGGCACCGGGTTCCAGCGTGCTGATGGGAATAAACTCATCCTCGTCTTCGCTCCACTCGGTTACCAGCATGGCCGGAATCCGGGAGGGGTTGATGCACTCGGCTTCGGAAAAGGCCACAAGCCCGTCAAGGGATTCGACGTCGCAGTAGACTTTTTCAAAATCGGTATAGTCCGATTTGGTCAGGATTTTTTCGAGGCGCTGGTTGAGGGTGTGGCATTTGTCGCAACCGGCCTTTCCGAATACTCTGATCTGATATTTTGCGCCCATGATTAAGCCTCCTCATTTGCAGTTACGAGGGTTTGTTCTTCGCCTTCGGCATCCACAATGTTGTAGCGGCCAGCGTGGCGGGCCAGCAGTTCGCCGTAGCGTTTGGATTTGTTCCAGTTCTGGACTTTGCTGAAGTAGCCAACCACGCGGGTTTCGCCGACGACTTCGGTCGAACCGCATTCGGGGCACTGTTCGAGCAGGCCACGGGTCTGGTGCTGGCAGTGATCGCAGAAGGTAAATTCCGGCGACACACAAACCTGCGCAGACTGGGTGCGGTAGAAGACCTCGGTCATCAGATGCGCAATGGAATCCGCATCGGGGCGCTCTTCGCCAATGAAGCAGTGGGTGATGGCGCCGGATTCGATCATACTGTGATATTTGGACTGTTCGGTGATGCGGTCGACCAGCGAAACATCCGCTTCGGCCGCCAGATGGATGGAGTTGGTATAATACTCGGCGTCGGCCGGCCCCTTGACCACTTCTTTGGATTCTTCGCCAAAGTAGATCAGGTCGGATTTGGCGAGTCGGCGTGCGGCGGACTCGGCCGGGGATTCTTCGAGCGTAATCTTCAAGCCGTATTTGGCGGCCATCTTTTTGGCTTTCTGATACATGTGGGCCACAATCTTCAGGCCGAAGCGCTGGGCTTCTTTGCTGTCGTGCAGCTCCTGACCGATCAGGAACTTAACCGCGTCGTTCACGCCGATGAGGCCGAGAATGTAGGTGCAGTTATCGAGATCAACATACGGCTTGCCGTCGTTCGCGATTTTGCCGATCTGCCAGAGCGGATGGCCCGGGCCGCTGAGCATTTCATGCGCTTTGGCTTTTTTCTGCAGGTGGGCATCAACGGCAAGCTCCATGGTGCGGTCGAGCTCGTCATAGAAGTTCTGAACAATGTCGCCGCCGGTGCGGGCGGCGCGATAGGAGGCCTGCGGAATATTGATGGTCACATTCTGGAAGCCGCAGAAGCGCATGCTTTCAGGGTGCTTCAGCATCCGGTTGTCGCTGATGGTGGTGCGCAGTCGGCAGCAGGCGGAAAGGGTGACTTCGTCGCGGTCGAAGATGAAGTAGGTCGATCCGTTTTTCGAGGCGAGGTCGCACGCTTCGCGGAAGATTTCGAACTGGGCGGGATCTTCGTAGGTTTCGTCGGAAACGTGGAAGTCGCATTTCGGGAATTCGAAGATACGGCCGTGAGCATCACCTTCGGCAAAGACCTTCAGCAGGGCGCTGCAGAAATCCTGCGCTTCCTGCGTGTAGTCGGCATAGGTCACGATGGCCTCGCCGTTTTCTTCGAGTATGGCGTTTACATCGGGGTCGTAGATCATGCCGTCTTTTTCATCGGCCAGCTCGCGGAGCACCAGGCGTTTTCCAAGGGCTGGATCCATGTAGTACAGATCCATCATCCTGTTGCCGCTGACATCGGTGTCATCGCGCAGCTCTTCGACCAATTCAGCAATGGTTCCGTCTTTCAGGCGCATCTGGTAGTGGCCGCCCGGTCCAATGGCCGGAACGGTTTTCAGATAGGAAGGAACTCCGGAGTGAATGTTGAAGTCGAGGAACAGGGTCTGGCCGCCGCGGGAGAACGCATTCTGCGAGCCGTTGAAGATGAGTTCCTGAGCGACCTGCTTTAACTCTTTGGCATCCATGCCGACCAGGAAGGGAGCATAGAGAATATTGATGTAGGCAATGCCGAGCGCACCGGCATAGTTGGCCTGCATGGACGCGAGGAAGGTGTTCAGGTGTCCGGTCAGTACGGATGCGGAGCGTGCCGGACTGGAGGAGGTGTTGAGATTAATCAGTCCGTTGAGCCCATATTTTTTAACATACTCGATGGAATGCGAGGAGCAGTAGACGCGGGTCGGATAGCCCAGGTCGTGTACGTGTACGGCACCGGTGTCATGGGCTCGTTTCACTTCCGCACTGAAGATGGTGTCGAGTGCCCACTGTTTGAGAACCAGTTCCGCAATGCCCAGATTTACGGCTTCGGGGTTGTTGTTCACGATATTCGAGTTTTCAGTCGATTTGGAGAACATCAGGTTTTCAAGATAGTCTTTGGAGACCCGGTAGAGGGAAAGGTCGCGCAATTGCTGGGAGTAGCCGCGTTCCATCAGCTCGTTATTCACCAGCTCGCGGATGAGCGTGGTGCCGATGATGGTCATATCGCCGCCAATGATGCGGTTTTCAACGGACTTCGCCACATTGATGGCGAGTTCTACGGAGAGATCGGTTTTGTCGAGAATCTGTTTAACGATGCGTTTGCGGTCCCATGGCAGGTTGACGTTCTGCGAGGTGGATTCAACGAGCAGAAGCGACGCATCGGTGACATCCACATCGGCGGCGGACGTGCCGCGAACGCGGATGTTACGGCGGGCGATTTCGCGCTGTTTCCGGTAGCGTTTATAGGTGGCCACCACGAGGGTTTCGCCCTGTTCGGCGAGTACGATTTCCACCAGATCCTGTACATCTTCAATTTTTGGAATGCGTTTGCCGTTATCGCCGACATGTACATAAAACTCGCTCATCGGGTTGGTGAGCTGCTGCAGCACCTGATCGGTTACTTTGGATGCGAGACCTTCGTTTTTTGCAATGCCCTGCTTGCGTGAAACATCCTCGACCGCGCGGTCGATCGCCAATTCAATTTTCTGCCAACTGAATGGAACAACGAGTCCTGAACGCTTCTGGAACCCGTCAAATGCAGCATTCGGTCTTTCTCCCGACATATTTTTCCCCTTGAAATGTTGATATTTGTGGTAATTAAACGGCATCCCCGCGTTTAACGAGTGTAGAAGTTACGCAATGAGATGTGGCAGTGTCAAGGGGTGAGCACAACATATTGTGGTATTTGCCGAAAACCCTTAATTTCTCTAAGAAATTTAAACGGACCCGTATAAAAAATATTTTCCGGGGCTTATGGCGTTGAACATGCTTATTATCGGGTCCTGTTCCAATCATTGGAAAACGAGGAAAAATAGAATGCCGGCTTGGTTGAGTTTAGTGGATGTTGTTGTTGTGATGGTGATCGCCCTGTTTGCGTGGGGAGGTTTTCAGAAAGGCTTTGCTTCGCAGATTGCCTACGTCATTACGTTTATATGCGGCGGTATCCTGCTGTTTTTTGTTTATCCGATGATGTTCAGCTATTTCGGAAGAGTTTTCAGGGAACTGCAGGAGACCTATTTGATGTGGGTCATATTGGCAACACTGCTGGTGTTGGTCATTGCGCTGTACATGCTGTTCAGCAAACTGCTCGCCGGATTGCTGAAGATGCAGATATCCAGCCGGGCGGACCATGGCTGGGGGCTGGCTCTCGGATTAACCCGGGGCATTCTGACTTCCCTGCTGATCATGATTCTGGTTGTGATGCTGGAGCGCTCGGGGAAAGTGTATGACCTGTTCTGTGCCAAATCCTATGCCGGTGACCTGGTTTGCCGGGAGATTGTTCCCCGAATTCAGCCTCGTCTGACTGCGCTCTACGAGAGCAAGATCGATTCATGGAAGGCCGAGCTGATGAAGCAGGAAGAAGCCGGCGACATTGATAATATGTAGTCAGGAATGGTCCGGATCGCGATTTTTCTGCTCATCCCGCATTTGCAGAATATTCAGAAAGCACAATTGCGTATCATATTTGGACATGACAACCAGCGAAACGATCGCGAGAAAAAGCGAGAGAATGGAAAGTGTCATCCATTGGGTCAGTGCCGTATACAGCATGCAGATCATACCCACAATAAAGAGCCACAGATAAACATTACGCCGGATTCGCGCATTTTTCAGCCAATGGAGACGGTGCTCCTTTTCAAACGCTTCCTGAAGGAAGCGTGGGCTGTTCATATCTTCAAGTCGTGGCATTTTCATGAATACATTCCAATCGTTGGAAAGAATTAAGCAGTTTCCGGGCCGACTTTGCGCGGGGACTTAAAAACCAACCGCAGGATTGAGCCTCGCGCAGGCTTCCGGTATTCCTATTTAAGAACCACCCCGATAAGGAGAACGCCATGCTTAAAATCGTACTGCCCGCCTTTTTGATTGCCACCATCCTGACCGGATGCAGGAGTATGACGACGGGTTCCGTGCGCATGTATGGGGCTTCTGATGCAATGTATGGCGATCCGCTGATGGGCGATATGCCGTTGAACGAAAAAACCGAAGAGCTCCAATCGGAGCACATGCTCATCTGGACCGGTTCCATGACCATTGAAGTAGCGAGCATTTCCAACGCCGCCGCGCAGGTCAGCGCGAAAACCGTTGAAATCGGAGGCTACATTGAATCCTCCAGTCAGAACGACTACAACAAACGTCCCGCCACCACGCTGACCCTTCGCGTGCCGTCTAAGAAGCTCGATGAACTGCTCGGATCGCTTGATGGCGTGGGCGAAGTAACCAGCAAGCGGCTCTCTTCGGAGGACGTCACTGAGCGTTACATCGATATGCAGGCGCGCCTGGAAACCAAGAAAAAGCTCCGCGACCGTCTGCAGAAACTGCTCGACCGCGCCAACGCCGTAAAGGATGTGCTCGCCATTGAAAAAGAGCTGACCCGTCTGCAGGCCGACATTGACTCCATGACCGCGCGCCTGAAGTCCATGAAGGGCAGGGTGGATTACGCCTCGCTTACCATCACGTTGAAAGCGAAGAAACACGATAAAGTGCTCGGACCGCTCGGGTATGTGTGGGAAGGCTCCGTCTGGTGCGTTACCAAACTGTTTGTGTGGCAGGAAGAAACTTACGAGCAGCAGTAAAACTATGGCCATGATTCCCAAAGAGACGATCGAAGAGATCCGCCAGCGATGTAATATTGTTGATGTGGTCGGGGCCTATCTGCCCGAACTGCGCCGCCGCGGCTCCACCTATAAATGCAACTGCCCGTTCCATAAGGAAAAAACGCCGTCGTTCACCGTCAACGACGGCCGGCAGATTTTTCACTGCTTCGGATGCGGAGCCGGGGGCGATGTTTTCCGCTTTGTCATGGACTATGAAAAGGTCGACTTTGTGACGGCCGTCAGCGTGCTCGCCGAGCGCGTGGGCGTGGAAATTGTCTACGAAGGCGGCCAGCCGGATAAAAGCGGAAACAAGGATGTGCTCTATAAACTGCACACCGATGCCGCCGCCTTCTACCACCGCATGCTGCTCGACAGCCCCGAGGGGGCCGAAGCCCGGCGCTACATGGAAGAGCGCGATCTTCCCACCGAGATCATCAAAGATTTTCAGATCGGCTATGCGCCGCAGGGCTGGGAAGAGCTCCTCGGCCGGGCCGTGAAAAAAGGCTATGACCCGGAACAGCTCGAAGCCGCCGGTCTGGTGGTCCCGTCCGACCGTAACGGAAAAAAGAGCCACTACGATCGCTTCCGCAACCGTGTCATGTTCCCGATCTGCGATCAGATGGGCCGGGTGATCGGTTTCAGCGGTCGGATTATGAACAAGGCTGAAAAGGGCGCGAAATATGTTAACAGTCCGGAAACCCTGCTTTTCAAAAAGAACCGGGTGCTCTTTGCGTTCGATAAAGCCCGCAAACCGATTGTGGAATCCCGTCAGGCCATCGTGGTGGAAGGGCAGATCGATGCCATCCGCTGCCATCAGGCCGGGCTCGACAACGTTGTCGCCTCGCAAGGCACCGCGCTGACCGAAAACCACGCTAAGATGATTAAGCGCTATGCGGACGAAGTCATTCTCGTGCTCGATTCCGATGCAGCCGGACTCAAAGCCGCGCTCGCCTCTTCCGAAATCTTTATCGCCAACGAACTCAGTGTCCGGGTGGTCACTCTGCCCGAAAAAGAGGATCCCGATTCCTTGATAAAAGACAAGGGTATACAAGCTCTTACTAGTTTAATTAAAACAGCTGCACCAGCTATTGATTTTCTAATGGACACTCTTTCGGGAAGAGATGACATGGCGACTGAGGCAGGGAAGATGCGTGTGCTAAAGGCTGCAATAGGTCTGATAGTTTCTAGTCCGAGTAAAATTCGTCAAGACAATATGATTAAAGCGATATTGCGGTATGGAAATTATTCGACTGTTGTCGAGGAGTTGCGTAGGGAGCATGTCGCAAAGCAGGCTATAAAGAAAAAAATAGAACAGGTAAATGCGGTGGTTCCTGTATCTAAAACCTTCCCTAGGCAGGAGGCGGCTTTGATAGATTTGCTCATGACGTATTATCATGAGGTGCACCCGTTGTTACATGACTATCTTCCTCCGCACCTGCTCACTGATCCAACATGTAAGAAGGTTATTGAAGTTTTAATGCTCGATCCTCCTGAATCCATCACAGAGCAATTCCATGATCTTGACCGGGATGTACAGGAGCTTCTGTATGCACGTGATAAAGTAATGAAAGACGCGAAGACCGATTCGAAAACTATTGATGATAGTATGCTGCCTATAGAGGTGGCACAGCGATATGTACAATTGTTTTGGAAGAGGTTTATAGAACGAGAAAGCATCGCATTGGTTAATAACAAAAGCCTGTCGAGTGAAGAACTGTTTATAGAAAGGTCTCGGATCAAGCAAGATCTTCATGCTCTTTCAAAAGGTTGGGAGGACACCCAGCCCATGCTCGAAGTCCGACTGCACAAAGACATCGAGTTTTAGCGTGCCGGCCGGCCCGGGGCTTCTTTAGCTGTCACGTCCGCGCAGCGGGGTTCCGCTTTCGCTGGAGCGTGCTTTCCACATGGCGGCTTCATCGGCATTTTGGGCAACGCCGTTTCCTGTGGAGAGACAGACCGAAAGGTTATACATGGCTTCTGCGCATCCGGCTTCCGCACCCATGCGATAGTATTTAACGGCTTCAGCCTGGTTTTTCTCAATGCCGATGCCGCGCTCGTAACAAACGCCGAGGTTGTGCATGGAATCCGCGTCGCCGCCTTTAACCGCTTTCTGGATGAGAGCAATGCCTTTGGCCATATCTTTGGCAACGCCCTGGCCCATCATATGGCAGGCCCCCAGTTTTCCGGTTCCGGCAAAAGAGCCGGCATCCGATGCTTTCTGATACCACTCCGCGGCCAGTTTTTCATTTTTCTGAACGCCGCCTTCGCCCTTGGCAAAACAGCGGCCGATGTAATACATGGAGAGCGCATTGCCCTGTCCGGCGGCTTTACGGTGCAGCGCCATCGCTTTGGTAGCATTCTGTTCAACGCCGGCACCGACTTCATAAAGATTGGCCAGAATGGTAATGGCATCGATGTTGCCGACAGCAACTTCGCTTTCAAGCAGCTGAATGGCTGTGTCCGGGCTTTCGGCGGTGCCGATGCCCTGCAGGTAGAAAATTGCAATATACGCCTTGGCTTTCGAAGAACCGGCATCGGCTGCTTTACGAATCCAGCTGAAAGCCATTTCAGGATCCGGGTCAACGCCGGAGCCGTAGGTGTAGCAGGTGCTCAGCTCCATCATCGCTTCCGGGTGTCCGCCTTCGGCTGCCGTGGAGAACTGGCTGAATGCTCCCGCGGCATCTTTGCTATCGAGCAGGGCCATTCCTTTTTTATAGGAGCCCTCGGGGGATTTTGATGCGGAATCGCCGCATCCGGTGAAAATAAGAGCGAGGGCGGCCGAGGCCACAACATTTCGGATTATGTATTTTGCATTCATGTTATAACATTTACCCTATTTGTATGCCGTGTTTCAAGCCGCACTCGTATCCGTTTTAATCCCTTCGGTTTCCGTGCATTGCATTTCTTGCATAACCCAGGCGCAATCAGTATAAACTGCGCCTTTTCCGCTCAATTAGAAACAGGACAGAATTATGACATCCAGTGAAATCCGCCAATCATTCTTCGACTTCTTCGAATCGAAGCAGCACACCATTGTAAAATCGGGCAGCCTGCTGCCGGATGCGCCGAACCTGCTTTTCACCAATGCCGGCATGAACCAGTTTGTGCCGATTTTCCTCGGCCAGATGAACTGCCCCTACACCCCGGGCCGGGCCGCCGACACTCAGAAATGCATCCGCGCCGGCGGGAAACATAACGACCTCGACGATGTCGGGCTCGACACCTACCACCACACCTTTTTCGAAATGCTCGGCAACTGGTCCTTCGGCGACTACTTCAAAGTGGAGGCCATCGACTGGGCCTGGGAGCTGATCACCGATGTCTGGGGATTCCCCAAAGAACGCCTCTATGCCACCTACTTCGGCGGCGACGAAAAAGGCGAGGCCGATCTGGAAGCACGCGACCTCTGGCTGCGTTACCTGCCGGCTGAACAAGTGGTTCCCGGCAACCGCAAAGACAATTTCTGGATGATGGGCGACACCGGCCCGTGCGGCCCGTGCTCCGAGCTGCACGTCGATCTCACCCCGAACGGCGACTGCGGACCGGAAATGGTGAATGCCGACAGCGCCGACTGCATCGAAATCTGGAACCTCGTATTCATGCAGTTCAATGCCGGGGCCGACGGCTCCTTTGCCCCGCTTCCGGCGCAGCACGTGGATACCGGCATGGGCTTCGAGCGCGCCTGCTCGATCATCCAGTGCACCAAAAACTTTACCGACTTCTCCGGCGTCATCTCCAACTACGAGACCGATGTCTTTACGCCGATTTTCCAGGGATTGGAAAAAATGAGCGGCTGCAAATATACCAGCACGCTGCCCGAAGATGCCGCCAAACAGTCCGAGCAGGAAAAGGTGGACGTCGCCTTCCGTGTGATTGCCGACCACATCCGCTGCCTCTCGTTCTCCATCGCCGATGGCATCATCCCTTCCAACGAAGGCCGTGGCTATGTGCTGCGCCGCATCCTGCGCCGCGCCGTTCGCTATGGCCGCACGCTCGGCTTCACCCAGCCCTTCTTCTATAAACTGGCCGACATCGTGGCCGACAGCTTCGGCGACGCCTTCCCGGAACTGCGGAACGAGCGCATCAGCAAAACACTGAAGGCCGAAGAGGAATCCTTTAACCGCACGCTCGATAAAGGCCTCGATGTATTCGAAGCCATTGAGCCGGTCAACGGTCAGATTGTCGGCGGCGATGCCTTCAAGCTTTACGACACCTTCGGCTTCCCGCTCGATCTCACCGAACTGATGGCCCGCGAACGCGGCCTGACGGTGGACTCCGCCGGATTTGAAGATTTAATGAACGAGCAGCGCGAGCGCGCCCGTTCCGACCACGCTTCCAAGAAGTCGGTGGTCATGGTTTCCAGCGAGGCCCTCGATGTGGAAGCCACACCGTTCATCGGTTTTGATAACGTTCAGTGCCGCACCGAGATTCTGGAAGTGCTCGAATCCGGCGCCATCGTACTGAAAGAATCGCCCTTCTATCCGGAATCCGGCGGCCAGCTGGGCGACCAGGGCGATATAAAAGGCGAAGACTTCACCTTTAAAGTCACCGACACCCAGAAGACCGCCGAAGGCATCATTGTTCACAACGGTGAAGTTGAATTCGGCACTCCGGAAAAAGGCGCCGCCGTGATTGCCGGGGTCGACCGCTACCGTCGCGGTCAGATGCGCCGTAACCACACGGCCACCCATCTGTTGAACGCGGCCCTGCGCCAGGTGGTCGATCCGTCCATCAAACAGGCTGGCTCATTGGTCTCCAGTGGCTACCTGCGTTTCGACTTTAACCATTTTGAAGCGGTGAATGCGGAACAGATCCGCAAAATCGAGCAGGTTGTCAACCACGAGATTATGCGCAACACCGAACTGCAGACCGTGGAAATGTCGCTGGCCGATGTGCAGAACTCCGGCGACATCCAGGCCGTGTTTGACGATAAATACGGCGACACGGTCCGCGTGGTAAGCGTAGGCGAATTCAGCAAGGAACTCTGCGGCGGCACTCACGTGCAGATGACCGGCGATATCGGTCAGTTCCGTATTGTTTCTGAATCGTCGGTTGCGGCCGGCATCCGCCGTATCGAAGCCGTAACCGGACTCGATGCACTGAACTGGGCTGCTGAAGAGCACGAGCTGATTTCCAACCTGAGCCAGAGCCTCAGCGTGAAACCAGCCGAGCTGGCGGATCGGTTTAAAGCGATGGCTGAGCAGGTGAAAACCGCCGAAAAACAGTTGAAAGACATTCAGACCAAAACGGCTGTCTCCAACGTGGATGGACTGGTTGATCAGGTCGAAGACAAAGGCGGCATCCAGGTACTGGCCGCTGAGCTCGGCGAAATGCCGATGGATGCGCTGCGTCAGGTGCTCGACGGCCTGCGCCAGAAGATCAGCAGTGCCGTGATTGTGGTCGGTTCTTCCAATGAAGGCAAAGCATGCCTCGCGGCCAGCGTTTCCGAAGATCTGGTCGGCAAGGGTATGCACGCCGGTAAACTGATCGGTCAGATTGCAAAAATCTGCAGCGGTGGCGGCGGTGGTAAGCCCGACAAAGCACAGGCCGGCGGTAAAGACGGCTCCAAAGTCGGCGAAGCCATTCAGGCCGTCGCCGGCATTGTTGAGAAGATGAACGCCTGACAGCGAACCCGAAAACCTTTCGGACTTTGCTAAAGAGGTATTTCACGCAGAGCCGCAAAGAACGCAGAGTTTTAATAGCTGCTGTGCTCTGCGTCCTACGCGCTTTTGCGAGGGTTGATCTTTATATCCGGTATAAGCCGATAGTTCCATCCTTTGGAAAAACCCCGTGCGGAAATGTGCGGGGTTTTCTTTTGTTCAGCGGGCTCCTGCTCTAGGCTTGTTCCAATCATTGGAGGTTTTGATATGGGCATGGATAATCAGGTGGTACTGACTTCGTTTGTTTATGAAATGGATGCGCAGGTGCTGGTGTTGGAGCTGCAAGCTTCGGGCATTGATGCCATGGTCAGAAAAGATGACTGCGGTGGAGCGCGTCCGGCGATTACCAACGAGCGAGGCATAGAAGTGCTGGTTGCCAAGGATGATCTCACCCGTGCTCAGGAAATACTCAGGGTCATTAATGCAGAAAAGGCAAATGCGGCTCCTGTCGATCAACAGCCCCGTCGGAAGGGCGTGCTGCCGGGTGTTTTTTTCGGCGGCGTGTTGGTCGGGGCTTTTCTGGTATGGGGTTATGCGTGGTTGGAGGAGCGCGATGCCGACTATTCCGGTGTGGTTCAGGAAGACTTTTCCGGGGATGGGATGAACGATGCGCAATTTGAATATGACAAAGACGGGAACACCATGCGGAGCGTCTTCGACAATAATAACGATGGCGAATGGGATGTCTGGTTTAGCTTTAAGGATAACATAACAACCACTTCGCGGCATGATCTCGATTTTAATGGGAAGCTTGATGCCCTGATGGTTTACGAAACAGGGAATATTTCATCGATCACCTTTACTCCGAACGAGAACGATGCATTCGGCCGGAAACAGTTTTATGAATACGGCGTTTTCAAGTTCGAGGAAGTGGATACGACGGGTGATGGAAAGTATGACACCCGCATTCAATACGATCCGTTCCAGAAAATAATTTCGGAAGAATCGATTTAGAATTTTTTCCTGGTGGACCGCTGAGCAGCACGCCTGGCGTCCATCTCTTTTTTGAGCTGCCGTTCGCGCTGCTCCTGAAGTTGGATCAGGTAGAGCTCTTTGCAGGGTTCCAGTTCCGGACATTGGATATTTTTATGGGCAAGCTGTTCGTAGTAGTCGAGCGCCCGCACGTAGTTACTATCAAGTCCACCGGTGGTTTTATCGAGTTCGCCGTCGCGCACAAAATAACGTTTTCCGTAGAAATACATATCGCCGAGTTCTTTCATGGCGTCCGTCAGACCATGCTCTGCCGCCAGCCAGTATAGCGAATGAACCATGGAGGTCTTTCCTTTGAAGGTAGGCAGCTCTCCCTTCTGATCGGGTTTTTTGTTTGCAATGATACGCCGAGCTTGTTCATAGAATTCCTCGGGTGTTTTTTGCTGATCCTTTCTGAGCGAATATTTCAGGGCATTGATTTTGGAGCTGTTGATGCGGTGCCCGGCATCGATCGATTTCTGATACCATTCCAGCGCAACGGCAGCATCGGCCCGGGTTCCCTTTCCTCCGACATACATACGGGCGAGAGGAGCATATGCATTTTCATTTCCGGCTTCAGCGGCTTCGGATAAATACCAGAACGCTTTTTCCAGGTCCACTTCGCCGCCCCGTCCATGGAAATAGAGCTGCCCCATCTTGAGCAAGGCTTCCGCATTCCCGTTTTCGGCCGCCTTTTTAAACCAGTTGCGCGCGAGTGCGGGATCGTACGAATCGCTGAGTTCATCGCCGTAGAGGTTGGCCAGTTTAAGCATGGCCCAGGTGTTGTCTGTTGCGGCAGCTTTTAGAATCCAGGCATTGGAAGCCGTTGCGGGATAGGGGATTCCCTGTTCGTAGGAGGTCTTTCGTTCCCGGCGAGCGGGAGCATCCTCCAGCGAGGAAAGGGTAATGGCCGTGGAGGCCGCCTTCCGGGCCGAGGGGAAGTTATTGTCGCGCGCATGGGCGGCGGCCAGCAGATCGAAGCTGACAGGGTTGTTCTTCCCGTTCTGGACTAAGAGGGTGGCATACTGAATGGCTTTCGCACCGTCGTGAAAGGTGGAGTCCGGGCACGATGCATAAATCCGGGCCAGCGCTTCGCATGATTTCAGTGAGCTGTTGGATATGCCCTTTTCGTACCATTCGATGGCCTGGGCATAGTCGGGTGGTATTTTGCTGTTCCCGGTTTCATGGAGCACACCGATTTCGTAGAGCGGAGCCGTGCTTCCTGCATTCACAGCCTGCGTGTACCAGTGAAGGGCCGATTTTAAACCAGGCGGCACGCCCGTGCCGGTCTGGTAGCAATGGCCCAGCCGGATCATGGCATCAACGTGGCCCAGTTTGGCTGCTTTGTTGAACAGGCCCTGAGAGGCGCCGGGATCAACCTTGAATACCGTCATGCCGCGGTCGTAGTAGGTTTGTGCCGATTGTTTTTTATTCGCAGCGGCTCCCGCAAGAGCGAGGCTTGCAAGGTAGGCGGTCAGAATAAAGCGGCTCATATTCATCATAATAATTCGAAGACGTTTTCCAGATACATCTCTGGACAAAATATAGCAGGTCGCGGGCCAGAATTAACAAGAAAGTGGAATCGCTCTGGTATCATCAGGACGGTTTTACTAGTATCGGGAAGGTATGGACGTGGTGAATTCCAACCAGAGAAAGAGGATACTCATTGTTGAGGATGAACCGGCGATTGCCGACAACATTGCATTTGCGGTGGAAACGGAAAATATGACGCCGATCCATGCCGCCACGGCGGGGGCCGCCCGGGGATTGCTGCAGCAGCATCCGATTGATCTGGTGGTGCTGGATGTGGGGCTGCCGGATGCCAGCGGATTTGATTTCTGCCGGGAGCTGCGGGCCGGCTCCGAGGTGCCGATTATTTTTCTGACGGCCCGCGCCGAAGAGATCGACCGCATTGTCGGGCTCGAGCTGGGCGCGGATGACTATATGGCCAAGCCGTTCAGCCCGCGCGAGCTGACGGCGCGGATCCGGGCCATTCTGCGGCGGACGGGTTCGGCAGTTCCAGGGTCTGGAAGTTCGCAGCCCGAGCCGCTGTTCGCCATCGACCAGAAAACCAAGACGATTTACCACAAAGGGGCGGCGCTGAACCTCTCGCGCTATGAGTTCCGGATGCTGGAACTGATGATCCGCCATCCCGGCCAGGTTTTTTCCCGCGACCAGCTGATGGAGCATGCGTGGGAGGAACCGGATGCCAGCTATGACCGGACCGTGGACACGCATATTAAAACGCTGCGTTCCAAGCTTCGGAAAATTGATCCGGATTCTGAATGCCTGCAGACGCGGCGGGGCTGGGGCTATTGCCTTCAGGTGCAGCCATGAAAATGCGGACGCGGCTTTTGCTGACAGCACTGGTGCTGCTTTCCGCCGGATTTTATCTGCTGGTGGACTGGGTGGTGAAAGATGTTCGGTTGCACTACTTCATCACGATGGAGGAGGCGCTGGTGGACACGTCGGTGATTCTGGCGGAGCAGTTTGCGTCCGATCCGGAAGTGAGCGCCTCGTTTGAACGTGCCTTTTCCGCAGCGGAGGCACGGCGGTTCGAGGCGGGGATTTATAATCATGTAAAAACCAATATGAACCTGCGGGTGCTGGTGGTGAACCGGGAGCAGAAAGTGATATACGATTCGCGCGGGGAGCTGCCTCCGGGCGCGGCTTATGAATGGCGCGACACCCGCCTTTCGCTGGATGGCCGGTATGGAGCCCGCGCGAGCTATGAGGAAAAGGGCAATCCGGACAGTCTCTTTTTTTATGTGGGTGCCCCCATCCTGAATGGGCAGGAGATTGTCGGCGCGGTAACGGTCGGCAAGCCGGTCAGCAGTATTACCCCGTTCATGAAGCAGGCCCGGGTGCGGCTGATTATTTCCGGTCTGATTGCTTTTGCAGCCATTCTGCTGTTGCTGCTGCCGGTTTCGCTTTGGATCATTCAGCCCGTCCGGGCGCTGACGCAGTATGCCCGGGCGATTCGCGATGGACGGGCGGCCGCCCGCCCGAAGCTGGGCCACGGCGGCGAGATGAGCGAGCTGGCCAATGCGTTTGAAGAGATGCGCGACACGCTGGAGGGCAAGCAGTATGTGGAGGGCTATGTCCAGACGCTCACGCACGAAATGAAAAGCCCGCTGGCGGCGATTCAGGGCGCGGCAGAACTGCTCGACGAGGAGATGACGGCCGCACAGCGCAGTAAATTTATTTCGAACATTCAGGCGGAGTCGGAGCGCCTGCACGGACTGGTGGAACGCATGCTTTCGCTGGCCGCCATAGAAAAGCGCAAGGGGTTGGAACAAACGGAAATCATCAACTTAAGCGCGCTGATCGATGACGTGCTCGACAGCCTTTCGTTGATTGCCCAGAGCCGGAACGTCCGCGTGGAAGTCCGCCTGGAGGGGACCCCGGAGGTGTGCGGAGAATATTTTCTGCTGCGCCAGGCGGTTGCCAATCTGGTGCAGAACGCGATCGACTTCTCTCCGCAAGGCGGCGAGGTGGAGGTGCAGGTTGCGGCTGGGCAGATTACGGTGCGGGACGCCGGGGCCGGAATTCCGGACTATGCACTGAACCGGGTGTTTGAACGTTTCTATTCCCTGCCGCGCTCGGAAGGCGGAACCAAAAGCTCCGGCCTCGGGCTCAACTTTGTCCGGGAAATTGCCCGCCTGCACGGCGGCGATGTTGCGCTGCGGAACCGCCCGGAAGGCGGAGCCGAAGCGGTGCTGACGCTGGGTGGTTCCTGAACCCATTCGATTAAGAGTAGGAGAAGGATTAAGATTAAGAAAGGCGGGGTCATCATCCTTCACTCATTCTTAATCCTAATCGTAATCTTTCTCCTAATCCTACTCCTCTGACCCATTCTGGCATAAAGTTATCCCTCGCAAAGGCGCAAAGCTCGCAGAGCTAACCTTGTAATGAACTCTTTGCGAGCTTTGCGCCTCTGCGAGATACTCTCCGGTTGTTTAGCCCGTTTTATTGCGTTTGGTATAAGCCGTCTTTTTTCATCTCCATTTCACATTCGCTTCAAACTCTTTTCACTTAGCACTTCCAACCTCTGGAAACAACTACAGGAGGTTTGTCATGCGGAAGAGTGGTGTTTTAAAACTGGTGGTGCTGGGCGCGGTTGCGGCGTTGATGCTGATTGCGTTGGCGTCGATTGGCGATCTGGCCCGGGAACGGAAAGGCCGGGCGCGGCAGGTGCAGCAGGATATTGCATCAAAATATGCCGGCACACAGCGGCTGGCCGGGCCGATCTTTTCCGTCACCTTTAGGGAGCACTGGACCGAGCGAACCTACAACAAGGAGAAAGACACCTGGTACGACAAGCAAATGACCGATCTGGAGACCTCCTGGGTTTTTCCGGAGACGTTCAACTATTCCGGCGAGATGGAGGTGGAAGAGCGCTATATAGGCATCTTCAAAGCCAATGTTTTCCAGAGCGCGGGCCGGGTGACCGGGGCCGTTGTTTTTCCGGCTTTTGAAACGCTGGCCAAACGGAAGGGATCGCGGGTGGAGCTGGTCTCGGCCAATGTCTGCGTGCTGATGAGCGACCTGCGCGGTCTGGATTCGCCGGAATTCCGGTGGCAGGGCGAGGCACTGGAAATTGTACGGGGAAGCGATCTGGATATCATCGGCTCCGGCGTGCATGCAAAACTTCCAGACATTGGAAACCTTTTCGGCGAACGGTTCGAGTTTGAAATGGATCTGGATGCCAAAGGCATGGGGTCGCTGACTTTTGTGCCGATTGGCGATGAGAATACCATCCGGCTGAGTTCCGCCTGGCCGCATCCGGGTTTTATCGGCGACTTTCTGGCGAACGACCGGACGGTTTCCGATGAAGGGTTTGCGGCGGAGTGGAACGTGAACGGTCTGGCCACTTCGGCGCAGCAGGATATTGCCCGCGTTCGAAAGGGCCCCGTCCAGCAGCTGGGTGTGAGTCTGGTGGATCCGGTGAATGTCTATTCCATGACCGACCGCGCGCTGAAATACGGTTTCCTTTTCATCTTCATCACCTACGCGGCCTTCTTCATGTTTGAGATGCTTGCGGGGCTGCGGATTCATCCGGTGCAATACGCCTTTGTCGGATTGGCCCAATCGATCTTCTTTCTGCTGCTGCTCAGCCTTTCTGAGCACCTTGGCTTCGGCGGTTCCTATCTCGCGGCGGCGGCCGCCACGATCGGGGTGATTACATTTTATCTTCGGCATGTGCTCCGGAGCACCGGGCGTGCATTTGCATTCGGCGGCCTGCTGGTGTTGCTCTATGGCGTGCTCTTTGCGCTGCTGCAATCGGAGGATCACGCCTTGGTTGCCGGTTCGACGCTGGTGTTCGGGCTCATGGCGCTGACGATGCTTCTCACGCGGCGGGTCGACTGGTATGCGATTGGTTCCAGGGCGGAAGGAGCGGTTTCATGAAGCGGCTGATGATGTTGATGGCAGCCCTTGCGGGGCTGGCCGGTGCCGAGTCGGAAGTGGCCGGTGTGCTGTTTTCTGTCGGCTCCACCAATGAGCCGGTGGTGGCGCTTCCGCTGAAAAAGACGGACGTCCGGATGGATGTCACCTCGGGAATTGTGCGGACGGAAGTGGTGCAGCGTTTCCAGAACGATCTGGATCGGCCGCTGGAGGCCATCTATATTTTTCCACTCCCGTCCGAGGCGGCGGTGGAGGATTTTGAGATCCGGCTGAAGGACCGCATTATCCGAAGCTCGGTGAAGGAGCGGGCAGCGGCGAAAGCAACCTATGAAAAGGCGAAAGCCGAGGGCCGGAAGGCGGCGCTGCTGGAGCAGGAGCGGCCGAATATTTTCACGACCTCGGTTGCCAACCTCCTGCCCGGCGAAACCGTGGAGCTCGTATTTTCTTATGTGGAACAACTGAAGTTCCGGAAGGATCGTTTTGACCTGACCTTTCCCATGGTGGTCGGTGCGCGTTATATTCCGTTCCGGTTTAACGAAGAGGGAACTCGCGAACCGGCGGTGGCCGATGCCGGGCGACTGAACCCGCCCGTGCTTCATCCAAATCTGGACTCGGGGCACCGCCTTTCGATTCAGGTGGAGTTGCAGGGGCTGCCGCTGGAAACGCTGACATCGAGCACGCACGCCATTGAGGTGGAGGCGCGGGGCGAGGATGCGTATTCAGTTACGCTGGCCCGCGAGGTCACGGTGCCGAACTGTGAATTCAGTCTGGCGCTGGGACTGCGGAAAAATGAATCGCCGGCAGTTAGTTTTGTACAGTCGGTCAGCGACGAGGCGTATGGGCTGCTCAGTGTGTTTCCACCCATTGGAAAAAAGCGGATCCATAAACCGCTGCCGAAGGATGCCGTTTTTCTGATTGATACCAGCGGCTCCATGTCGGGCGAATCGATGGCGCAGGCCCAAAGCGGATTGAAGCGGTGTCTGCAGAACCTGCAACCGGATGACCGTTTTACGGTGGTGCGTTTTTCATCGGACTTCAGCAGTTTCAGCCCGGAGCTTCGGGTTGCTTCCGAAGATAAGATCGGTGCGGCGCAGGAGTATGTTGCGGGAATGGAGGCGAATGGCGGAACGGAGATGCAGCCGGCGCTGGAGCACGTGCTGGAGCTGCTGCCGCAGGAGTCGGGGCGCATGCCGCTGGTGATCTTTCTGACGGATGGCGATGTGGGCAACGAGGATTCGTTAATTAATCTGCTTTCGAAGAAGTTGCACAACACGCGGCTGTTCACCTTCGGCATCGGCAGTGCGCCGAATGAATTTCTGTTGCATCGCATGGCGGAGTCCGGTCGGGGGCAGTCGCGCTTCATCCGGTCGCACGAGGATGTCGGCGAGGTGATGTCGGATTTTTTCCAAACGCTGGAAGCTCCGGTGCTGACCGATGTGCAGGTGGAGTGGGAAGACGGCGGCGTGCAGACCTATCCGGCGCGCTGCCCGGATATTTTTTACGGCCGCCCGCTGCAGCTGGTTGCCCGTTCCGACCTGGGCTTCGGCGGGCAGGTGCGGATCCGCGGCAGGCTGGATGGCGAGGAGCAGTCGTTCGGAATCGATTTGAGCGCCCATCAGGATGATCGGCACGAAGCCATCGAAAAACTCTATGGCCGTATGCAGGTGAAGGATCTGATGGTGCAGCTGATGCAGGCCGATGGTCCGGACGAGCAGAAACTCTTCAAGCGGTCCGTTGTCGAGGTGGCCCTGCGGCATCAGCTGGTCACGGCCTATACCTCCCGCATTGCAGTGGAAGAGCAGGTGGTGGCCGATGCGGGCGACCTGGTATCGGTGAAGGTGCCGGTTCCCGTTCCGCGCGGCTGGTCCATGTATGCAACGGCCACGCACGAAACCGTGCAACTGGTTGCCGGCCTTGTCTTGCTGCTTGGCGCCTGGCTGCTCCGGTGGAGATGGCGTGCGGCGTAAGCTGTGGATTGTGCTCCTGGCCCTCGGTCTGGCGATTTCCGCCCGTCCGGCGGCGAGCCGCGTGAAGCGCGGTTGGATCCATTGGTCGGCTTCCAGGGTTTGGAACGCATGCCGGCAGAATCCCGGGGGAGGGGGCGCGGGGGAACCGTGCGGCTGGCTGAAAATTCCAACGATTGGAATTCAGCAACTGGTGCTGGAGGGCGCGGCCAAAGACCGGCTCGCTTTGTATCCCTGTGCCGAGCGAGTCGGCCGGTCGAGGCTGATCATGGCGCATCGCGATACACATTTTATGGGGCTCGGAAAGGTCCGGGTCGGCGATCCCATTCAGCTGGAGCAGCGGGGCGGCGCGATGCAGCTGTTTGAGTGTGAAGCCGTTTATGTGGTTGAAAAAGAGGAAGCCCGGGCGCTGATTGAAAAGTTTTCCGCCAAGGATCGTCTGTTGCTGCTGACGTGCTATCCGTTCCGGTACATCGGTCCGGCACCGAAACGGTTTATTGTGGTGGCACGAGCCTCAGCCAGCACATAGTGCAGGCTGTACTATTTCTTTTGCGGGGTCAGTTTGAGGATCGTTCCGGGATCGTTGAGGACCACATAGACGGCGCCGTCGGGGCCGCAGCAGACATCGCGGACGCGGCCGGCATTTTTAAGGATCACTTCTTCATGAACGACGCGGTGATCCTCGATGCTGAGCACGCGGACGTCTTCGTATTTCAGTGCGCCGACCAGCAGCTTGTTGTTCCACTTTGGAAAGAGATCGCCGGAATAGAAGTCGATTCCGCAGACGGCGGTGGAGGGGTTCCAATACCAGATCGGCTGCTCCATGCCTTCCTGATGCGTGAGTTCGGTGATGATGGACCCGTTGTAGTTCCGGCCATAGGTGATGATGGGCCAGCCATAGTTCCTGCCTTTGGAAATCAGATTGATTTCATCGCCGCCGAGCGGTCCGTGTTCGGAGGCCCACAATTCGTCGGTTACGGGATGGAAGGAGAGTCCCTGCGGATTGCGGTTGCCGAGGGTGAAGATCGATTTTACGGCGCCCTTGGTCCGGCGGTAGGGGTTGTCGGAAGGAATGCTGCCATCGCGCTGGATGCGGTGAATTTTTCCATTGGGTTTGGCGGGGTCCTGCGCATGAGCACCGGTGCCGCGGTCGCCGATGGAGAAGTAGAGGTTCTTCTCTTTGTCGAACACGATGCGCGTGCCGTAGTGGTGGCGGGTGGTGCGGTAGGTATCGTGCGGGGCCTCGAAAATGACCTGTTGGTTGGTCCAGCTGTTGCCGTCGATCCGGCCGCGGACGATGCGGGTCATGGCCGGTGTGCGTTTGCCGTTGGGTTGCGGGTCGAGCTCATGGCTGTAGGCCAGATAGATCCACTGATTGCCTTCCTCCAGATAATCGGGATCGAAGGCCACGGCCAGCAGGCCGCCTTGGCCTTCGGATACCACTTCGGGCGTGCCTTCGACCGGTTTGGAGTAGAGCTGCCCGTCGGCATAGACGCGGAGTTGACCGGAGCGCTCGGTGATGAGCGCAGTGTCTTTATTCAGAAAGGCGATATCCCAGGGCATATCGAGGTCCTTGGCAAAGGTTTCAACCTGGATATGATAATCCAGCGTTTGAAGCGTTGCGGGGATCGGTGGTTTGACGGCTCCGGCGCTTTTCTCGGCGTCTTTCAGATAGTCGACCAGGCTGCGGATCTGTTTGTCGGTGAGCGTGTTTTCATAGCCGGGCATACCAAGGTGTGTGATGCCGAACTTGATGTTGCGGGAGATGTGCCCGGTGCTGTCGCCAAACTGCCAGACGCCATCGATCAGGCTCTGGGCATTGCCGCCCTGGAATTTGACTCCGTGGCAGTGGGAGCAGTGTTTTTGATAGAGCGATTCCACGCTCTGGCCGAGAGCGGCCGTCGTCAGCAGGCTAAAAGCAATCAGTGTTTTCATGCCGTGATTATGAGCAGCTCCATTGCATTCCGCCAAGCGTTTAACCTCAAATAGTTGGAAAACAAAAGTCCCTCCATCGGAATGCTCTGAACTATTCGGGGGAATTGGCTCTATGTGACCATTATATCTAAAAAGTCAGACTCTTTAATTAACTGCAGTGCCGCACCGCTTTTCCTTAAATCAATTGCTTTTTCAACGACTCGCACGCAGCAGGAGAAGGAGCAGCATCTGATACCTTGACTGCCTATTACCAGGTAGTCCGTTTCTGTACTTACATTGGCAGAGAATGTACTCCCTTTGCTTTTCACATACCGCTCGAGGTCTCCTCTTTCATGACCGTCGAACTTTCCTGCGAAACAAAAGCTTTTACCATCAAGCGATATTTCAGGATTCGTTGTAAATACGGGATCGGGGTTCATGGTTCATCTCCTTTTGGGCCGGAAGAGGTCTTTACACCTGAAACTATTCGGTGGCCAATTTCAGCGGGCTGGTCAGCCGCTTCATCTGAATTAATATAATACGAAGTAATCATCATCAACCGTCCCGTCCAGCATGGCGATAAACTTGTAATAACCTACCTCCTCTTCCTGATGAACAATGATGAGTTTTGTTTCATAGTATGGGTGGGGTAGCAGCGAGTGATCGAAACAGAGTTTTGTGGAACGAAAAACGGGAACCAGGTTGTCCGGCTTAATTTGATCTGGAAAATGTGCCTTTTCATTCCGGATCCAATCATAAAATCCTGCTTCTGCGCGATGCTGAAAATCGTGCTGAACCGAGAGTTCTTTGAGGGCTGCAATATTGGGTTCCATATTTATCCTGGCTAACGTCCCGGACCACTCTGTGCAAAGCGAAAGAGTGAAACCGCGGGATTAAGCTCATTTAGTTTTCAAACAGATTTCAACTCTATATTTCTGTCCATCGGTAATGATTTGTTCTCCACAAAGAATAGAATCTCCCACCGAGCACACCTTGTGGGTGTTAGCATAACCCCTGGATGATCGGACATATGCATCATGCTTTATTTTTCCAAAGAAAGCGGAGTTGTTTTTTGCCCAGTGAAAATTATGCGTTCCGGCCTTATTTCCCCCTTAACTCAGGAGGCATGCCCATCGGGTATTCTTTTTTTGTGTGGATGATCCGCTGTTTCACCCGAATTTCATGAATACGTGTATATCCATTGTGTGTACAGTCAATTTTCTGTGGTGGACGTCGTTTGAGGGGAGCCCGCTGCGCACCCTGACGCGCTGCGGGTGCTTGAATGAATTCCAGTAATGGAATTTTTTGAGACGCTTTGTAACGAAGGGGATGGTCTCGGGCGGGACGCGTGAACATTGGAAAGATGATAAGTACGGGCCGTATTTTCATGCATTTGATATGAGTTTGTTTGCTTGCTCCATGCGTTAAAAATAACCACTCTTGACGCATGTCTAAAGATTATCAGTATTTATTCGGGCCGGTTCCGTCGCGTCGTTTGGGATATTCGCTGGGGGTTGATCTGATCCCTTTTAAGACGTGTACGATGGACTGCACGTTCTGCCAGCTGGGCGAGACGCCGTGTGCGGTGAGCGAGCGCGGAGATTATGTGCCGATGCAGGATGTGCTGGCCGAGCTGACCCAATGGCGGGACCGCGGCGGGCAGGCGGATCATATTACGCTGGCCGGCTCCGGCGAACCGACACTGCACCGGCATTTCGGCGATGTATTTCGCTGGGTGAAGGAGCACACAGATATCCGCTCCGTGCTGCTGACCAATGGAACGCTGCTGCATTCGTCCGAGGTGCGCGCGGAGGCAGTCCTTGCGGACAAGGTGAAGGTGACGCTCAGCGCGTGGGACGAGGTCAGCTTTCAGCAGATTCATCGTCCGGCTCAAGGGGTGACGTTCGATTTGCTGGTGAAAGGCGAGCAGGCTTTCCGCCATGAATATCTGGGCGAGCTTTCGGTGGAGGTTTTCATTGTCGACGGAGTGAACTCGCAGTTTTCCAATGTCCGGAAAATTGCGGAGGTGCTTAAGACGCTGAACCCGGACCGGATTGATGTGAATACGGCGGTTCGACCGCCGGCGGTTTCGGGCATTGGCCCCTCGCCGGAGGAGCATCTGCAAGCCATTGCCGAAATTTTCGGCCCGAATGCTTCGGTGACTGCATCCTTCAGGAAACCGGGGGGCATTTCTCTGGACTTCAGCGAGGAGGCCTTGCTGGGGTTGCTGAAGCGCCACCCTTCGAGCTGTAAGCAGTTGGCGGACGAGTTCAATGTGCCGGCAGACAGGATATTTAAAACGCTGAAGCAGTTTGTGACGGCCGGGCTTCTCTGTGAGGAGCAGCGCGCCGGGACGGTCTATTATTGCTGCCGAGATGACGTTTAGTATTCCGCTTTACCGGGATTGTTGATCCAGGCTTTGAATACCTTTTGAGCTTCGTTCTGAAGGGCCTGTTCGGTTTTCAGCGTTCGTGCGTTCCAGGGTTTGGAAACTTCATCATAGAAGAAGCGGTCGTCGAATCCGGCTGCGGCGGCATCGGCCATGGAGCCGGCGAAGTAGAGGGCGTCGAGCCGGGCCCAGTAGATGGCCGAAAGGCACATGGGGCAGGGCTCGCAGCTGGAATAGATTTCGCAGCCTTCCAGTGAAAAGGTTTTCAGGGTTGCACACGCTTTCCGGATGGCTTCCATTTCGCCGTGTGCGGTTGGATCATTTTCCGAAGTGACGCAGTTCCAACCTTTGGAAATAATCGTTCCGTCCTGCACGATGACGGCGGCAAACGGGCCGCCTTCACCGGCTTTCATTTTTTCTTCTGAAAGCCGGATCGCCTCGCGTAAAAACTGTTCGGAATACGACATGGTTTAACCACGGAAGTCACGGAATACGCGGAAAAAGAAATCGATTCCGTGTCTTCCGTATATTCAGTGGTTACTCACTCGGGGTTTCGGATTTTGCTGTTTTTGCGGCGGCTTCTTTCAGGAGCTGGGCAACGGCGGTATGGCCGGCTTTGGCAGCAAAGGTTTCAGCGGTGTCGCCGTCGATGTCCTGCAGGGAAAGGTCGGCGCCTTTTGCGAGCAGGAGTTTAACGTTGTCGGCCTGACCTTCGGCGGCGGCCCACATGAGTGCGGAGAAGTGTTCGTTGTTATCGACCAGATTGATTTTTGCGCCGGCATTGAGCAGTACCTGAATGGCCTCTTTTCCGCCCGGTGCGCTGGCGGCAAACATGAGCGCGGAGGTGCCGATCTGGTCCTGGGCGTCGATTTTTGCGCCGGCTTCGAGCAGCAGTTGGACAATTTCGGTCTGCGCATTAAAGGCGGCAAACATGAGAGGCGTGCGTTTTTCGGGGTCCGCCGCATTGACGTCGAATCCTTGTTTGAGCGCGCTTTGGATGACGTCTTTTTTTCCGTAAAGTGCTGCTTCCACCACTTCCTGCGGGGAAATTTTTTCAACCGAGTTGGTTTCGGCCTGAATGCCCGCGGCGGAGACCAGGAGGGCGGAGAGAAGCAATAATGCACTGGATTTCATGGAGATTCCTTACGTTGAGATTGAACCGTCTATCGGAGCACAGACGGGCATGCAACGCAAGGGCAATTCCCATTGCCTGAATTGGATTGCCCGCGTATCGTACGGTGCTGAAATGAAATGGAAGATGATCATATTTTTAGCCCTTCTGGTGGTTGATGTCGGCAACTGCCGGGCTTCTACGCGGAAGCGGAACCTTTCGGTGGGCGAGGCGCGCCGGGAGCTCGGGGTGGTGGCGGCCTATCAGAACTTTCCGGAAAAGTACCGGATCGACCGGTTCGATACGCTGGAGGCCGACGGGGAATATTATCACGTTTTTCTATGCTACATTCCGCGAGGGCGGCTGTGGCGTACACTGGTATTTGCCAACAGTGGCGACTACCTGGGCTATTATCAGGCTGTGGACCCGCCGGTGGAGACGGAAAAAGACGCCCTGGTTTTTCCGGGAGCCAGCTACAGTTCGGAAAACGGCGACTTTGAGGAGGGTGAATTTGACTCCGGCGATGCGTATGTGATCCGGTTCAGTGCAATCGGCCCGCCGGATGAGGTCAAGTTTGAGAGCCGGACCTTTACCTTTGTTTCGTCGCCGCGAAGGATTCGGCCGGAGGATCCGGCCTATCGGTTCAGCCTGTTGGCAAACCGCTTGGCGGATGCGATGAACCGGAGCCGTTTCAAGGCAATTCGGTCGGATTTCAGTCCCGGGGCACTGCAGCGTATTTCAGAAAAGCAGACGGTTGAAATTCTTTCGGATCTGCGCACCCGTTTCGGGAAAGTGCAGCGCGTGGGCGACCCCTGGGTGCAGACGGCCGAAACCGCCGTGCTTCCCATCACCTTCGAGCACGCGGTGGCCGGACTGAAACTGACGCTTTCCGAAAAGGATGAAATTGTCGGGATGTGGATGCTGCCGTTTAAAACCGCCTTTCCAGACATTGGAAAAAGCGCCACCGAGCTGCGGCTTCCTTTTTCGGGGTGGTGGCGTGTGATGTGGGGCGGGGATCATCGGGATCAGAGTAAATATTTCGGGAGCCGGGTGAGCCATAATGCGCGGGAGTTTGTCATTTCGAGCCGCTTCAACAAAACCTTCCGGAATGACGGCAAATATAATCAGGACTATTTTGCGTATAAAAAACCGGTGCTGGCGCCGGCCGCCGGAACCGTGGTGGCGGTCATTACAGGGGTGGAGGATAATGAACCGAATTCGCCGAACCCGTTCGACCGGCTGGGCAACGCGATCATGATTGAGCACACCACGAATGAATATTCCGTGATCGGGCATTTGAAGAATGAAAGTATTACGGTTCGGGTAGGCGAGCGCGTGGTGGCGGGGCTCCCGATTGCGCAGTGCGGCAATTCGGGCGATTCCAGCCAGCCGAGTGTCTATTTCCATTTGCAGGATTCAGCGCAGTTGCTCGCCGGATCCGGCTACAAACCGCTGTTCAGCAATCTCTATCTGCGCAAAGAATCCCAGACGGCCGTCGTGCCGGAATATTCCCCGGTTCGAGGCGAGTTTATTCAGCAGCGCTCAATCCCGAAAGAAACTGATGCCGCGCGGTAGCTCAGACAGTCCGAAACGATCGATCACCGACTGGGCGATATCGTAGAATCCGTTCCGGATGCCGAGGGGTTGCCCGGATTTTCCCGGTTGGTGCACCAGCAGCGGAACATATTCGCGAGTATGATCGGTGCCGGCGAAAGTCGGGTCGTTTCCGTGGTCGGCTGTGAGCATCAGCACATCGTCGTTTCCAAGCTTTGGAAGAAAATGGGAGAGCCAGTGGTCGGTCTGCTCGAGAGCAAGCGCATAGCCTACGGGGTCGCGGCGGTGGCCGTAGAGCATGTCGAAATCGATAAAGTTGGCAAAGATGAAGCCATCGCCGGGTTTCTGCATAAACTTTTCGACTACCTTCTGCGATTCAGCCGTGTTGCCGGAGTGAATGCTCTCGGTGATGCCGCGGTGGGCGACAATATCTTCGATCTTCCCGACCGCATAAACCGGAATGCCGGCATCTTTCAGCCGTTCGGTGATTAAGGGTTCTTCGGGGGTGTAGGCATAGTCGCGCCGATCTTCGGTTCGTTCGTAGGCACCCGGTTTCCCGGTGAACGGGCGGGCAATTACGCGGCCGACCTTCAGTGGGTCGCACAGCTTCCGGGCAATTACGCACCCGGCATAGAGTTCCTCGAGCGGTATGACATCGTTATGTGCGGCCAGTTGGAGGACGGAATCGGCGCTGGTATAGGCAATCCACGCGCCGGTCCGGGCCTGCTCTTCGGCCAGTTCGTCGATGATTGCAATGCCGCTGGAGGCTTTGTTTCCAATGATTGGCCGCCCCGTTTGTTTTGAAAAAATATCCAGCAGGTCGGCGGGGAAGGAGGGAAATTCCATGGGGAAATTATGGAAGGCGGGGTTGATTTCGAGTCCGCAGATTTCCCAGTGGCCGGTAATGGTGTCTTTGCCGATGGAGGCCTCCTGCATCATTCCATATGACGCAAGGGGTTTCTCCGCCGGCGAAATTCCAGGGATTGGAAAGTCGGGCCGAATATTGCCCATTCCGAGTTTTCCAAGGGTTGGAAGTTGCAGGCCGTCGACGGTTTCGCCGATATGCTGGAGTGTGGCGCTGCCCGCATCGCCATAGTCCGCCGCATCCGGCGCCGCGCCGATCCCCACCGAATCCAGAACTATAAGAACTATTTTCATAACAAAAGAGGCTACCCGCTTTTATACTGGTTGGAAAGCGGAATAGAACGGTACTGTTTTTCGGGAATTGGATTGATTTCCAGAGGTTGGAAGGGAGAATAGGCGGCAATTCAACTGGAGATTCATTATGGCATTTACTTTGGAAATCGGAGCGCAGGCTCCTGCGTTCAACCTGCCGGCAACGGATGGAAAAACCTATGGGCTGAACGACTTCAGCGAAAAGCTGCTGGTGATTTTCTTCACTTGTAACCATTGTCCCTATGTAATTGGTTCGGATGAGAATACGCGAAAAACAGCTGACCGGTTTGCGGATCAGAGTGTGCGTTTTGTGGCCATTAACTCCAACAGTCCGAATACCTATGAGGAAGACAGTTGGGAGCATATGGTTGAGCGGATGGCGGAGCATCAGTTCCCCTGGCTCTATCTGCACGACGCTTCGCAGGATGTGGCAGAGGCCTACGGCGCGCTGCGTACACCGCATTTTTATGTATTCGATGAAAGCCGGAAGCTGGTCTATGTGGGACGGGCCATTGATACGCCGCGGGATCATACGCAGTCGACCACGCATGAGCTGGCGGATGCACTGACCGAGCTTATTGCGGGAAAACCGGTGACGAATCCGGTGACGAATCCGGTCGGCTGTAATGTGAAATGGGAGGGTAAAGACCGCAAGTGGATGCCGCCGGAAGCATGCGATTTGGTTTAAGGCTCTTGAAAAACATTAATATTTTCCACTGATGAGGTATTGAAATTATTAAAACCACACCTATACTGAGATTCATTTCTGGGGAAAAGCTGTATAATAACCTATAACGGAGGAAGGAATACTCATGAAAAAATTGGCAATGTTGTTGGCGTCAGGATTTGCAATTGGAATGCTTACCGGCTGTGGAATTCCGGAAGAAGAGCACAATATGATTATCGATGGCATCAACACCGAGCATCAGAAAGAAGTTGATAAGCTGAAAGGCGATATCGCAGATAAAGAAACGATCATCAAAAACGAAAAAGCGAAAGTGCGTCAGAACCGCATTGAGCTGGATGATGCCACAGAGCGTATTCAAGGTCTTCAGCAGAAGAGTGCTGAAACTTCTAAAGCACTGGCTTCTGAAAAGTCTAAAGTTGCTAAACTGGAATCTGAACTGAAAACTTCCAAGTCCCGGACTGCCGCAGCGCAGGATGATGCTATGGAAGCTGAAAACAAGTACAGCACACTGGATGTTGAATATCAGGAACTCAAACGTCGTTTTGAAATGTTCCAGAAAAACATGAGTGCAATCAGTGAGCCGGCACCGGCTGCAGCTGAACCTGCTGCTTCTGTTATGGACGATTTCCCGGCTGATACTGCTCCGCAGAGCGATGCACAGAAAGCAAGCAGCCTGCTGGATCAGATGAGCACCTTCTAATTCTGATACAATCGTGTTGTTGAAAGCCCGGATCATTCCGGGCTTTTTTATTATCCGGATGCCGCTAGAATCTTCAGCAGGAGGCTATAATGAATAAATTCATGATTGGAATCATTGGAAGTATTGCGTGTGCTCTTTCGGTCGGTGCGCTTGAGAAGGGGGCGGCGGCTCCGGTGTTCAGTGCAAAAAATCAGGACGGCAAGGAGTGGAACCTGAAAGATCATTTAGGCGGGAAGCCGATTGTGGTCTATTTCTATCCTGCCGCCATGACCGGTGGCTGCACCAAACAGGCCTGTGCATACCGCGATCATCTGAAGGGGGCGAACCCTGATTTTACTGTGATCGGCATCAGTGGAGATGCCGTGCAGAATCTGAAATGGTTCCAGACTTCGGAAAATCTGAATTTCCCCCTGCTGTCGGATCCGGAGGGGGCCATTGCAGAATCGTTCGGCGTGCCGGTTAAACGTGGCGAGAAGATGATTGAACGAAAGGTGGGGGGCGAAACCGTTTCGCTGAAACGTTCAGCAACCACGTCCCGCTGGACCTTCATTATTGATCCCGCCGGAAAGATTGTTTACAAGGCCGAGCAGGTAAAGGCGACTGCTGACCTGGCCGATGTGCTCAAATTTTTAAAGAGCCCGGAATAAATTCCGGGCTCTGGAAACCTGAATATTTATCCGGTCCGATGCACGACCGATCAGTCGTTGATCAGGGTGAAAATCTTTTCGCCTACCAGTTTTTCGCGCCCGTTCAGGAAGCCGATTTCCATGAGAAAGTTGAGTTCAACCACCTCAACATCAAAATTGCTGCGGATCAGCCGGGCGGTGGCTCCCACGGTTCCGCCGGTGGCGAGCACATCGTCGATGATCAGGATGCGCTGACCGGGCTCGAACGCATCGAGATGAATTTCAACGGCATCGGTTCCGTATTCGAGTTCATAGGACTCGCGGTGCACCGTATGCGGGAGTTTGCCGGGCTTGCGCACTAGGCAGGTTCCTGCTTCCAGGGCATAGGCAAGTGCGGAGGCAAAGATAAAGCCGCGCGCCTCAATCCCCACCACGACATCAATCCGGTTGTCTTTATGCCGTTCGGCAAAGGCATCGATCGTTTTTTTGAAAAGGGGGCCGCTGGCCAGGAGCGGGGTGATATCTTTAAAATCAATTCCGGGCTTAGGGAAATCGGATATGTTACGAATGGCATCGCGAATCTGCTGCATGGTGTTTTTCTCCTTAAAAAGTAATCACGGAATGTATCTTCTTTTACAGCGTTTGGAAAGCGTTCTTCGTGTGGTGCAACGGTTTTGACTGTCGGTAAATGTGCCGGGGTTTGCGATGAAATACGGGTCGGTTTCGGGGATTAAGTATTCTAAAATTAATTATGTTCATGGGCGCAATTTCTGCCATAGTTACCGCCAAATTATCGCTTTATGAAGATGTGAATGATTGTTTAGGTCGGTACATATACTGGGAGGTAGTGCCGGGATTTTAGGAGAGGATTCAGTTATGGCAAAAAAAAGCGTATCGCCCATCATGACCTGGTTTTTCTGGAGCGTCATTGTGCTGGGCGTTTTTCTGACGGTCACCTGGAAGCACTTTGTTAAGGGATTTACCGCTGATTCCAGTAATATTACCTGGCTGATTTTCGGGATTTTCATTTTTGGCTTCCTGTCGTCCTTAAGAGCCGCGTGGTATCTGGAGTCGGAATTCAGGTCGCTGAGAAAAATGAACGAGGAGAATGAGGTTGGCAGCCGGAACAGTTCGGATGCGGCCGCTTTGTTTGATTCGGCTCTCGAGCGGCTCCGTCGCGGGGACCGTATTGAAGTCCGGAACCTGATTACCGCCTATGGGGTAAAGCTCAAGAGCCGCGTGGGTAATATTGGAGTGATTGCCGGTATGCTCATTACAGTGGGGCTCCTTGGAACGGTGGTGGGCCTTATCATTACGGTGACCGGCCTGGGGCTGGTTCTACAGTCGAACAGTGCTGACTTTGCCCAGATGAAAGAGGGTATGAAGCAGACCGTATCCGGGATGGGTACGGCATTTTATACCACGTTCTTCGGTGCGTTGCTGGGCGGTGTGGTACTCAAGGTGCTCAGTGCTGAAATGAAAAAATCGGCCGCAACACTGGTGGCAGATGCATTGCGCTTCAGTGAATTGGTGATTGCTCCTCAGTTTTCGCGAAATTCCAGCGAGGCGCTCAATGAGCTTGAATCGAGAATTTCCGTGCTCAATGAGCAGGTGGACTCTTTAGGCAACAGCTTTGGAACAGCCATTGACACCATTGATTCCAAGCAGGCGGTTCTTTCCGAAGGCCTGGACGTTCTGGTTGCAACGGTCGCGCGGACCAGTGAACAGGCCACGGCGCGCACAGAGCAGCTGATTGATTCCATCTCCGGTTCGCTGGAAGAAACTTCACGTCAGTCAGATGAGCGGTTGCAGGCTTTAACAGCTTCGCTGCAGCAATCGACCGAAGAGAGTGCCGCCCGTGCTAATGTGCTGATTGAGGCCATATCACAGGCTGTTGAGGGGACCACCCGTCAGGCGGATGAGCGTTTGAGCGCAGTAACACTTGCTCTGGACAACTCGACGAACCAGACAAACGAGCGCACCGGCGCTCTGATAGAGGCCATGAGCAGCAGCCTCGAAGCCACGAATCAGCGGGCTGATGAGCGGTTGCAGTCGATTACTGCCGCTCTTTCTCAGGCAAATGAAAAGGCCGGTGAGCAGGCCCATGCGCTGGCAACTTCGATTTCCGACAGTATTGAAGCGGCAAATCAGCGCGCTGATGAACGCCTGACCCTATCCTCCGAAACACTGGGCAAATCGGTGGATGAGTCCGGGCGGAAGGTTGCGGAGCATCTTAATGCGGCTTCTGAGGCCATGCAGACCAATATTGAAGCGACGAACCGTCAGGCCGAGGAGCGCATGGCGGCTTCGCTGCAGCGTATCGGCGACATGATTGAGTCGGCGGATGAAAAAGCAAATGGGCGACTCGAATTGCTGACAGATGCAATCGGCAAAACCACGGCGGATGCCAGCCGGGTGGCTGATGAGCGTCTGCAGGCCATGATTCATTCTGTGGAGACTGCAACTCAGAAAGCCAACAGTCAGGCTGACGCCCAGTTGGCCGGCTTTGTAGCCAACGTCGAGAAATCGGTTGAAAACTCAAGAAAAGATGCGGAAGGCCGCCTGAATGCCAAGGCGGCTGATCTGGCAGGAAAGTTGAACGAGGCGGCTTCGATGCTTTCGGGGCTGGTGGGTGCGGTCAGTTCGAATGAGTCTGATGGGTCATCTGAAGAGGGCTAAGCTGTGGAAGATTTTCTGAACGATGAAGATGAAGGTTCGATCTACGAATCATTCTCGGACATTGCGTTGTGTACGCTTGTGGTGGCGCTGTTGCTGGTGACCCTGCTGGCCATCAGTATTACGCAGAATGTCAGTGTGCAGATCAACCGCAGTAAATTCAGTGGCGGTGTAATGCGCCCGTCCCTGCACCTTGAGTGCACGGTGCCCGATTTCGGGAAAACCACTTCAGACCGGTTTGCCGTGGAGCGTGCCTTGTTTGCGGGGAAGCCGTATGTGGCGGTGCATCTGTTCAGTCCGTCGCTGGCCATGATTGCCACAGACGTGCGCGAAGGCAGCACAGTTGCTTTGGGCGAAGATGAAACCTTTGCTCAGCAGCTTGACCTGTCTCTGTATCAGTTCCTGCAGCTTGCTCCGGGGATTGAGCCCGGCTCCTTCAGTGCAGAAGGAGAGCCTACGGCCCTGCTGATTCCATCGATTCTGGATAAGCAGATGGTGTATGAGCCGGCTGTGCAAAACGGTTATCGTGTGAATGCGGACCGCCTCCTGGCGAAAAGAATGCTCTCTTCGGTCTGGTCGATTTATGAAAATCCCACCTATGCCATGCGCCGCCCGGAAGAATACAGCAAAGCACGCACGAGGATTTATGTGGAAACGCAGACCCGGCGCGATGCACAAGGGGAGGAGCTTCACTTTGTAATTATCGGCCATAAAGCCTATAAGTTGCCCGAAGCACTGGATGATGGATCGCTGGCCTGGCTGGGTGGCTTTTCTTCGGGGCTCACGGAGATCGAGTTTCTGGGCGAAAGCTGGGTGAAGGCCGGTTTGGAAACCAATAAGCGCATCGAATTTTTTGATAAGAACGGTTTTAACAAAGCCGCTGAGGCATACCGGCAGTATTCTTTCCCGGACCGTTCCACCAGTGAGTTGCGTAAGATTTATGAAATTCTGGGTAATGCGGGCTATACCGGAAGCCGCATGGATGAAAGAGCCCGGGCGGCTCTGGCGCAGCTGGATGCGTCTGCCGCCTTGCTTGAAGGGCGGTTGCGGGCAGACCCTGAAGCTTATTTTCTTCCACCACTATTGGCTTATCCCGAAGCATGGAGTGCATATGTTGCCCATTGCGAAGCGGAGCAACCGGATCCGCCGAAGTGGTTCTACAGTGAGTTTCTTGACCGGCTTGGATTTGACCGGCTAACAATTGAGGGTTCGCTCTAGTAAAGGGCGGCAGGGAGTTCATATGCATAGCAGACTGGTTAAAGGATTGGTTCGGGGCTTGATGTTGGCGGCCATTGGTTTGGGGTTCGGTTGTTCAACCTTCACCCTTACTTCCGCGCCCGCCGCGGATATTTATGAGAATGATGAAAAGATCGGCCGCACTCCCTACAGTTTCAATCTGATGTCCGGCGAGCGCACGTTGCAGCTCAGGCGCTACGGATATGTGGAGGAGCAGGTCGTGGTCAGTTCGCTGGATAAAAAGCGACTCCATTTTGATTTGCAGTGGATCGGGAAAACCCGTCTGGATTCACAGCCGCCCGGAGCGAAGGTGGTTCGAATTGCAGATGGTAAAGAGCTTGGAACTACGCCATGCAGTTTATATCTCGCCAGTCCGGACCGGGTGGTGTTAAGCCTCAGAGGGTTTCATTCCGTGGAGCGCGATCTGACGCCCAACCGCTCCTATAAGGTCGAGCTGAAGTCCAAATCCGGCTTTAAATCGACGTTCTACAAGGACATCATGTTCACGTCCGAGCAGGGTTCTGTGCAGATCTACGACCGGGTTGCCGGGGAGCGGATCGGAATAACTCCGGCCCGTCTCAATGTGGAAGCCGGAGCGGCGCTGGAGTACCGCCTGCCCGGTTATAAATCTGAATTCGACCTGATCAGCCGAAACGCTCCTCATCGAATCCAGATCAAACTCCAGCCGGTGACGCGGGTGACGCTCACCGGACCTCAGGGCGCGGAAGTATATCGCGCAGGAGGCATTGAAAAACTGGGCACCATCCCCTACGTCGTTGAGGTGGAAGGCAGTGCCATGTTTGAAATCAAAAAAGAGGGGTTCTATGACCGGTCTGTTGCGGTTGCCGCAAGCTCACCTCAGCGCCTTCAGGTTGAGCTGAAGGAAATTCCATATAAGACGATTCAAACGGATCCGCCGGGGGGGGATGTATATCGTCTCGGAGGGCTGGAAAAGCTCGGAACAGCTCCTTTCAAAACCATCGTTGAGGGGGAGCGCGTCTTTGAGATTAAGAAAAAAGGATACGAGTCCTCCGTGGTGGGAATGGGCCCCTCATCGCCTAAAAGTCTTAATGTACCGCTTTCGCCCGTGCAGCGCGATGATCCCGATGCAGCAGCCATTGGAACGCTGGACAGCGAGTCCATTGAGTCTTTCTAGTTCCCGTTGCAGACAGGAGAAAACGGTATCCGCGCAAGGCGGGAGTTGCTGCTTGTTCATTGATGACGCCATACGTATATGAGTGTTCATCACTCATGTTTTCAGCTCTGTTTTTCAGCGTAAAATATTGAAAAACAGCGAAGACCAATGTATATAGTTCTTTGTGAGGACGTGAGTTATGAATAGGTATATCATAGACGAGGAAGTCATTGTTCATCCCGTAGACGGCATGCAGCTTACAGAAGGCTATATTCGAGCAGATCAATCCTGCCATTTTAAAGGATGCCTGCCCGGTTTTGAGCCATCGGCCGGCGATACGGTGGATGAAGTGCTCAGCGGGCTCGAACAAAAAGCCAAGGCTTATTATGGCGATGATGTGATAGTTGAAATTGCGCGTCATGCCTGATTTGCCCTGAGGTCGCTGACCAATAAGACTTTAGAATAAAAGCGGATTTCTCCTGCTTTGGTGGTTTTTTGTATCTAAAACTCTCACATTCCCATTTCGCAACCTCCTGTTTCCATGCTATGGATTTCCAATCATTGGAAAGGAATCCCGAATGACCCTTGAAGAATTTGGCTATAATGAATGGTTTTCTAATCAGATTGATTTGGAAACGGAAGCGGATCTGACGGTTGCCCGCGTGACGGCCATTCATAAAGGCGAATGCGAAGTTTCCAACGGAAAAGAGACCAAAGCGGCCAAAATGACCGGCCGCATGAGGCATCAGGCCCGGTCGAAGCTCGATTATCCCACGGTGGGAGACTGGGTTCTGGTTAAAAACTTTGATGATGAAAGTTTCGGCCGCATTTTCCGCGTACTCGACCGGCAGTCCGCGCTCAAAAGGAAGGCTTCCGGAAAAACAAGCCGCTCACAGCTGATCGCGGCCAACATCGACACCGCTTTCATTATGCAGACGGTCGGACTCGGCTATAACCTCAAGCGGCTTGAGCGCTATCTGGTGATGGTGAATGAAAGCGGCATTGAACCGGTGGTTCTGTTGAGTAAATCGGATCTGCTCTCGCCGGAAGAGTTGGCGATTAAAACCCTCGAGGTGGAAGAGCGGATGCCCGGCACACGGGTTTACGCCTTCAGTAATGTTGATCAGGGTGGGTTGGAAGAGGTGATGGCGCTGTTTGAGCCGGAAAAAACCTATTGTGTCATCGGAACTTCCGGAGTCGGAAAAACCTCACTGTTGAATAACCTGCTCGGAGAAGAAGATTACCTCTTCACACTTCCGGTCCGCGAATCCGATGGGAAAGGAGTGCATTCCACCACCTGGCGCGAGCTGATTACGCTCGATAACGGCGCTCATGTGGTCGATACCCCCGGCATGCGCGAGCTGGGGAATATGGATGTGAATGAGGGCATCGAAGAAACCTTTGACGATATTCAGGGGCTGGCAGCGCAGTGCAAATTCAACGATTGTTCCCATGTGAATACGAAAGGATGCGCCGTGATTGCCTCGGTGGAAGAGGGGGCCATCACAAAGGCCCGCTACGACAACTATGTACGGTTAATGAAGGAGGCGGCATTCCACGAGCAGTCGGCCCTTGAAAAAAGGGACCACGATAAAAAGCTCAGCCGTTTTTATCGATCGACCCTGAGCCAGAGCCGCAGAATGAAGGGAGATTCCTGAATGGAATCTATTTTTGAAACTGAAATGATGGTGCGTGACTACGAGTGCGACCTTCAGGGCATTGTGAACAATGCTGTTTATCAGAACTATCTGGAACACGCCCGGCATGAATTTTTACAGTCGGTCGGGATCGATTTTGCACAGCTCTGTGCTGATGGAATTGATGCCGTCGTGACCCGGATTGAGATCGACTATAAATTTCCGCTTCGCCCGCGGGACGAATTCATCGTGAAAGTCGGAATGCACAAAAAAGGCCGGGTGCGCTTTGTGTTTGATCAGGCCATTTACCGGAAGTCGGATGAAAAGCTGATCATTGAAGCGCAGGTGATCGGGGTGCTCACCCGAAACGGGCGCCCCGTTGCGCCCGATCCGTTCGACGAGGCCTTTTCTTCCAACGGTTGGAAATTTTAGAGCCGTTTCCAGAGTTTGGAAACCCGCAAAGGCGGATCCTGTAATCCGGGTTTAAAACGCTTAAATTGCTTGTTAATTACCTATTTATGCTTGTTGAGGGGTTGACTTGAGCCGCCTCCCTAGGCAAATTACCCCGCTATTTTATCTGAACCCCATATCGAGGTTTTTTATGTCAAAAAAAATGACCCCTTATAAGGAAGAGAAGCTGAACATGTTCGGAATGCCCGAAGGTAAGGGCATGTACCGTTCTGATTACGAGCACACCAGTTGTGGTATCGGCTTCGTTGCAAACTTGAAAGGCCGCAAAAAACACGCGGTCATCACCGATGCTCTGGATATGCTGGAGCGCATGGAACACCGCGGCGGAACCGGGTTCGACATCAAATCCGGCGATGGTGCCGGTATTCTGTTCCAGATCCCCCACGAACTCTTTGTTGAAGAATGCCCCAAGTCCGGTATCAAACTTCCAAAGTTTGGAGAATATGGTGTTGCCATGACGTTTTTCCCGCGCGACGCCGTTCAACAGGCGGAGTGCAAGGATATCGTCGAGCGCAAGCTGGCCAAGTTCAAACTGCCGCTGCTGGGCTATCGCATCGTACCGGTCGATAATTCCGACCTCGGTCGCGATTCAGCAGAAACCGAACCGAGCGTGCAGCAGATCTTCATCGGCAAGCCGGAAGGTATGTCCGTTGAGGAATTTGACCGCAAGCTGTTTGTTTTCCGTAAGAGTGCGGAGCGTGTCGCGAATGAGACCGTTGCAGGCCTCGGTCCGGACGGGTTGAACATTATTTCCTGCTCCTACAAGACCATCAACTATAAAGGACAGCTCGTAACCGCACAGGTTCCGCGCTATTTCCTCGACCTGCAGAACGAATCGGCCGTATCCGCCATCGCGCTGGTGCACTCCCGGTTCTCCACCAACACCTTCCCTTCGTGGAAGCTCGCGCAGCCGTTCCGCTATATTGCACATAACGGTGAAATCAACACCAACAAGGGTAACATCAACTGGATGCGTGCCCGCGAGATTCTGCTCGAATGTACCGCCTTCTCCAAAGAAGAGCTGGAAATGATCTTCCCGATCTGCGACGTCAAGGCGTCGGATTCCGCCAACCTGGACATGGCGATTGAAATGCTGGTGCTGTCCGGCCGCTCGCTGCCGCATGTGCTGATGATGCTGATTCCGGAAGCGTGGCAGAACGCGACGGATATGGATCCGACCAAGCGCGCGTTCTACGAATTCTACTCTGCGATGATGGAACCGTGGGATGGGCCTGCTTCGGTGTGTTTCACCGACGGTGTTCTGGTTGGGGCCACACTGGACCGTAACGGTCTGCGTCCTTCACGCTACTGCGTGACCAACGACGATACCCTGATTATGGCCTCCGAAACCGGTTGTATTGATGTGAATCACGACGATGTGAAAATTCGTGGCCGTCTGCAGCCGGGTAAAATGTTTGTGGCTGACCTTGAACAGGGCCGTATCATTTCCGACGACGAGCTGAAAGCAGATCTCTGCTCCCGTCAGCCCTATCAGGATTGGATCGATCAGACCATGGTTCATCTGAAAGATTTGCCTTCTCCCGAAGATTTCGAGCTGAAAACGCCGAATGCAAAAACGCTCTTTAAGCGGCAGCAGACCTTTGGTTTCTCCTACGAAGACATCAACGAAATCCTGATTCCGATGGCGACCGGCGGTAAAGAACCGCTCGGATCCATGGGGGCCGATAATCCGCTGGCGGTTCTTTCCGACCGTCCGACTCAGCTATCGCACTATTTCAAGCAGCTCTTTGCACAGGTCACCAACCCGCCGATCGACCCGATCCGTGAGCGCGTTGTGATGGACCTTCGAACGTATGTCGGCGGATTCAAGAACATCCTGACCGAGTCTCCGGAACATTGCCGCCGTATTGCCATTACGCAACCGGTTCTGACCAACGAAGATCTGGCTAAGCTGACGCATGTGGACCACAGCCACTTCCAAACCAAGCGTCTGGATATTGTTTTCCCGGCAAATGGAAAAGAAGGCGTGCTGGAGCACACCCTTGATCGGGTCTGTCGCTATGCCGAAGATGCCATTGATGAAGGCTACTCCATCATCCTGCTGTCAGACTTCGCCTGCGATTCCGACCATGCACCGATTCCGTCTGTGCTGGCCGCGGCCGCTGTGCATCACTACCTGATCCGCGCGGGTAAGCGCGGCAAGGCCGACCTCATTCTCGAAGTCGGCGATGTTCGTGAAGTTCACCATTTCGCAACGGTTCTCGGTTTTGGTGCGTCCGCCATCAATCCCTACATGGCACTCGACACCATCCGCAATATGGAGAAAGAAGATCTGCTCAACGGAATCAGCTCCGACCAGGCGATCCAGAACTACATCAAGTCCATTGACGGTGGTCTGCTGAAGATTTTCTCCAAGATGGGTATTTCAACGCTCGCGTCCTACCAGGGTGCGCAGATCTTCGAAATCGTTGGAATCAATTCCAGCGTTGTCGAAAAATACTTCACAGGATCGGTCAGCCGTATTGAAGGGCTTGGCCTCGATGATATCGCGAAAGAAACTCTGCAGAAGCACCGCAAAGGGTTTCCGACTCGCGGCGGTGCTTCAAAGGTACTCGACCCCGGTGGTGAATATTCCTGGCGCAAAGACGGCGAACGCCATCTGTTCAACCCGACCACCATTCGTCTGCTGCAGGAATGCACACGCGAAAACGACTACGCAAAATACAAAAAATATTGTAAATCGGTTGATGATCAGAACGAAGCGGCGTTCACGCTGCGCGGCCTGATGGACTTCAACTCCGACCGGCCTGCTATTTCGCTGGACGAGGTGGAGCCGGCCGAAAACATCCTGAAACGTTTCGCAACCGGTGCGATGTCCTTCGGATCCATCTCCTGGGAAGCACACACCACGTTGGCGATTGCCATGAACCGCATTGGTTCAAAATCGAACTCCGGTGAGGGCGGCGAAGATCCCAAGCGCTATACCAAACTGCCCAACGGCGACGATATGTGTTCCGCCACCAAGCAGATTGCCTCCGGTCGTTTCGGGGTGAACAGCTACTACCTTTCTAAAGCACGCGAGCTGCAGATTAAAATGGCGCAGGGTGCAAAACCGGGCGAAGGCGGACATCTGCCGGGCCATAAGGTGAACGGCTGGATTGGCCGTACCCGCGGTTCCACGCCGGGTGTGGGACTCATTTCCCCGCCGCCGCACCATGACATTTATTCGATCGAAGACCTCGCACAGCTGATCTACGACCTGAAGAACTCCAACCGAGATGCACGGGTGAACGTGAAGCTGGTATCCGAAGCGGGTGTCGGCACCATTGCCGCCGGTGTGTGTAAGGCGAAAGCCGATGCCGTTCTGATTGCCGGCTATGACGGAGGAACCGGCGCTTCGCCGCTCAGCTCCATCAAGCACGCCGGTCTGCCGTGGGAGCTCGGTCTCTCCGAAACCCATCAGACTTTGGTTCGTAACCGCCTGCGTAACCGTATTGTGGTTCAGGCCGACGGCCAGATGAAAACCTCCCGCGACCTCGCCATTGCAACCCTGCTCGGCGCGGAAGAGTGGGGCGTTGCAACGGCCGCTCTCGTGGTTCAGGGCTGCATCATGATGCGTAAGTGCCACAGCAACACCTGCCCGGTGGGTATTGCCACCCAGCGCGGTGAGCTGCGTGCCAAGTTTGAAGGCAACGCGGACTACGTGGTGAACTACTTCACCTTCCTGGTTGATGGCCTGCGTGAAATCATGGCTGAACTCGGATTCAAAACCATTGATGAAATGGTCGGAGAGTCCCAGTGCCTCAAATTCCGTGAAGATGTAGACCACTGGAAATATAAAAACCTCGACCTTTCCCCGATTCTGCATAAGGAAACTATCGGTGCAGAAGAGGGCGGAACGTTCCACAGCAAAGATCAGAACCACCTGCTTGAAAGCGTGATCGACTGGAAACTGATTGATGCGGCGAAGGCGGCAATTGAAAACGGCGAAAAAGTTTCGGCCACGTTTGATGTCATCAACACCGACCGTTCCGTCGGTACGATTCTTTCGCATGAACTGACGAAAGCCACCGAAGGCAAAGGACTGCCGGACGGCACGATCCACTTTAAGCTGAAGGGTTCTATCGGTCAGTCCATGGGCGCGTTCATGTGTAACGGCATCGAACTCGAAGTTGAAGGCGATGCCAACGACTATGTGGGCAAAGGCCTTTCCGGAGGTCATCTGTCGGTTTACCCGAGCAAAGGCGCTCAGTTTGTTGCGGAAGATAACATCCTGGTAGGAAACGTCTGTTTCTACGGAGCAACCGGCGGGAAGGCATTCATCCGCGGTGTTGCCGGCGAGCGCTTCTGTGTTCGTAACTCCGGTGTTGAGGTGGTTGTTGAAGGCATCGGTGATCACGGTTGTGAATATATGACCGGCGGCAAAGCGATCATCCTCGGCAAAACCGGCCAGAACTTCGGGGCAGGCATGTCCGGTGGTGTGGCGTATGTTTATGACGAGGCCGGCGACTTTGCAAACAAGTGCAACATGGAAATGATCGAGCTCGAAAGAGTGCACGCAACGAAAGAGATCGCAGAGCTGAAAGGCTTCATTGAAGCACATCAGCTGAAGACCGGCTCCACCGTGGCGGCAGCTATGCTGGCCGACTGGGACGCTTCGCTCGCCAAATTTGTGAAGGTCATCCCGACCGACTACAAGCGCATGCTCGGCTTTATTGAAAAAGCACGTGAAACCGGCGAATATGAAACGGAAGAGCAGATTATTGATGCGGCGTTCGATATGCACATCGCGGCGCTCTAACCGATAGTTTAAGGAGATTTAGTCATGGGAAAACCAACTGGATTTTTAGAATTTGTACGGACCACCAACCCGATGCGGCCCGAAGAGGAGCGTGTGAAGGATTGGGACGAGGTCTACGTGCTGCGCGACGAGCAGACCTGTCAGGAGCAGGGAGCCCGCTGTATGGACTGCGGTGTTCCATTCTGCCACCGGGGTGAAATGATGGAAGGCGGCGCAAGCGGCTGCCCGATCAACAACCTGATCCCCGAGTGGAATGATCTGATCTACCGCAACCGCTGGCAGGAAGCGCTGGATCGCCTGCACCACACCAACAACTTCCCGGAGTTTACCGGTCGTGTTTGTCCGGCTCCGTGTGAAGCGGGTTGCGTACTAGGCATCAACGAGCCGGCGGTCACCATTCACGACAACGAACGTACCATCATCGACAAAGGCTTCGAAAACGGCTGGGTGGTTCCTGAGCCGCCGGAAGTGCGTACCGATAAAAAGGTGGCTGTGGTCGGTTCCGGACCTGCCGGACTGGCCTGTGCAGCCCAGCTCAACAAAGCCGGTCATAACGTAACCGTCTACGAGCGTGCCGACCGCATCGGCGGCCTGCTGATGTACGGTATTCCGAACATGAAGCTCGATAAGGCAGTGGTTCAGCGCCGTGTTGATATTCTGGCGGCGGAAGGAATTGAATTTAAAACCGGTATTGAAATCGGTAAGGACATAAAAGCGAATGAGCTGAAGAAACAGTTCGATGCCGTGGTCTTCACCACCGGTGCCACCAAGCCCCGGGATCTGCCGGTTGAAGGCCGCGATCTGAAGGGCGTTCACTTTGCCATGGAATTCCTGGGTGCAAACACCAAGAGCCTGCTCGACAGCAAGCTGGAAGACGGCAACTACATCTCCGCTAAGGGGAAGAAAGTAATCGTCATTGGCGGGGGTGATACCGGCACGGACTGTGTAGGCACCTCCCTGCGCCACGAGTGCGAAAAGGTAACGCAGCTCGAAATTATGCCGCAGCCGGAAGCCGACCGTAACCGTGTTTCCAATCCCTGGCCGCAGTGGCCGGCCAACATCAAGACCGACTACGGTCAGCAGGAAGCCATTAAACTGCAGGGCAAAGATCCGCGTAACTTCTCGGTAATGACACAGAAGTTTGAAGGCGATGCCGAGGGTAATCTGGTGGCCATCCATACCGTGGAAGTCGAATGGGTGGATAACGGTAACGGTGGCAGAATGCCGAAAGCGGTTGAAGGAACTGAAAAGCGGGTTGAGGCCGATCTGGTCCTGCTCGCCATGGGCTTCCTTGGGCCGGAAGATGTAATTGCCGATCAGCTCGACATCGAGCGTGACGCGCGCTCCAACTATAAAGCCGATCACGAGGTCTATACCACGAACGTGAAAGGAATTTATGCTGCGGGCGATTCCCGTCGCGGGCAGTCCCTCATCGTATGGGCCATCAATGAAGGCCGAGGCGCGGCGCGCGAGGTGGATACCTACCTGATGGGCGACACCGTCCTGCCGTAGTTTAGCGAGTAAGCTTGTCGCTTGCTAAAACCCGGAGCTTCCAATGATTGGAACTCCGGGTTTTTCTTTTGCATGCTCACGGATCGTGGACGTGAATCTCCTCTTCGGCAAAGACCTCCTTTTTAATCAGGGTCATTTCTTCGCAGAGCAGTTCGCCGATAACCGCATGGGGATCTTTCTCAAACCACTTTGAAAAGTCTTCTGTTTTTTCATAGATGGTCTCGGGGTGGTCGCCTCCGGGAGCGATACGCCGCACCTCAAAACGGAATTCATTCTCCGCGCCGTCGGCCTGCGTGATGAACAGATGATGGTCGATCCCCTGATGCAGAAACCGGTCTTCTGTAATGATGTGACCTCTCATGATAAACCTCCGTTAATACCGCTTATTCTAGCGTAGAATCATCGGTGGTGGAAGATTTGTGTTCTTGAGAGTAAATTACGTACTTGTTGGTACGCATATTGCTCTCTTTAAGGGAAATTTAATGTCTGAAATTATTTCAAAAGTAGAAGTGAAGATCTTAGGGGGTAGGTATGAAGTCCAGTGGACTCGTTTTAGAGGTGGTTCTTTTGGGTATTGCATCAAGAGTATATGCAAATGTGATTGGTGGGGGAAGTGCAAGTACCATATCCAATCAGGTGGATTTAGGCTTTCAGCTCACTACTAGGCGGCAAACGTCAGGCAACAGTCTCAAGAATGTGAAAGGCGGCTCTGTTTTTGATGGGGTCGGTATGGTGGGAGAACTTTATGGTTCTGATAATAATACGGTACTGGTGAGCGATTTCGGCTCCCTCTGGACCAATAATTCGTTAAGGGGTAGTCATGAATAGGTGGATTAGAGCGGCTCGATGGCTCGGGATTGCATGTGTGTTCGGAGTAAATGGGAGTGCCTTCGCTGAAGATCATTTGATCGAGAATCGGCGCGATGTGCTTATTATTGACGATACGGAATGGGGTGATACTTACGTAGGGAAGTACACAGAAGGCAACCGTTTAAAGCTAATTGCTGATTTTGATGTTACTGATACAAGCGATTTAACCCTAACGAGTGGAAATGCATTTGTTGGATATGCGGGGGCTTCCTCGAATAACACGGTCGAAGTGAGTCTGAGCAATTCCACTTGGCAGGCATCTTCCCTGAATATTGGTGCAACGAATAACTCGGGGAATAGCGTAGTGGTTAAAGACCATGGCAATCTGGTGGTTTCTGGCGGAGTGAATATTCTTGGGGTAGGGAATACATTAACGTTGGGCAGTGCCGGTTCGCTGGATGTTGGAACTACTTTTAATGCTTCGATGGACGGGTTTATCTACGAGACGGGCAATACGCTTAAAGTTCGCGGAGAGTTAAGCGGATTAGATCAGGTTGAATCAAATCGGACCGTTAACCTGATTGGTTCAGAAGCAAGATGGAATTTTGGAAGCAATCTGTTCGCTGTGGGAGGCCTTTCAAACTCTAACAATGTTTCTTTTGAGGATGGAGCTTCCGCTTCTATCAGTCACGCTACGCTTGGTGCGGGTGGAAATTATAACGCCATGGATCTAAGCGGGATTGATACGGAGTTAACTGTGAACAATCTGGTTATCGGTGCTGCAGGAACCATGACGAACCAAATGTTTGTTTCCGATGGAGCACGAACGCATGTTTTGGATGCGCTCACGATTGCTGGGACTGGAAATTCGCTTCAAGTGACAAATGGGGGATGGCTTGAAGTAGAAATGGATTTCAATGCCAATATGTCCGGCTTTGAGCTGCAGACTGGCGGGGGGCTAGAGGCTCATCGTAATCTATTCATGGATGGAATTTCAAACGGGGTGAACGTGGTGCTTAATGGAACGAACGCCTTGTGGAATCGTACCGGCCTGACGTTAAATATAGGTTCCTCCACCAATGATGGAAATAATAGCCTGGTTGTTGAAAATGGTGCGCAGGCTTTGGCTGACCAGTTTCAAATGACAGGAGAAAATAATAAACTGACGATAATAAAAGGCGGCTTTGTCCAGATTGGACAAATTCAGATCGGGGAAACGAATTCAATTGATAACACGGTCTTAATTGCTGATGGCGGAAATTTGGTATTAGAAGGATTAGGATCCTATATTCATGATGAAAATTCGCTGACGCTGATTAATGGTGGGCGGCTTACGGTGAAGGAAGATTTTGGGGCCGCAATAGGATGGAATACAAATGCGACCTTTTATTGGCGCGATGGCGGTATTCTTGAGTGTCAGGGTGAGGCTCCTGTCTTTAGTGAATACAATATTAATGATCAATTTGTAGAAAGAGGGACCCTCTTCCTTAGGGACGGTCAAATACTCATGTTAAATGGTTCTAATGCGGCATGGACCGCTGGAGCCGATAATTTACATATTGGCGATCTTTCCAGCGGGAACGCGCTGATTGTCACAAATGGGGCTTTAGTGGATGTCGCCACTATGACCATGGGTGATTTTGCCGAGGGAGGTGACCGCAATCAGATCTTTATTTCCGGATCAAACTCCACAATTCAGGTTGCCGGTGATGTTGAAATTGGAGGGCGCACGTTAGATGGCGAGTGGGTCGATGGAGGCAGTGACAATGTGCTTCTCATCACTGATGGGGGTGCACTAAATACAGGAGGTTCTTTGACCGTTGGAGGATCGAATAATAGCATCGCTCTAAAAGGAACGGACCTTTCTGTTGCCGGGGGCATGGTCTTTCATGGCGAGGGACAGCAGTTGTTAATTGGTTCCGGTTCCATCCTAACGAATGGGGGCTTGTTTGAGCTGACCGGATCGGAAGCTAAAATCATTGTCTCCGGAACCAACTCTGTATTAAGTACCCATAATGGAATGAACCTAAATGGGGACAATCTTTTGGTATGCGTCACGAATGTAGGCCTGCTTGCCAATGGTGGCGATCTAAATATAGCGGGATCAAATAATCTGGTTGCAGTTGCTTCCGGCGGAATCATATTTAATGCAGGAGGTATGTCTGTCACTGGCGCCGGACACAATCAACTTTTTGTTACTGGTGAGGCTACGGAACTGACTGCACAAGGCGATGTGACTCTGGCCGGAACGGACATCTCGATTGACCTACTCGATGGGGCCATGCTGACCAACAGCGGGGCATTT